>NZ_CP119574.1:602960-904440 GCF_029278605.1 Cupriavidus sp. WKF15
CCCGGTGAAGGCGGCGCTCGAGGCCTCGGTGCGCTATATGGCGAAGGAGCTCGGCGCGCAGGGCATCCGCGTATTCGCCGTTTCGCCCGGCCCGCTGCGCACCCGCGCTGCAAGCGGCATCGCTCAATTCGACGAGCTGATCGACATGGCGGTCACACGCTCCCCGGGCCAGCGCCTGGTCGACATCGCCGAGGTCGGCCGGGTGGTTGCCTTCCTCGCCGGCCCCGCTTCCTCCGGCATGACGGGCGACGTGGTCTACATCGACGCCGGCCTGCACAACATGGCTTGACCGCGGCGGCGCCGTGCTGACCCACGCAATTCCGAATGAGGCTGCGCAGCAGGGTTACGACTTGACGTCGGATGCCACCAGGATGTGCGTGGTGCCGCGACGCTCGGGAATGAACTGACGCGTTTTCGATACAAATGGTGCCGGTGCGAACCGTTTGCCGGCACCCAGGAAAGGAAGACCTGATGAGCAATACAGCCAGACAACTCTCCCAGAGCCACGACATCTCCGCGAAGGTCGCGCAGGTACTGCAGACGCGCACGAAGCTTGCGGTGGAGCGCTTCGGCGAGCGGGTACAGAAGGCCTGTGCGGGGCAACCCGCCGGGCTGATGGCGAGCCCCATGATGCCGTGGCAGATGTGGGCGGGCGGTGCGCAATACGCGGTGGACTTCGGCCAGCGCTCCATCCTGCTCTGGGACACGCTGCGCCAGCGCGGCAACAACTTCATCGAGCACGAGCAGCAAGGCTTGCCGCCGGTGCTGCACTTTGACTACGAGACGATCATGGACGGGCGTTCGCTGGAGCGTCCGGTCAACTACGCGCTGGTGCGCATCGTTCCGCCCGAGGGCACGACGGTCGATCCCAGGCGCCGCCCCTACGTGATCATCGACCCGCGTGGCGGCCACGGACCGGGCATAGGCGGATTCAAAGACGATTCCCAGGTCGGCGTGGCATTGCGCGCAGGCCATCCGGTGTACTTCGTGATGTTCTTCCCCAATCCCGAACCGGGACAGACGCTGCTGGACGTGTGCAATGCCGAGCGTGAGTTCGTGCACCGCGTGCGCTCGCTGCACCCCGACGCCGAGAAGCCCGCGGTCATCGGCAACTGTCAGGCCGGCTGGGCGGCGATGATGCTGGCCGCCTCCGACCCCGACGACATCGGCCCGGTAGTGATCGTCGGCGCGCCGATGTCCTACTGGGGCGGCGCCTGGCGCGAGGGCGAGGGCGACAACCCGATGCGCTATGCAGGGGGACTGCTCGGCGGCACCTGGCTCGCCTCCCTCACCTCCGACCTCGGCGCCGGGAAATTCGACGGCGCCTGGCTGGTGCAGAACTTCGAGAACCTCAACCCTGCGAACACCTTCTGGGACAAGTACTACCGGGTGTTTGCCAACGCCGACACCGAGCCGGCACGCTTCCTCGAGTTCGAACGCTGGTGGGGCGGCTATTACATCTTGAACGGCGAGGAGATCGAATGGATCACGCAGAACCTCTTCGTCGGCAACAAGCTGTGGTCTGGCACGGTGAAAGCCGGCCCGCGCGGCGCGCTCGACCTGCGCGAGATCAGGGCGCCCATCGTGCTGTTCGCCTCGCTGGGAGACAACATCACGCCGCCGCAACAGGCCTTCAACTGGGTCGCCGACGTCTATGGCAGCACGGACGAGATCAAGGCCAACGGGCAGGTGATCGTCGGTCTGATGCACGAGGAAGTCGGCCACCTCGGCATCTTCGTTTCCGGCCAGGTGGCGAGGAAGGAATACACCCAGATCGTCTCGGTTCTGAAGTCCATCGAAGCGCTGCCGCCCGGCCTGTACGGAATGCGGATCGCGGAGCAGAAGGACGCCGGCGGCAAGCCGGCGTACGAGGTGAGCTTCGAGGAACTGCGTCTGGAGGACGTCGCCGCTCGCCTGAATCGGTTCGAGCGCGCCGATGAACGGCCCTTCGAGGCGGTGAGCGTCGTCTCGGAATTCAACCAGTACGCGTACGAGCTCTTCGGGCGGCCATGGGTCAAGGCGCTAGCAAACGAGTACACCGCCAAGCTGGGGCGCATCTTCCACCCGTTGCGCCTGCAACGCTGGGCGATCTCCGACCTTAACCCCTGGCTGTGGTGGCTGGGGCCGGCCGCCCAGGCCGTGAAGGCCCAGCGCCAGGCGCCGGGGGCCGAGCATCCGGCGCGAGGGATCGAGGAGATGATGTCCGAGCTGTCCAGCGCGTCGCTCGACTGCCACCGCGCCCTGCGCGATGCGCTGAGCGAGGCTGCCTTTTTCCTGATCTACGGCAACCTGTTCGCCTTCTACCTCGCCGACGGGCGCGAGGGCGAAACGGAGGCGCAGCAAGCGGCCCCGCGCGAGCTCCCCTTCGTCAAGGAAGCGCTGGCTTCGATCGGGAGCGGCGGCTACGCGGAAGCACTCGCGCGGGTCGCCGTGCTGCTGGCGCGCAAGGGCGAGGCGCTCCCGCTCTCCCGCGTGCAACTCGCGCAGGAGTTGATCGAAGACTATCGCGAGCTGCTGCCGGATCTGCCGCGCGACCAGGTGCGGCGCATCGGCGGCGAGCAGGCAATCATCGCGCGCTACGAGCCGGAAAAAGCAATCGAGACGCTGCCGCTACTGCTGGTCGAGCATGAGGACCGGGATCGGCTGCTCACGCTGCTAGAGCGCGTGCTCGCCGACGAGCGGGTGCAGGGCATCCAGCCCACGGCCGCGCAGACGGCGATGCTCGCGCGCATCCGCGGCGTGCTCGGCGAGGCGGGCAGCAGCGGGGCCCTGCGCGCGGTTGGTCGGTGACGGAGCGGTAATCGAACGAAATGCCGGAAGGGTAGACGTCTATGCGAATCGTGATTCAAAACCTGCCCCACGACGTGTCGGAAGACGGAGTCCGTGAGGCCTGAGTGCATACGCACCGGTCGAGAAAATCACACTCATCGTGGAAGGCGACATGCCGACCGCGGTCATCGAGATGGAGATGACGCGCGCGTAGGCCACGGCGCTGGCCCTGAGAATCAGCGGGCATATCTATCACGGCCAGCGCCTGCAAGCCTGGTGCCGCGGTGGACCGGTTAGCGGTGGCACTCTCGAACGGACCCGGCGTTCAGCGGGGCCCACCGCTGAACGCCGGGTGACGAAACCATGGATTCCTGATGCTGGTGGCCGAGCGCGATCACATCGCTGTCACCGATCCGGCGCTAAACGCCTACCAACAGGCATTGGAGGCCGAGCGACTGGTCTTGTAGAAGGGCGGGCATTTCGACCCATACCTGTCAGAGCTGGCAACCGCTTCGCGGGAGGCGGCGTCAACATCATGGCGTAGCGCGCCCCGGCAGCAACTGAGGAGAGTGAATCATCTCCTTGCTATTACTGGAGAATATCGAGAGCGGCACGACCGATGACGAGATCAAGGCATTCCTGGTCAAGTACGGCCTCCCACCGTTCGACGAAATCGAGCATGTTCCGGGGGACGGGTCACGGCCAGCCGTGACGCTGACCTTCTATTCCCTCGATCCGGATGCATTGCGCAAGCTTCAGCCGCGCATCCACAACATGTTCTGGAAAGGCCACAACCTCAGCGCGCTTGTCATGGCGGAGCGCTATAGCTGACCTCGCAGAGCAGGGCGACGCGTGTGAAGGGAGCAGTTGCATGAGTATTCTGAACTGGCTGCGGCGGCGTGAGGCCGGGGCGCACCCGCATGACGAGCAAGAGATCGCCGGGTTGACGGAGCGCGTGCTCGGGTTCAGCCCGCGTCTGCGGCTGGTGCCGCGCTACCAGCAACGGCTCGGCCCCGCGGTCGGCATGGCGCTCGATTATGTGCAGGGCCTCGTAGCCGGCTTGCCGGCGCCGCGGGAAGCCAGCGCGGCAACGTGGGGAACCGATCCCTATATTCATGCTTTTTTTGGCACGGCGCATGACGTGGAGCTCGCCTTCAGCCGCTCATCGGACCTACGCGAGTTTTTCGATGCGTCCACTGGCGCGGACCACGCCTACGCCGTGCTGGGCATGAGGATGACGGAGCGCCGTACGTTAGGCATGACCCTCGAAGAAGATTTGATGCGTGCCGAGGTGCCGCAGACCACGGTCAGCTTCAGTGACCATGAGGTCCGGATTTGCGGCTCGACCGATGCGACGCTGCGCGAGGAGATCGCCCGGCGAATGCTGGATCAGATGGCCCTCCAGAGTCTTGCCAATATTGCTGCCGACACATCGCGGCGCGATGTGCTGGAGCGGGAGCATGGACTGCTGAAGGCGCGCTTGCGCCTGCTGGAACGGCAGAGCACCGGTTTGCGTTCGGTGATGGGCGGCGACGAGCAAGCGGACGCCGGGGAACGGGCCCGGTTGCGCGAGCAGATCGAACAGAACGACAGGGAACTGGGCGAACTGGGCGACAAGTCCGGCGCGCTTGACCGCCAGTTGGAAGGCATGGCGGCGGTGTTCAAGGATGCAAGGTCGTGCTTCTCCATTGAAAGCCGGCGCAGGCGGCTAAGCTTGATGAATGTGCTTTTGCCGGAGGGCAGCACCGTGCCCGGGCATGAACTGGAGTTGCTGACGGCGCGTGTTCCCGGCGATCCGCCGCTGGTCCGGACGTTCGCGCTGGTGCGCTTCGCACGCGCAGCGATGTTGTCGCGCATGAGCCTGCTCGACGAGGCCGAGCGCTTGCTGTAGCGGGGAGCGGGAGAAGGTGGGTGTTTCTGGTGTGTTGAGGTCTCCAAACATGCCTGGGGAATGAATTCGAATCATTTGCGGAAATCCTGCCATTCCTGCGCAGGGTGCATAACGCTCAACGATAGACGTCTACCCCGGGCGAGGGGCCGCCGCACGGCCTTGGCCGCCCGAGCTTCACAGTGCCAGTCTCATGATCTGCGTCAAGGTTTTGGGCTACAGAATGAGTAACGTGATTTCAGGCTGACAGGTAACCGCGGTCGCAGTGCCAGTCGCAATCGTCTGCATAAGAGACCTGGCGTGGTGGACCGGCTGGCGTTGGGTCTGTGCCGCGAACCCGAATCACGCCGGCTTTCCATTACGCCAGTCGCAAGACCAACTCTGCTGGCCCCCGCGAGCAATGCTGCCAATATCTACCATTTTTCACACGACGAGGCGTCCACCGCGCCCTGGTGAAGTACCGGGTCGTTGCAGGGCGGTCGCGTTGACCGTGTCGCTGGCGGTTGTTCTGGCTGGTTGCGCAACACCGGTGATGCAACCCTCGATCGAGGTTCCCGGAAGGTTCGCGGCTAGGTCGGCATCTGTGGAGGAGCCCGAGGCCGCCTGGTGGGATAGCTATGGCGATCCGGTGCTGTCCGATCTGGTTCGTCGCGCGGCGCACGAAAACCGGGACATCCGGATAGCGGCGGAACGCGTGCGCGCAGCGCGAGCCGGAGAAACGATCAGCCGGTCGTGGCTCTTGCCGACCGTGATCGTTGGCGCCAACGGCTTCAATCACACGACGACTTACGATACTGCCCTGAAAAATTTCGTGCCTGAAGCGGCCAATACGCGGGCGGGACAGGTCGGTATCGCCGCCTCGTGGGAAGTCGACCTGTTCGGCCGCCTGCGGGCAGGTGCGAAGGCGGCTGCAGCCGATGCGGCCGCAGTCGAGAATACCGCGCGCGGCGTGCGCCTTCTCGTGTTGACTGACGTTGCAACGAACTACTTTACGCTCGTCGGGGCGTTGCGCCAACTGGAGACCGTGCGCGCGATCTCGGCTGCGCAAGATGAGACGCTACGCCTGGTGACCGCCCGTGAACGGGTCGGGCTCGCAACGCCGTTCGATGTCGAGCGCGTGAAAACAGAAGCATCCAAAACGCACGCGGCGATACCGCCGCTCGAGACGCTTGCTGCGATCTCGCGCCATCACATTGCGGTGCTCGTGGGAGACCAGGCTTTCAACGCCGCGGGCATCACGCCATCGGGCGTCGATGCCATCGTCCCGCCCGCGCATCCGGGGCAACCGGCCGCCCTGTTGCAGCGCAGACCGGACCTGCTCGTCGCAAGCGCGCAACTCGATGCGGCCAACGCGCGCAGGCAACAGGCGATGGCGGAATGGTTTCCGCGGCTTATTCTCGGCGCAGTGTTCGGCCGTGAGTCGATTGACCTCAACGGCATTGCGCTCGGTCCTGCGCGATTCAGCAACGTAGCGGGGCTCATCGCAATGCCGATCTTCAATGCGGGGCGGACGCACGCGATCAACGACATCGCCGAAAGCGGTCAGAAGGAAGCGGTGCTCCACTATGAGGACGCGATCGTGCGATCGCTCGAAGACGTCGAGAACGCGCTGGTCGCGCTCGATGACGAGCGCCAACGGGCGCAACTGCTGCACGACGCCGCGTCGACGGCGGAAGCGGCGCTGGGCCGCGCGCAATCCCTCTACGACCGCGGCCAGATCGATCTGCTGCCGCTGCTCGATGCTCAGCGGACACGGTTGGCCATCCGTGCGATCGCCAACGACAGCAGCACGCAATTGCTGCTCGCCAGCGTCCAGCTCTACAAGGCGCTTGGTGGAGGCTGGGAGGTTTTCGAGCCCGCGGCCGCGCCTGATGTTACGCCGGTTTCGGGCAATTCATCAAGCATGGATCGAGACAAGGGGCCATCGTGAAAACCTCCATACGCGCGCTGTTCGCGGTGTTGCCGAGTGCCGCGATGCTGGTCGCATGCGGATCGAAGCCCGCCCCCGAGGCGCTTCGAGCGGTCCGCACTGCCGAGATCCGCTATGACGATAGCGCGGTGACGGACCGTTACGTTGGCACGGTGCAGTCGCGCCATGAAGTCAACGAGGCGTTCCGTGTCGGCGGCAAGATCGTCAAGCGCAAGGTCGACGTCGGTCAGAAGGTTCGCGAGGGCGATGTACTGGCAGTGCTTGACGACACCGACTATCAGCTTGCCGAGGAAGCGGCGCGGCAGCAGCTCACCGCGGCCGTGTCACAGGCGAGGTTCGCCGAGTCCGATCGGCAGCGGCTCAATTCGCTCAAAACTGACGGCTCCGTCAGCGTCTCCGACGACGAGAAGGCGCAGACCGGTGCGCAGACAACCTCGGCGACGGCAGAGGCCGAGCGGAAGAAACTCGAGCTCGCACGCAACCGGCTGAAGTACACGGTGCTGCGCGCGTCGCAGAGTGGCGTCGTCACCGCCGTGCGTTTCGAGGTGGGAGAAGTTGTCGCCGAAGGACAGCCGATGGTATCGATCGCGAACGAGGGCGAGCCAGAAATAGTCGCCGATCTGCCGGAAGATCGTCTCGCAACGTTCAGGGCGGCGCGATACAAGGCGTGGCTCGCTAGCGCGCCCGAGCAAAGCTTCGAGGTCGAGTTGCGCGAACTCTCGCCACAGGCCGCGGCACAAACCCGGACATACCGCGCCCGCCTGAAGCCGGCAGCACCCAGGCTGCTGCCGCTCGGCGCGACCGCTACGCTGCTGGTCGAACGTTCGGCTGGCGAAGCCCCGGCAGCAGTGATCCCTGCCTCGGCCATCACGCAGAACAAGGGCCAGCCCGCCGTCTGGGTGGTTCGTCGCGAGGGTTCCGGGTCGGTGGGCACCGTCGATCTGATCCGCGTTTCGGTGCACGGCTATCGCAATGACGATGTGCTCGTTTCCGGACTGCCCGCTGGCGAGCTAGTCGTTACTGCGGGAGTGCAGAAGATGGCCCCGGGCCTGAAGGTCGCGCTTGCAGGCGCGGCGGGCGCCTCGCAAACCGGGCAAGCTGTGCCATGAAGCCGTTCAATCTCACCGAATGGGCGCTGACCCACCGCGCCATCGTGCTGTTCCTGATCCTCGTGGTCGGCATTGGCGGTTCGCTCAGCTTCGCAAAGCTCGGCCAGCTCGAGGATCCGAACTTCTCGGTACCGTCGATGACGGCGTTCGTGATCTGGCCCGGCGCCACTGCGCAACAGGTCCAGGACGAGGTGCTCAACCGCATGGAGAAGAAGTTCGAACAGCTCGATCATTTCGAGAAAGTCGTGACCTATGCGCGCCAAGGCTACGGCGGCATGACGATCACAGTGAAGGGCGGCACCTCCCATGCAGACCAGCGCGAGGCCTGGTACCAGGCGCGTAAGAAGTTCACCGACATCAAGCTCGAGCTCCCTGATGGCGTCATCGGTCCGATCTTCAACGACGAATACGGCGACGTGACCGGCCTGCTCTATGCCGTCAAAGGAGATGGCATCAGTCAGTGGGAGCTATCCGACGTATCGGAAAATATCAAGCGGCAACTGCTCAAGGTGCCGATGGTGAAAAAGATCGACATCTATGGCAAGCAGGCCAAGAAGATTTACGTCGAATTCTCGAACGAGCGGCTCGCCGCGCTCGGGATTACGCCGCTGCAGATCGCTGAAAGCCTCAGAAGCCAAAACAGCCTATTGGCCAGCGGACAGATCGACACACACGGCGATCGCGTGCTCGTACGCGTGAGCGGCCAGTTCAACAACCTGGACGACATCCGCAAGGTTCCGATTGCCGCCGGCGGGCGGTTGCTCAAACTCGGCGACTTCACATCGATCACACGTGGATACGAAGATCCTCCAATTTACACGGTGCGCCATAACGGGCAGCAGGTGCTGATGCTCGGCATCACGATGACCGACGACGGCAACATTGTTGACCTCGGCAAGGCGATCGAGCAGGGAGTCGCAAAAGTGCAGCTCGAGCTGCCCTATGGCGTTGAACTCGAGCGGGTGGCTGATCAGCCGACCGTCGTCAGCGATTCGATCTGGGAGTTCGAGCGCTCGCTGCTGGAAGCGCTGACCATCGTGCTCGCGGTCTGCCTCATCAGTCTCGGCTGGCGCACGGGAATCGTGGTCGGCATTTCAGTGCCGATCGTGCTCGGCGTCGTCGCCCTGGTCATGCGTGCAATGGGCTGGAATCTCGAGCGCGTCTCGCTCGGGTCCCTGATCATTGCCCTCGGTCTGCTGGTGGATGACGGCATTATCGCGGTCGAGATGATGGTTGTGAAAATGGAGGAAGGGTGGGACCGCGTGAAAGCGGCCGCCTACTCGTACACGGCGACTGCGATGCCGCGGCTGACTGGCGCGCTCATTACGGCTGCCGCCTTCATGCCGATCGGTTTCTCCCAGTCGACCACCGGCGAGTACGCGGGCGGCATTTTCTGGATCGTCGGCACCGCGGTGCTGTTCTCGTGGGTTGTGTCGGGGATCATCACGCCGTATCTGGCCGTCAACATGCTGCCGAAGGACCTCGGAAAGGAGCACCATGGCGGCGACCCGTATGACACGCCTTTCTACCGCAAGCTGCGAACATGGATCGACCTGGCTCTCGTGCGACGCTGGTGGGTCATCGGGGCGACGTTGACCGCGCTCGCCGCTGCGGTTGCCGGGAGCAGGTTCGTACCACAGCAGTTCTTCCCGAACAGCGCGCGACCCGAGCTGATCGTCGAGCTGCGACTCAAGGAAGGCGCGTCGTTCGCCGCGACTACCCAGCAGGTGAAGAAAATGGAGGCGGTGCTCAAGAAGGACCAGGACGTGCGTTTCTTCACGGCCTACACGGGGGCGGGGCAGCCACGCTTCTATCTCGCCCTCAATCCCGAACTGCCGAACCCGGGCTACGCTGTCTTCGTCGTGATGACGAAAGACACGAAGGCTCGTGAGCGCGTGCGCTCGCGCCTGATGGAAACCGTCAACGAGGAATTCCCGCAAGCGTGGGTTCGAGTCACCCGCCTCGAACTCGGCCCGCCGGTTGGGTTTCCGGTACAGTTCCGCGTCGTCGGCTCGGACACGCAGAAGGTCCGCGAAATCGCCCGCGAGGTCGAAAGAGTGGTGGCGTCGAGCCCCAAAGTGCGCGACGTCCAGCTCGACTGGAACGACCCGGTTCGCACGCTAAAGTTCGACCTCGACCAGGACAAGGCGCGCGCGCTCGGGCTGGCTCCGGCCGATGTCACCTTCGTGACCCAAACATTTACGAACGGCGCGACGCTGTCCCACTTGCGCGAGGGGGAGGATCTGATTGAAATAGTCGCCCGTGCGGTGCCTTCCGAGCGGCTCGATCTCGGAGCGCTGAAGGACGTGAGCCTTTATACCCGCGAGGGAACGGTGGTGCCGCTGGCGCAGGTCGCGCGCGTGCGGTACGAAGTTGAAGAGCCGGTGCTCTGGCGCCGCAACCGCGACATGGCGATCACCGTGCGCGCGGACGTCAAGGATGGTGAGCAGGGCGTGTCAGTGACCCAGGAAATCCGGCCGCTCCTGAAGGATATCGAGGTGAAGCTGCCCTTCGGTTACCGCATCGACGTCGGCGGCGCGGTCGAGGAAAGCGACAAGGCCAATCGCGCGCTGATGGCGGTATTTCCCGTGATGCTGGTCACCATCCTGACGATCCTGATTCTGCAGCTTCAGAGCTTCTCGCGCATGACGATGGTCTTCCTCACCGCCCCGCTGGGGCTCATCGGCGTCGTCGCGGCGCTGCTCATTTTCCAGGCGCCGCTCGGGTTCGTCGCCATTCTTGGCATTACCGCGTTGAGCGGGATGATCATGCGAAACTCAGTGATTCTTGTCGACCAGGTGCAGGCGGAAACCGCGCAAGGGCGGGACACCTGGACGGCGGTGGTCGATGCCGCCGTGCACCGCACGCGTCCGGTGGCGCTGACCGCAGCGGCCACGGTCCTCGCCATGATTCCGCTGACCCGAAGCATATTTTGGGCGCCTATGGCCCTCGCCATCATGGGCGGCCTTACCGTTGCGACCTTGCTGACCATTTTCTTCATGCCGGCTCTGTATGCGGCGTGGTTCAACATTCGACGCACGACCGAATCGCAATCGCGAAATTCGTCGCCCTCCAACCCTTACTGAACGGTGGTCGCGCGAACGGAAGACACGATGCCCAAACCAAATCGCAAATCGCGCGCGCCGCTGTCGAGACGTTCAAGTCCCCTCTGCTGCGGCTGCGGCATTGCGGTCTGGAATGCTGAACGAGCAGCCGGCCGGCTTGCTCGACACATAGCTACCCAAGTGGCCCCTGGCGATCGAGTGATCGCCGCGCCTGCCATGCCGCCACCACGCGATCGAGGTTGAAGTACATCCGGCCGCGCCCGAGGGCGTCGCCGAGCGGCGAGCGCTGCACCATCGCCAGTACGCCCGGGTTGAGACCAACGAGCCAGAGCTCGATGTCCTGCTTGCGCAGTTCCTGCTCCGCTTCCGTCAGCATCTTCAGCGCCGTGTACTCGAGATCGGACACGGCGCGCAAATGGAGCGCGACGATTTGCGGCTGATATTGGTTGATCAGCGTGCGAATCTTATGCCCGACGCTTTCGGCGTTCGCAAAGAATATTGGACCCTCCGGCCGCAACAACAGGAGGCCGGCAAAAGCTTCGTCGTCGGGGTGCTCAGCGGACAAAGGGCGAAACACGTTCGTACCCGGCTTGCGGCGCAAGACATGCACCGGTGGATCGGATGTATGGTAAGCAAGCGCCAGAAGTGAGACGACAATGGCGGTCAGTATGCCCGGCAGCGTTCCAAACAGCACAACGCCGAAGACCGCAATCACGGCCCAGAGAAACTCCGTGCGCCGCACAGCGGCAATCGCGCGAAATTCCGAGGGCTCGATCAGGCCGATCGAATAGACGATGACAACTGCCGCCATTGTGGCTTGCGGCATGAGTCCAATGAAAGGTCCAAGGAACAGCATCGTGCCTAGCGTGACGGCAGCGGTGACCAGCTCGGAAAGCTGGCTGCGGGCACCGACGAGCCGGTTGACGGCTGTCTGCGTCGTTCCTCCGCCGGCCGGCATCGAGCCCAACAGCGCGCCGCCCGCATTAGCCAGCCCGATCGCCAGCAACTCCCGGCTGGCATTTGGCATGGGTTCCCCGCGCTCAACGAACGCTCGCCCCGATGCGACGGTTTCGGTAAAGCTCATCAAAGCAATGCCCGCAGCAGCCGGCCCGAGCGATGCGAGAAGAGAAAGGTTCGGGATGGCGACGGAAGGCAAGCCTGGCGGCACATGGCCGACAATGTCGACCCCGTGAGATTGCAGGTGGAGCAGGCTTACGGCGCCGATCCCGCCCGCCACCGCTAACAGAGGGGCGGGAGCTCGTGGAAAGAAATGTTCGATTGCCACCAGAACACCTGCTGTCATCACTCCCACAGCGACCGTCGCTGCGCTTGCATGTGGAATACCCGTGACGATCGCCAGCATGTTGTGGAAAAACGACCCTTTTGGGAAGTGAATGCCGAGCAGCTTCGGCAACTGATCCAGCACGATCACAACAGCGAGACCAGCCTTGAACCCCGTTAACACTGGATCGGAGATGAAGCGGGCAACGAAGCCCAACCGCAGGAGCCCTGCGAGCGTGAGGATGGCACCGACCATCAATGTCAACGTTGCAGAGGCGCTTAGCAGGTCTGCCAGGCCCGCGCCCGGGACCGCCCGGGCCAGTGCCGCTGCGGTGAGGATCGCGATCGTTGCGGTGGTGCTCACGCTGAGCGGGCGCGATGTGCCGAGGAAGGCGTAGATCACCATCGGGACGAAGGCCGTGTAAAGCCCGACTTGCACGGGCAGCCCAGCGACAGTCGCGTAGGCCATGGCTTTCGGAAGGACGACCGCCGCAGCAGAGACACCGGCGACGATATCGGGCTTGATCCACGTCTTCCGATAGTCGCGGATCCATTCGGGCAGCGGAACGCGAAAACCGCCGGTGGAACGTCTTGATGACTCTTGTCCCATGGTCGCGCGGATCCCACAGTTGTTCAAAAAGCCACGACTCTAGAAAAGTCGCCTTGTCATACAATCACCGGGCTTCATTTGCGCTGCGCCTCGTGGTGGGCATCGATCTGCACGACCATGGCGCGCGCGACGATGTCGTTCTGGTCGATCACGGTCGACGCGCCTGCCCTTTGCAGCAACATCCTGCGCAAATCGTTCTCGCCTGATACCACGATCTTGAGGTCCGGATTGAGCGTGTGCGCCACCAGCGTGATTTCCAGATTGCTGTTGGGATCGGAACCCGTCAGGAAGAGCGCATGGGCGGTATCCAGTCTGGCACGTTCGAGTACGTCGTCGAACGAATTCTGATCGCCGAGCATGACCATGTATCCGAGTCGGGACGCCTTATCGGCCTGCTTCGCGTCGGAATCGAGAACTAGCACGGTCGATCCGGCGTCTCGGAGGCGGGCGGCGACCATCTGGCCAACCGCGCCAAACGGGCAAACCGCGACATGGTTGCCCAGCGTTTCCAGCGTCCGTTCCATGACCTTGTTCTCCCAAATAATCATCACGTCGTCGCCCGACAGCATCCCCGTTAGCTGGCGCAACGCGTAGCCTGCAACCACCATCGTGACGATAATGGCGACCAGCATGAAAACCTTCTGGTCCGCATTGAAGTCCGAGAAGTCGCCAAGTGTCGAGATGAGGTTGATCGCATCCCAAAACGCCGTGAACGTCTTGGTTCTTACCGGTGCATCCGTGTGGTCGAGCAGCGCAATCCCAAGCGTCGATCCCAGCAGCACCAGAAACAACAGCCCGATCGCAAGATGCGTACGGCGGCGCCATTCCTTGATTCGCAGACCACCCAGCCGTGGTTCCTCGATCCGGTACATTCTGATCTTCCTCTTGCGAGATCGGACCACGTAGCAGACGTCCAACAATCCATATTGCCTGTCAGTTGCAATGCGCCTTCAGAACTTCTCGGGCACGTACCTGAAATGGTGATCCGATTCGCGATAGCCTTCTGCTTTCTGTCGTTGGGGCAACGAAACCTTCTTGCGCGGCAAATCCTCGTACGGAATCTTGCTGAGCAGATGGCTGATAACGTTGAGTCGAGTGCGCTTTTTGTTATCAGCGTTTGCGACATACCAAGGCGAGTACTCTGTGTCGGTCATGGTGAACATTGCGTCTCGCGCTCGTGAGTAGTCGTACCAGCGGCGATAGGATTCGAGATCCATCGGTGAAAGTTTCCAGATTTTGCGCTCGTCGTGAATCCGGGCTTCCAGCCTGCGCGTCTGCTCTTCAGGGCCGATTTCCAGCCAGTACTTGATGAGGATAAGCCCAGAGTCGATGAAGGCACGCTCCACCATCGGTGTGGCCAACATGAACATCTGCACATCCGCCTCAGTGCAGAAGCCCATGACCCGTTCGACACCTGCCCGACTGTACCAACTTCGATCAAACACGACGACTTCGCCGGCAGCCGGCAAGTGATAAAGATAGCGTTGGAAGTACATCTGTGTCTTTTCGCGATCTGTCGGCGCTGGTAGCGCGACGACCCGGAAAACGCGCGGATTCACACGCTCGGTAAGCGCTTTGATCATGCCGCCCTTGCCGGCGCCATCACGCCCTTCGAATACGATACAAATCTTCGCACCGGTCCGCACCACCCATTCCTGTAGCTTGACCAGTTCAATGTGAAGCAAAGCCAACTGCTTATCGTATGCCTTCTTGGTTGGCTTGTTGCCTGTTTTCGCACCGTTCGCCTTCACCTCATTCCGGGACCCGGACATTGCATTATCTCCTCGGCAACAGATTCATGGCATCAGCATTCAGGAAGGCGGGTTTCGGCCACCCAGCGATGAACTCTTGCGACTGCATCGACCTGAAACTGACGCCTCGTCCCGTTAGCAAAAGACCCTCGAAAGGCATTTGCAGTCCCCTTCGAAAACTGCGTTTCCACCGCCGAAGCGTTCGGGCCCAACAAGGCGAAGCCGTTCCAGCTACGGGTCGAGCCATCTCCGCTCCTTCGGGTAAGTGGATGCCACCGGCTGTGCCATCGCAACGGTCATGCTAAAAGATTGGGCTAACCGGCCCCGGCGATATTGACGCAGATCAACCTTGCCCTTCTGAGCCAAGATGTCTGTGCGCGAGAGATGAACCGTCTTCCCGGTGGCCCGAACAGCCTCTGCGCTCGACGAGGTTGGTCGTATCGAGGCGATGCGGAAGCTGAACGCGCTTGACTTCGAAGATTGGCGATCGCCCCTGGTTGACCGTTGTCGGCGTAGCGGCAGTCATGGCACCGATCACACACTCCCTTCGCGACGGGCGGGCCGGCCGTGCAAGCAGCGCGAGCTACGGCTCAGCAGGCTGCGGCCCGGTTGGCCGTTACTGTCCGCGTTGCATGGTTGTCTGCCTCATTTTGCGCGTATCTTGCCCGCCGACAGGCGTCCTGTCGGCCACGTACTTGTACGCGTAGGCTCCGCGTAGCCTTCCGGTTTCTGCCGCTTGTGCAGGGACACTCGTGCGGCAGGCCCTGGTAAGGGACCCTGCCGATCAGGTCGCTGATCAGTTTGAGGCGTGCCCCCGCTCCTCGTCGTCGGACCTGATCACATATTTACAATGGCGCAATGGCGGTCGTGTCTTACGCGCATTCGCCAGCGTCGGTCCTCAGCTCACGCATGACCGGATGTTCTTCACCCTGGGCCTGGAAGCCGCCAGATTTCAGGCGAACCATGTTGGAGACCGTTGACGGACAACGGCCGCTGTATCCAAGCAAGAGGGAATCATGACACACCTGCTTTTGTCGAATCTCGAACCCGGCACCACGGACGACGAAGTCCGCGCGTTCATCCACAAGTATGGGCTTCCGCCCTGCGATGCCATTGAACGGGTCCCCGGAGATGGTACGCACCCGTCCGTCGTGCTGGATTTCAATGATTTGGATCCGGAGGCGCTGCACAAGTACGCCGAGCGCATCCACCACATGCTCTGGAAGAGCCGCGAACTGACCGCACAGGTCTTGACCGAACGCTTCCTCTGATCCCCGCCGTTGGCCGATGAAGCAGCGTTCATGAGGGCAAATTGAACAGCCGCTTCCTCAGAGCGAACCGACGTTTGAATGTCCGAGAGAAGGTGGAGGGGAAGGTCCGCTCGTGGCCGGGTGCGGCCCGACGCCGAGCACAACCGAGCGTTCCTCCTGGACCGTTCCGCGTGGGGCAGAAGTCGACCCGATCCCGACGTTCACTTGTCGGGCTATCAACGACCATATGTAGGGTACAACGGTCGCTGGGCATTCGCCCCGGACCCGATGCAGGGATTGCTATTCGTTCTGCGGTTACGCCGCCAAATGTCAATATTGGTTACCCAGGTGGCAACTATGCTTGATCCATTAGGCAGCCCGCGACAACGGAGATTAGCCATGACCATCGGGACTACTGTGTGCGATCCGCCACCGGACGCGCGCACGCTTTACCCTGCCACCGCGCTTTATGCGCGGATTGATTCCATCGACCTGACCGCCAAGATTGCCTGGGCCAATTGGTCTCCTGATGCTGAACTCGCCAGTCATCTGGAGTGTCCGGTCCTAGCGCTCAATCCCCGGGAATATCACTTTTTCGTCATGCCGCCTGAGGCTAACATCCACGGGCTGGCCCGGCAAGGCATACACGTCGGGCGCAAGCGCGTGGCGCGCCTGATGCGTGAAGCGGGCCTGCGCGGCGTGAGCCGGCGACGCTGGGTGAAGACCACGCGGCGAGCACCTGGTGCACGACCGGCTCCGGATCTGGTGCAGCGCCACTTCCAAGCTGACGTGCCGAACCGTCTGTGGGTCGCCGATGCGACCTACATTCCGACCGCAGCGGGCTTCTTCTATCTCACAGTGGTGTTGGGTGTACAGCCGGCGCATTGTGGGCTGGGCCATGGGCAGCCATCTGCGTACCGCGCTGATGTTGCAGGCACTGGATATGGCGCTCGCGCAGCGCCGCCCAGAGGATGTCATTCACCACTCGGATCAAGGCTGCCAATACACGTCTGTTGCCTTCGGGCGACGTTGCCGGGACGCCGGTGTTCAGCCTTCGATGGGATCGGTGGGCGATGCCTACGATAACGCCATGTGTGAGTCCTTCTTCGCCACGCTCGAATGCGAGCTGCTGATGCGATCGCGCTTCGCCACGCACGATCACGCACGTCGGGCACTGTTCACTTGGATCGAGGGCTGGTACAACCCGCATCGCTTGCACAGCGCTTTGGGCTATCGGTCTCCGCAGGAATTTGAAAAGCTGCCCGTCAATGGCAGGAATCCGGCGCTACACCGGGCCTACACTGCCCCATCACAAGGAGAAAACCCATCGACATAAAATTCAAATGCAGATCTGTCCGATGAAGCGGGGCAACCCCACACACTGTTTTGACACGAGTCAAACTACGGGCTGTGGCGGCACCTAGCATGGTCTTTACATCAACCCGACTGGAGGATTTTGAAATGACCGAGTCTAAAACTACGGCGCCCGACAAGAAAGGCGAGGTGGGCGCCAATCGTCCCTGGTCGCTGGAGGCTTTGCACCCCATCGAGAACCTACGGCGCGAGATGGAACGCTTGTTTGACGACTTCGATCGCGGCACGCATCTGACGCATATGCGCCTGCCGCGGTTCGGGCTCGAGCCGTTTGGGCGGCACGAATGGAGCATGCCCTCCGCGCCCTCCGTTGACCTTTCGGAGACCGACAAGGCTTATGAGCTGACGGCCGAACTACCTGGGATGGACGAGAAGGACATCGAAGTCAAGCTGGCCAATGGGGGTCTGACAATCAAAGGTGAGAAGCGCGAGGAAAAAGAAGAGAAAGAGAAGGACTATTACCTTCGCGAGCGTCGCTTCGGCTCCTTTGAGCGCTATTTCAAACTGCCAGAAGGGGCTGACACAAACAAGATCGAAGCCAGATTTAGCAAGGGCGTGCTAACCGTTACGCTTCCCAAAACTGCTGAGGCAGCGGGCGCGGCAAAGAAGATTCCGGTGAAGGGCGCCTGAACGCAGAGTGTCGTCCCGGTGGGAATCCTGCAATAGCTGGATTCCCGCTCTCGGGATTATGTCTGTGCAAGGGATGACCGCATCGACTTTGCCGCCCTCCGGCTTGCACGGTGGCCATTTCACGAGGAGTGGGAATGGATACGCAAAAAGCTGCACCGCGGGCCGCTACCGCCAGCGAGATCCGCGACATCATCGGATTGCTGGAGGACGAAGTGGTGGAAAGGATTCTGGATGAAGCACCCACCAGCGCCGAGGTCTTGGAAGCTTACACATGGTTTCGATCGGAGCACAGACTGCAGCGTCGTCATGGCTTCGAATTGCAGGGAAAGGCTGCGCGCGTTCTCGAGATCCTGGAAAGCGAGGAGCCTAGTTCGGAAGCCTGAGCAGAACTATTGTGTCATCGTCACTCGCTGCGGCAACATGGGCACGCCCATGCGCATTCGTCCAAGGGTGGTAACAGGCGTGATCGCGAGTCTCCAGATGGAAAAGGGGGAGATGTCAGCTGAAATGACAGTGGGGACCGAAGTCCCCACCGGCTGTCTTGGTCTACAAGGCTTCAGCGGCCCCGGCGTTGGCCTCAGGCGGCCAATGCAAAACGCTCATCGTTGGCGTCTATGGATTTGCTTCATTTACGTCGATCGCCTGACGGGTTGCCTGCGCCCCTTTGCACGCCCTGTCGAAACCGATGCACCCCCACCTCAGCGCATAGCAATACGCTCAGGTGGAGGTGAGGGGAGTCGAACCCCTGTCCAGAACGCCTCCAGATTGCCGGAATTACAACCATGTCTTCAATATGGAGGGGGCCGCAGTCTTTTTCAAGACCGTTCGAGGCCAGCCTTCAGCGCCAGTACCGATCGGCGTCAGGGCCCCCGAGAGGTCCGCCTCGACTGTCACTGCCGTGACGGACGATCCATATCGCCCCAGCGAGCAGGAGATGGCGCGCGACGACCTCTAAATTACTCGAAGACCTTGAGGATACCGTGCGGGTTCTGGCAGACAACCACGGCACCATGTCGAAGTACTTGGGCGAAGCAGGCTTGTTACGCGTTGCGGCTTGCCGAGCGTAGTCTGGATACTTTGATCCAGCCCAAATCGCGGTCTCCGAAGGGAACGAGTCTGACAGCTGACAGGGAAGTCACTGCCGCAATGGCCGCAGCGAGGCTTCCGCATGCGGTCGCTATGGCGAACAGGCCGCGAGGGCGGCAGGTCTCCACTTGCATACGGTAGTCATACCCGTTCTTAGCTCTAGCAAGGATCAGACATGTACCAACGCATTCTGGTCGCCCTTGACGGCGGCACAGCTTCCGAAGCCGCGCTGGATGATGCCATTCCACCTGCCCAGGCCATGGGTGCCGAGGTGGAGGTGATCTACGCGGTAGATGACAGCAGTCCGTTTCTCGACGTCACGGGGATGGACCCGGACAGGCTGATCGATGACCTGATGATGGTTGGGGAAAGCGTGCTCTCGTCCGCAGCGAACAAGCTCGGGCGGGCTGGCGTACGTCATTGCACGCGCTTGCTGAGCAAACACATGATCCAGGACGACATCGCAACTACCATCGTGGCGGAAGCTGCCGGATGGCCTGCAGACCTGATCGTAATGGGCACGCACGGACGCCGTAGCGCACGCCGGTTAATCATGGGCAGCGTGTCCCGAGGACGTCATCGTCCGGACAAACCTACCAGTGCTGCTGGTTTGTCAGGGCAGGGATGGCATCCACAGCCCGATTTCGTCTCACGGTAAGGAGTTGGTATGAGCTACAGCAGCATCCTGGTTCATCTGGACCGCAACAGGCACACAGCTAGCCGTCTTGCGCTCGCGTCGCAACTGGCGAGCTCACATGGCTGTCCGCTGATCGGCCTAATTGGAGGCTTCATTCCCGATCCGGCATGGTTCTATCTGATGGACAACGCCGCTCTTTACATCGAAGCAGACCGGCAGCGCCGCCAGTTGGCAAAGGAAAGCATTCGTGACCAGTTCCACGAGGCGACGAAACACCTATCCGCCGGCGTGGAATGGCGGTCGGCCGAGCATGATGTGTTGTCGACGGTGCTCCGGGAATCGCGCGAGGCAGGGCTGGTTGTTGCCGGTCAGTACGATGCAAACGGCGAGGAAGGCCCGGTCGCGGGACAGATCCTCGAGGTCTTGCTGTTGGAAAGCGGCCGGCCGGTTCTTGTGGTCCCGTGTGACGGGGGATTCCCTGCAACAGGTTCGCGTGTGATGGTCGCCTGGAATGGAAGCCGGGAAGCGACGCGGGCATTGCACGACGCGTTGCCGATGATCGGCGGAGCGACGGCACGCGTGCTATGCGCCCAGACTGCGGCCCAGGAGGCAAGGCCGGACGCGACGCCGGTGGCCCACGCGGTGCGTGTCCTCGAACGTCACGGAGTGACGGTGGAGGTCGAACACGGCTCCAGCGGTTCCGACCTGACCATCGGTGAACTGCTGCTGTCGCGAGCCGCCGACTTCGATGCCGACCTGATCGTCATGGGCGCATACGGCCACGGGCGGATGCGCGAGCTTGTCTTGGGCGGCGTTACCCGAACCTTGTTGTCGTTGATGACCGTACCGGTGCTCTTTTCGCATTGAGCCACGGATCGCCGTGCCGATGCCGGATCCCTGGCCTATCCGGCAAGTTCGCCCCCAATACCGATGGCGCGAAGAAGCCGGAAGGGAAAGCCCAGTGATCGCTGAGCCAGGTTGTCCGTCACGTTCGCCGCACGCCGGCTCCCTTGTCTTCCGTGCAACACAATAACAAGGTACCTCGAGTCGGTTACTTCTTGTGGTGGCGCGGCGAGTGACGTTGAACCGGATCAGGCCATTGTGATCGCTACAGCCTCTTCTGGCTTTCAGCGAGGACGCAAACGACTCGGAGTGCGCGCAGTCGTGTTGCGATAGGTCGCAAAGGCGGACGCTAGATCTTGACTGTGAGCCGAAATGGTCTTCCAGCGCGTCTGCGGTCACCTTAAGGTCAGGACGGATTCGGGAAAGAGAATCTGGCTCATGGCAGCAAACCCGCGTGCAAGCGGTTGACCGTTATCACTCTGCGTCGCTGCGCGCGAGCAGAACAGGAAGCCTGGTCCTGCCAATCACGCCTTGCGACACGCTTCCCATCACGAGGCGTCGGAAGCCACGCCGCCCGTGCGTTCCCATGACGATCAGGTCGGCCTTCACTTTCCGGCTTCCGAAACGATGGTGTCGGCAACCAGATCGGGGGAGTTAGCGCGCTCCAGCAATCGGGTGACGCACAGAATTCCTGCGACGCCGTCAAGGCTATATGCCACGACGCAGTGGGACTTGACGTGCATCAAGCGGGACGAGGGCGTTGCGGCGGCTGCGGGTCGCCGGCAGGAAGCTTGACATATGACAAGCCCACGCATGGACGAGGATCTACATTGAATCGCTGAACACCACATCGGATAAGCGGAGAATCTCCATGGACTTTGCCACCATCCTGGTTCACCTGGATGCCAGCAGACGCATGCACCAGCGCCTGAACATCGCCATTCAGCTTGCGAAGAAGTTCCAGGCGACGCTGGTCGGTATGCTTGCGATCGGGCAACCGGATCCCCGCTCCGTCCGCTATCTGGTGGATGGCGATCGGTACCTGGCGTCATACGGCGAATGGCATCGACAGGTCGCCGAAGTCGCCCGCCATGCATTCCAGGGGGGCACGGACGAACTGCTGACGCCGACCGAGTGGTACGCGCCCGAGTGGGCCACGGCCGACAACGTCGTGGCGCAAGCGCATACCGCGGACCTGCTGGTACTGGGGCAGCATGACCCTGCAGACAAGGATGCCTATGTCCAGCATCACTTCGTCGAGTCCGTCGTACTGCAATGCGGCCGGCCCGTGCTGGTCATTCCCTATGCCGGAGTCTTTCCGGAGATCGGCAAGAGGATCCTCGTGGCGTGGAATGGCAGCCGTGAAGCGGCGCGAGCCATCCAAGACGCTCTTCCGTTCCTCCGGCGCGCCGAGACTGTCGAGGTGGTTGCCTGGAACGCACCGAACCTGTCGGCGGACCTGTGGCTTTCGCCGCCGCGATTCGCCATCGAATGGCTGGCGCGACACGGCGTGCAGGCAGGGCTTCACGATTTCACGGCCGTCAGCGGCGACGACACCGGACAGATGCTGCTGTCGCTGGCGGCCGACTGTGGGGCCGACCTGATCGTGATGGGTGCCTATGGTCATGGCCGGATGCGAGAGCTTGTGCTCGGCGGCGTAACGCGCACCATGCTGCAATCGATGACCGTGCCTGTCCTGCTGTCGCACTGACACTTCCGGCGCGCAGGAGATAGCCATGAACAGGTGTTCAGCAATACGGGCGCGGGCAGTGGCGTGGTCTTGCCTGGTGTCAACGACGCAGTTCTTGTGCGAAGCCTGCACGTCGATGCCGAATTTCCCGCGTCCGCCCACGCCGCGGGCTTCCCTTGAAACAGGGCACGGCGCAACGAACGGGAGCGCGAGCGCTCCGGCCACGCCCCGGTCAACGCTTCATGTCTGAGTAGTCCGGGCGCAGCATTGGCCAGAGCCGATACTGCGCAGGCGTAGCGCGTCTCGTTCCGCTACGCGCTTGCCATGAGATCTTATCCATGAAAGCTGATCTTCAACTCAAGAATGGAGTCGATGAAGAGCTGAACTTGGATCCGGCCATCAATGCGGCGGCTGTCGGTGTCGATATCCATGAAGGCGTTGTAACGCTCAGCGGGCATCTCCTCAGCTACGCAGAGAAGCTCGCTGCGGAGCGAGCCGCCGAGAAGGTGTCGGGCCTGCGCGCGGTGGTCGTGAATCCGGATGTGAGGCCTGCAAGCGTCGTTAGCGACGAAGCGATTGCTACTGCTGCACGCGATGCTCTGCAGTGGGAGCGGATCGAAGCCGCGTCGCGTCGGCATGCCGAGCGTGAGGCGAAGCGTACTAATGTATCGATGCGGGACGGCACGGTGACGCTCAGCGGCCATGTGGGCACGCGCGCCGAGCGACTGGCGGCTATCGGCGCTGCATGGTCGGCGCCCGGCGTGGGCGCCGTGGTGGACAACCTGCAACTGTCCTGACAGGCGGTATGCCAGGGAGCGACGCTGGCGCAAGGAGGCTTGATTATGCCTTGGAGTTTCGGCAACTATCCCTCGTCGATGAAGAACCTTCCACCCGCAGTCAGGGAAAAGGCGATTGAGATTGCGAATGCGTTGCTGGACGAGGGGTATGCGGATGGCATGGCGATTCGCATTGCAATCGCTCAGGCGCATCGCTGGGCCGCGCGTCATGCCGATGAACTGGCCCCGCAGGAGCGAGGCCGCGCGTTGCCCTAATACCCAAAGCATCCCCAGGTCCCTTCCTCTCCGTGAAATGGGTCCTTGGGCGACGGTCGTCAATATTCCGCCGGGCTGCGCACAAGCAGGACAGGTTTGCGGCTCTGGTGGACGACAGCTTGAGCCACGCTGCCTACGACGACGCGAAGGTATCCGCGCCGCCCATGCGCACCCAGGACAATCAGGTCGGCATTGCACTGGTCGGCCTGTGCAAGGATGGTCTCGGCAAGGCGGCCCTTCGACACGGGCTTGTCCAGCAACGCCACGGCATGGGGATGCCCGCAGCGCCCAGCAGCTTCGACGCTCCGGCGAGGACTTCCTGTCCATGCGGAGAAGGTCTTGGTGGTCAATGAAAGCGACGCTGAGCAGCGCCCCGCGGAGGTGTCAGGAATTTTGTGTGCTGAGGTCGGTTAAAAAATCTCAGCTCATGGCGGAGGTGAATCGCTCGCCAAACAGAATGGCGAACTGATTGACTGCTTGCCGCCAGGTGATAGGTGGCATCTTCCAATCCTTTTCGATGTTGCGCAAGGCCAGATACAGCAGTTTGCTGGCGGCCTCGTCGCTGGGGAAGTGGCCGCGATTCTTGACGATCTTGCGCAACTGCATGTGCATGCTCTCGATGGCGTTTGTCGTATAGATGATTCGACGCACCTCAGGCGGATAGACGAAGAAGGGAATCACCTGTTCCCATTGGCGCTGCCACATGGCCGCGACGGTAGGGAATTTGCGTCCCCACTCACTTCCCGCAAAGGTGTCGAGCGCTGCGGCCGCCGCCTCGGCCGTGGCGGCCTGATAGATCGGCTTGAGCGCGGCAGCCAACGGCTTACGGTCCTTCCAGCTCGCCAGATTCAGCGAATTGCGGATCAGATGCACGATGCAGGTCTGGATTTGCGCGGCCGGATAGACCGCCTCGATCGCCTCGGGGAAGCCGCGCAAGCCGTCGACCACCGCGATCAGGACGTCGTGCAAGCCGCGGTTCTTCAGTTCGTTGAAGACCTTCAGCCAGAACTTGGCGCCTTCGGTTTGCTCGATCCACAGACCTAGCACTTCCTTGCGGCCGTCGGCGCGGATGCCCAGCGCCAGATAGACCGCCTTGTTCTTGACCGTGCCTTCGTCGCGAATCTTCAGTCGTAGCGCGTCAAAGTACACGATCGGATACATGGCCTCGAGCGGGCGTTGCTGCCATTGCTCGACGTCAGCCAGCACCTCGTCGGTGACCGTGGAAATCAGATCGGGCGATACCTGCAGCCCGTACAGCTCCAGCAGATGGCCCTGAATCTCGCGCACGCTCATGCCGCGCGCATACATGCTGATGACGTGGTCGTCGAAGCCAGGCAGCCGGCGTTGATACTTGCCGACCAATTGGGGCTCGAACGTCGCCTGCCGATCGCGCGGAATATCCAGATTCAGCTCACCGTTGGGCGTCAGGACCGTCTTGGGGCTGGTGCCGTTGCGGTGGTTGCCGGTCTTGCCTTGCTCGGCCTCGTTATCCAGATGGTGACTCAACTCGGCGGCGAGCATACGCTCGGCCAACTGCTTCTTGAGCTGGCCGGCCAAGCCCGATTCGCCCAGGATCGACTCGGCATCCTTGCTCTGCACCTGGGCCAGCAGTTGATCGATCAGCTCATCGGGAAACAGCTTCGGTGCCTTCGGGTTCTTGCTCTTCTTGTTCACTGTCGTGTCGGTCATTGGACGTTTCCGTAATCGTCTCATGACCTCGGCACACTAAAAATCTGACAGGCTCCGCCCCGCTATCGTCGACCACGTAGATCACCTTTTGCGTCCGCATCAGACGCTTTGGCAAGATCGATGGCTTGCATCACCGCCAGCCGCGAGGCGTGGCTGCCATCTGTCGCTTTCTTCTGTACATGGATGCCCCCTGTCTCCCAAACGACGGCGCAGAAAATTCCAATGCGCCTTTGAGCAGCGTGGGCGGGATGCTCATAGCAGTATTGACGCAACTCAAGGATGCAAGGGCCGGCTTGCGGCCAGCCGGCGAATGCGGCACGTGCAGACCAAATACCGATCTCTTTGATCCAGCCCAAATCCTGGCTCCGCCTGCCATCTACCTTAGCTGCACGGGTCTTGCCCCGCCGGGCTCCGAGAGGATGGCGGGCGTGCGCCTTGCATCCCGCCGAAGCGGCGCGCTGGCATGGCCCCGGCAGTTCTGGAGACCAACATGACCCATCCTATTGTTTCAGCCGAAGTCACAGTGGAGTTCGTGAACCTTCCCGAGCCCCGGACCGAAGGTGGCATGCCGCTGCTCACAGCGCTTCACAACAGGCGCTCCACCAGAAGCTTTGCGCAGCGCCCGCTGGACGACGTGCTGCTATCCACGCTGTTGTGGGCTGCCTTTGGCATCAACCGTTCCGATAGCGGCCTGCGCACGGCGCCTTCGGCCCGCAACTGGCAGGAGATCGATCTCTATGTCGCCTTGCCGGAGGGGCTCTACGTGCTCGAGCCTGTGGGCTGGCGGCTTCGCCTGGTGACCGGCGAAGACCTGCGGGCAGCCACGGGCTTGCAGGACTATGTGTCGACCGCGCCGCTGAATCTGGTCTATGTCAGCAGGCTGTCGAAGCTCGATGAGACCGACAAGCCGCTGCGCCAGTTCTATACCGCCCTGGATGCCGGGTTCATCAGCCAGAACGTCTACCTGTTCTGCGCCGCGTGGGGCTTGGCAACAGTCGCGCGAGGTTTGGTGGACCGTCGCGCGCTCGCCAAGGCAATGCGGCTCGATCCTGACCAGCGAGTCGTCCTGGCCCAAAGCGTCGGCTTTCCCGCGTAGCAGCAGGACGCGCAATCTAAAGGGGACAACATGCCGTTCATCAACAGAGAGGATGCCGCCGGGCAACTGGCGCGCGCACTGAGCAAGTTCGCAGGCAAGCATCCGCTAGTACTGGCGGTACCCCGTGGCGCTGTGCCGATGGGTGCCATCATCGCCACCGCCCTAGGTGGCGACTTGGACATCGTGCTCGTACGCAAACTTGGAGCGCCGGGCAATCCCGAGCTCGCCATCGGGGCCGTGGACGAGAGCGGCTGGACCTATCTGACACCCCAAGCGGCCATGGCCGGTGCCTACAGTGAGTACGTCGATCGGGAGCGCACGGCGCAACTGGAGGAACTGCGCCGACGCCGCGCCCGCTACACGCCCGGTCGCGAAGCAGCCAGTGCGGCAGGACGGTGGGTGATTGTCGTGGACGACGGCCTGGCGACCGGCGCCTCGATGATGGCGGCGTTGCATGCCATCCGGCAGCAGAAGCCACTGCATCTGGTATGCGCGGTTCCGGTGGCCCCGCCGCAGACGCTGGAGCGCCTGCGTCCGTTTGTCGATGAAATAGTGTGTCTGGAGGCGCCAACGCAATTCCATTCGGTCGGGCAGTTCTACCGCGATTTTCCCCAGGTCGAGGACGAGCAGGTCGTGGCCGCCCTGAACGCGCGCTGAGTCCGGAACATGCAAAACGGGGCCGCCGACACCGCTCCGGACGCTGGCGTAGGCCATCGGCAACGGGTCGCTATCCCGGGGATCCTGCTACTGGCATTCAAGCTGCTCGTCAATGATCGGGCCAAGTTCACCGGGTTGCTGGTTGGCATTACGTTCTCCGTGTTCCTGATGATCGGGACGACATCGCTCTTTACCGGCGTCTTGAACCGCTTATCGTCGACGGTGTTCAACATAGGCGCCAGCGCATGTGGGTCATGGATCCGGCCGTCAACACGGTGGCCAACACGATCGGCATGCCGGACTATGTACTGGACGGCGGGCGCTTTGCGGTGCCGCTTTACTCGGGCGGCGCGCTGGTGCGTCTGAACAGCGGTACCGCCTGTGACAGTTGTTGGGATTGACGACACGAGCCTGTTCGGCCCCTGCGGGTCGTACGCGGGTTACGCAGTCGGTGCGATTTGGCTCACATTGACCAGCACGCTCGTCAATACCGCGATTGCGCGGGCCGGCTATGCGGCACAGATCGTTCCGATTCCAGGTGAATAAGCTGGAAGACGGCCGGCTACTTTGCACAAGTGCGAGCTGCCCTTGCCGCTGAACTGAGCCGACACTCGGCTGCGCATGCGCCGCTCGGCAAGTCGCGTTCGAGCAGCAGCAGCGGCGGCGTGGGCTTTTTGCCCGGCAGTAGGGCGGTCTTGCCTCAGCCAGCCTGAAAGCCCACCCGAGCGCCCATGACGCAGATTGCCAACACGCGTGCGGCGAAAGGCGGGCAGGGAAAGTGATCGTTGGACTAGGCCACCACTACCTGCGCAAGCAGTCCCACGGTAGGGTTTGCCTTGTCGATCACCTATACCGGGGCATTGCTGCCTCGGCCGCTCTGGCTTCTCTCGGTAAGCGAGCGATGCCATTTGGCGACGCAAGCCTCGCCATACAGGAGCTGGCGCCATGACTCACACGTTGCCATCGTCGGCGGGTGCGCCTGATCAAGCCGAACAGGCAGCTCAACGAATTCGCCAACGCGCCGGTGAATTCCTTCCCCAGATTGGCATGATTCTTGGCTCCGGGCTCGGTGGTTTGGCGCGGGCAATCGAAAATGCCATCGTGATTCCCTATGCGGATCTGCTGGGATTCCCGCAATCCCTGGTTGAAGGTCACGCCGGTGAACTCGTCCTCGGCCGGTTGAGCGGGGTGGATGTGATGTGCATGCGAGGCCGGCAGCATTTCTATGAAGGGCATGGCACGACGGGTATGACGCAGGCGGTCCGAGCAATGAAACGGATGGGATGCGACCGGCTAATCGTGACATGTGACTGCAGCGACTGATATTCGACTGGCTCGAACAACAGGTGTCGTAGGGCTGGGGCACGAGGCCAACGCACTCACCAACCTGTCAGGCGGTTGGCAAACTCGCGCCAGAATCGTCGGGCGCGCCTTCTCTGGTGCAGTTGCTGTTCAGCCAATGCCAGCCGCTCGCACTCGCGTAGCAACCCTTCTTGGAACCGCGCCGGTAGTGAGGTGCTGTCGTGACACCGTACCTGGCCAGCGAACAAGATACCCAATCCGCTATCACAAGCCTTCCGGTTATGATGAGTCCGCACAACTGCGTCTCTTTGATATAAGGGACACTCGACCCGTACCGAAGCTTTTCTTGGACGGTCGGTTTGAAGGGCGGTGCATCTATCGATGCAGCAATGGCCGACAGTTAGCCGCCTTTCTGAGCCTCACTGAGGGTATTACCGGGTACTTTTCGTCTTGACTCTGCGCACAGGCGCGACTTTTCCCACCAGGGATGGTGCCAATCGGCCCGCGTCCGCGTGCCGCAGTCACTTGGTGGGGGCGAGCGAGCCAATCGCACAAGCGCTCAATCTCCGCCGTAGTCTTGCCTAGCCGGGATCACCCCTCGCACACCGCCGCGCGGGTTGCCCACATCGCCGGCATAGCGAGGGATCAGGTGGATATGAACGTGCATGACGGTTTGTCCGGCGTGCACGCCTATGTTGACCCCGACATTGAATCCGTCGGGATGGAATTCGGCCTCAAGGCGTGTCTTCATTTCCCGCACCAGCGCATGCAAGGCGGCAAACTCTGCTTCCGTCGCATCGAAATAGTCAGCGAAATGACGGTTCGGGATGATCAGCGCATGACCGGGCGCGACCGGGTACCGGTCATACCGGACGTGGGCCAACGCGTTGCGCGCTATGATCCCATCTGACGTGCAGAACCGACAGGGGCCTATGTGCAGGTCGGCCCGTGAGAGATCGTTTGGCATGAGCAAGTCCCCCTGTCATCTGTTGAGAACTCGTTGCCAACGCGGCTCGGGAGTTCGCGGCAGCAACCCTATCGATCCCATGGTAGGCCAGGCAGCCGACAGCGCCAGAGGGCTCCTACTCTCATAATCCGGAGTCAACCGGTTGAGCCCGATCGCGCCATATGGGCTCAAATGTCTAAATGCAATTAATCGCCAGCACTGCCAGCCAACACCCTTGTGGAGCTAGCAAGCGGCTTTCCGGACGGTCACCCTGGGTGAGAGGCGCGAACATGGACCGGGTTTTCATTGCCGCAGTCGGAAACGAGTGGCCCTGTGCGGAACTCGCCGGCCTGCTGCATGCCAGGACTGGCGAGGCCGAGGTACGTCATTTTCCTGACGGGGAGTCCTATGTCAGGCTGCTCCAGCCGGTGGCGGGCTGCGAAATTGCAGTGGTGTGCCGGCTGAATCATCCCGACCCGAAGGTGCTGCCGGTTCTGTGGCTGGCCGCGGCCGTCCGCGAAAGCGGTGCGGCGCGGGTTGGGCTGGTAGTCCGTACCTGCCCTATATGCGCCAGGACAAGGCCTTTCATGCGGGTGAAATCGTGTCAGCGCGGCATTTCGCCGCGCTGCTGTCGGCCCACTTCGACTGGCTGGTTACCATCGACCCCCACCTGCAGTGCAATGGCAGCCTGTCCGAAAGGAGAGACATCATGCAACAAGGCCTGACCAAGCGAGAAGTGGCAACGCTCGCCGCGCAGCTGGACGCGGTGGAAGCGCGCATCCGTGCCGCCGTGGGAGCGGGCGATTCTCCCCTGGCGCCGCCGGCGCAGCCGGAGCCGCGCGATGACGCCGAGATTGCCGAGCAGGAAATCGCGCAGCGCCAGGACGACGCCATGCTCGAGCATTACCGTATGCAACTGGCCGACATCGGCGCTGCGCGGCTGCGGATGTCAAGCGGCACGTATGGAGTCTGTATAGATTGCCGGCAGGCGATTCCCTTCGAGCGGCTGCAGGCCTCCCCGACGGCAAAGCGCTGCACTGCCTGCCAGCGCCACCACGAACATCTGTACGCACGCCAGGCGCAGGAGGCGTCTGGCAACGCGCCAGGATAAGCAGGGGGAGGCCGCCAGGCGCCGCTGGATCACTTACTTCGTTCCGGGGGTCAATGCCCAGGCCGCCGGCCAGCTCGCAGTCTATGTGACGCCGGCGGCGTAGGCAAAGAGCCACGCCTCTACCTGTTTTGGCGTAGCGGGCGGCTCAGGCCAGTCCGGCGTAAGCCGGACGCCTATGGTGGCGGTGGACGAAATGATATGCACAAGGGGAGTTGGCAACGGGGTACCAAGGCCGCCCTGGGTGCCAGGCTTGCGACGTAAGCAGTCGGCCTTTACACGAGATCGTACTCCCGCATCATCTCGGCGGTGACCGCGTTGACGACGGGCAGGCAGTCCGCGCTCACGCCGGGAAAGGCGTCGATGGTCCAGTTGCAGCCGCGATTTGCCGCCGGTTCGACGGGACGCGGGAGGGGGATTTCGCAGTTGCGGCAGGTGTCGCCGAGATCTGCGCTTTCCTGCAGGCGCCGCAGGATTTCATTGCGGATCTGCTCCGCATTGCCGGTGTTCTTGATCATATGTGCTCCTTCCGAATTGTCAACGGCTGGGGACTTGGGCCCGGAATCAGTCAGGTGGGCAGGTTCTCGGGACCATTCGGTCTGCCCACGGTCTGGGAAAAGATTGGCTCCTCGTCCTCGTTCAGGGACATGTGCTCCGCCAGCTGGCGCCGGTTTAGCCAGCCTCGTACAACAGCTCCCAGGCCGGCCTGACCGCGGCGCTCAAGAACTATCACGGGCTTTCCTCCGTGCTGGTCGCTGGTCAGAACGAGTTGGTTGGCCCTCAAGCGGGATTAACACTTCAAAAGCAACTCGCCAGCCAAGGGCCGTCCGATTTACTTGTGTTGCCCCAGGCGACACACAACACCTGGATGTCTGGCATTACAGAGGAGCAGTGGGACCTGCTGCTACGGCTCACACCTCAAGGGATGAGTGAACTGCGGGTCCATGTGCCCGCGACGTCAAGCCCGGTAGCTCCAAGCCGATTTCGTCTTCCAGCGCGTGGACCTGCGTTCTCAGGCTCCTGTCAGTGATGCGGATGAAGCGCCAGGGTTGCATGACCTGCTGGTCTATCTGCACCATATGGCCGGCCGCAAGGCACAGCTGGGTGCAGGGTCCTGACGCCCACTGGGCACATGAGGCTACCATCCATCTGTTACGCATCTGCAGGACAAGAACAATAGGGGGAGTCGTGACCACAACCGATTCGACGCACCCGACAGACAGCGCGCGCGGCGGTAGTCCGATGCGCGACGTGATCGCCGGCTGTTCGATTGCCGGCCTTTTACTGCCTGAGGCCGTGGCATACGCCGGCATCGCCAATCTTCCGCCACAGGCGGGTCTGATCGGCTTGCTGATCGGTCTGGTGGTCTACGGCCTGCTGGGGACCAGCCGCTTCGCCGTGGTGTCGGCAACATCGTCTTCGGCCGCCGTGCTGGCCGCCATCACGGTGTCGATGGCCGGTGGCGATCTGGCACAACGGCTGCTGCTGGCCGCCGGACTGGTGATCCTGAGCGGCTTTTTTCTTGTATTGGCTGGCCTCGCCCGGCTCGGTGGCATTACCGAATTCATTGCCAAGCCGGTGCTGCGAGGTTTCACGTTTGGGCTGGCCATCACCATCATCCTGAAGCAGGTGGCGAGCGTGGCGGGCGTGCATCCGACCCATGGCGACCTGCCGCGATTCACGTACGAGTTGATCCAGGAGGTATCGGTCTGGAACGTGAACGGGCTGATCGCTGCGCTGGTCGTACTGCTGTTGCTGTTCGCGATGTCGCCCTGGAAGAGCGTGCCCGGCCCGCTGGTCGTTATCGTGCTCGGCATTGTGCTCGCCCACGGGGTGGATCTGCATCACTACAGCATCGGGCAGGTCGGCACGATCGATCTGGCCGACGTCTCGTTCGAACTCCCTGACCTGCCTCGCACGGAGTGGCTGCGGCTTGGCGAGCTGGCGTTTGCGCTGGTCCTGATTTTGTATGCGGAGTCGTATGGTTCGATCCGCAGTTTCGCGCTCAAGCATGGTGACAAGACCTCGGCGGATCGGGATCTCGTTGCGCTGGGCCTGGCCAATCTGGGTTCGGGTTTGCTGCACGGCATGCCCGTGGGCGCGGGCTACTCGGCGACTTCCGCCAATGAAGCGGCCGGCGCACGGTCGCGCCTGGCTGGCTGGTGCGCGGCGGTAGTCGTCGCCGTGATCGTCGCGCTGTTGTTGCCGCAACTAGCCTTGACGCCCGAGCCGGTGCTGGCCGCGATTGTGGTCTACGCGGTCAGCCATACACTGCGCCTGAGCGTGTTCCGCCCCTATTGGGCGTGGCGGCGGGACCGGCTACTGGTTGTGGCGGCGTGCATAGCCGTGCTGCTGCTCGGCGTCCTGGACGGTCTGCTGGCGGGAATCGGGGTGAGTCTGCTGATCACGCTGCGCAATTTCTCTGAGCCGAACGTCAGCCAGTTGGGACGCCTTGGCAGCAGCCACGACTACGTGGACGTCACCGCGCACCCCGAAGCCAAGACGCTTCCGGGCGTGCTGATCGTGCGGCCCGAAGCACCGATTTTTTTTGCCAATGTCGAGCGCATCCTTGCGCAGGTGCGGCATCTGGCCGATGCAGGGCAGGGCGCCGTGCATACCTTGATCTTCAGTCTCGAGGAGTCTCCAGACCTCGATGGTTCGACGATCGAGGCACTGCACACGTTCGCCGCCAGCGCCGCGGCCCGTGGCCGACGTCTGCTACTGGTGCGATTGAAGCCCCCCGCGCTGGAAGTGCTGTCGCGATCAGCGGACGAAGCACTGCCGCGCGAAGCGCTGCACGAACTCAGCGTGGACGAGTGCGTGCAGTCTCTGGGGCAGGGCGGCGTCGCAGCCGCGACGACGGCTGCAGGACCAGCACGCTCTTGACGTAGAACGAAGCAAAATTGTCACTTCACCTACCTGGTGTGGATGTCCGTAGAGTAAGCTTTGATGTTATGGGATTTTTGAGCGCGTAACGGAGACCGACCGTCGTGTCTCTCGCCTCGCCGAGCGCACCGGTGCGAAGCTCGCGGTTTCGCAGTCACACGCTATTATCGATGGCCGTGGAGCAGCCAACTTCGGACTTGGGGATGGACCATTCCGCCACATAACCACGCGTATCAAGGCGCCGAGCTGCCAGGCCGAGTAGTAGTCCACCAGTGGACGGGTCTGCTGCGCGTAGATGTCGAGGCGCTTCTTTACCGTTTCTGCACGAAGCGCTCGTGGTCCGCACTCTTTGGCTCCTCGATGGCCAGGTTCCTCCATCCGACAAGCCATCCGAACACGCGCCGGGCCGACGGCATCGGCATCGTGGGCTCCAGGACAAGCGGGGTCTTGCCCAGCGGAAAGAGGAGGCGGGTCACGCAACTCTGCACGCAGGCGGGACTGCCCTTATAGCCGCGCTGCTTGAGTTCTTGCCAGATCAGTTCAGGAAAGCGACAGCCCTGGATGATTCGTTCCTCGATATAGTCGCGATAGGGATCCAAAGGCGTCGGACCCCGCGCCTTGGATGCGCGCTCGGGGAATGCCCCCGCGTGGACGTACTTCTGCACGGTTGCTTTGCTGATTGAGAGTTCGCGCGCGATTCCTCTGATCGTGCCGCCCTGGGCGCGTAGCGCCATCACCTCCTTATACAACGCTAGCCGCGTGGCGCGTCGCTGATCGCTCAGACGCTGCCATGGCCGTTGTGAGCTTCGGCGCGGAATCCCCTGCCGAGCCAGGGTCACCCTACTGACGTTTACTTGCTGGGCGGCTTGGCGCAGTTGTGGCCCGAGTCGGCATAGCAGCCGCTCGACGTTGTCGCGCAGGTTGCTCAGCAAATGCCAGCGATCCGAGACTTGCTTGGCTGCCGGCAGCGCGAGGTCGACCGCTTCGGAATAGGCCCCGGCCCGGTCCCTGGCGACGATCTCGATCGATGGGTGCGCACGCATCCACGCAGCCACTGCAATGGCGTCCCTACCTGCGAACACTTCGATCGGCTCACGTCGCTCCAAGTCGACGATGATCGTTCCGTACTGGTGACCGCGCGCGATTGCCCAGTCATCGATGCCGACGACCCGCGGTTGTGGTTTGCGCTTGCGCTCAGGTACTCTGCGCAATTCTCGCAGCACGGTGTCAGCACTGGTGCGCAAGCCCAAGGCGTCGGCAAGCCGGGCTGCTGCCTCACCACCGAGGGCGTGGCCCAGCGCGTACAACGCCCGAGCCTGCGATCGCGTACGACGTTGATACCGACCGGCCAAGGCGTGGATGTTCTCGGCAAACGTACGACGAGGGCAGTTGGCGTTCATACACTTGGAGCGACGTACCTCAATAGCGAGAACGACCCGCTGCTCGAGCATCGGACGTTCTTCCAGCTTGCGCACATAGCGGCCGTGGAGTCGGTGACTCCAACGATGGCAGGCCGGGCACGGTGCCCTGCGAACTGTACTGCGGGCTTCGACAGTAATGGTCTCCCCTTGCACTTCGCTGGAGACGAAGCGCTTCCCCACACGGGGGAGAATACGATCGATCCCACCGAGAACTTGCCTCATGGTAACGATCAACGTACGGCCAAACCGGCGGGAAATCAAGCCCTCGACCCGGCCGTCACACAAAGTGCGGGAGACCCCCGATATCAAGGCCTATTTCTGCGATCCTAAGAATCCCTGGCAGCGCGGCACGAACGAAAACACGAACGGGCTCTTGAGACAGTACCTCCCGAAAGGAACCGATCTCTCGGTCTATTCGCAAGACAAGCTCAATGCCATCGCCAGGCGGCCCAACGAACGCCCACGCAAGACACTAAATTTCGATACACCGGCTGAACGATTCCATCAAGCTGTTGCGTTGACCGGTTGAATCTGCGACCCACTGCCGCTGTTCCACCTTTGGTACGCCGAGCGTCGGCTGACGGAGTGCTACGACCGCTCGCTCGCTTTGTCGCGACCGCACCGTCGGCCGTTGCCGACTTTCGGCGCGGCTGCCTCAAACGTCTGCAACCGTGAGAGTGTCGAATCTTATTCATAACAAATCCGCCAGCTGGTATGCCCGATGTCATGGGCAGTGTGGGACGATTACGCGCGGGAAATATCACGTCGATGTGCCCCCGTACTCCCTCGCTACACAGGCCGCCGAGCGACACAGCTCCGATTGACTTCCATTATCGAACTGCACCCGACTAGGGCGAGCGTCCGGTCGATTTCTTCTTTGATCATTGCGACGACGTCAGATACACCAGTCTCGCCTTTCGCGGAAAGCCCGTACAAGGTGGCGCGTCCGAGCATTACGGCCTTGGCACCCAATGCGACCGCCTTTACCACATCGCCCCCTCTTCGAATGCCACTGTCCAGAATGAGGTTGGTGGTCGGAGTCCGATCAGAAATGCTCGGCAACGAGTCAATCGGCGCAGGAAGCTCTGCAAGCTGTCGTCCGCCATGATTTGAGACTATGATGCCGTCGGCACCGATTTCCACGCATCGTTCGGCATCCTCAGCCGTCAGGATGCCTTTGACGAGCAGTTTTCCAGGCCAGTCGTCGCGCAAGCGACGGAGGTCGTCCCAGCCGAAGCTCGCGTCCATTTCCCGCCGCAGCGCCGCAGCCTGCGACGCGGTATCAGACGCGTCGTCGGTCGCTAAGTTCTTCAACTGCGGCATGCCATTCGTTAGGTAGGACCAGAGCCAACGGGGATGTGAAATGCCATCGAGAGCTCCTCGTGCAGTGATTTTGAATGGCATAGCGAACCCGTTTCGCAGATCACGCTCCCGAAACCCATTCACCGCAACGTCCGTGGTTAGGATCAACGTCGAATAGTTAGCCGCTCGCGCTCGGCTGACCAAGCTGTTCGCCAGATTCCGATGTACCACGTATAACTGAAACCACAAGTCTCCGTCCGCTCCCTTTGATATCTCTTCGATGGACATATTCGACGCGGTAGAGAGTGCGAACGGAATCCCTGCCTTGCTCGCAGCGCGTGCAAGCGCAAGGTCTCCCTTGGGCCAGAACGCGCTATTAAGGCCTGTCGGCGCTATCACAAGCGGCGAGGAGATTCGTTTTCCCAGAAGCTCGGTAGACTGCTCCCGCTTGCTCACATCGATAAGACGCCGGGGACGCAATTCCCATCTATCAAAGGCAGCACGATTGTGCCTCAGGCCTGACTCGTCGTCCGCCCCGCCTTCCAGATAGTCAAATACCATCCTTGGTAACCGACGCCTAGCCTCAGAACGATAGTCACCGACGGAGAAGAAACCGGGAAATGCTCTTGTCATGATTGCGCCTTGCGTGATTGAACTGAAAAGCGGGAAACGCATTACGTCCGTCCTGGACAGCCTTTCTAGACGACAACGCTTCCGACATAGTTTTCGGCCATGGACTTCGCCGCTGTGCGCGACGTAGTGACGTGTTCGAGTTCGACAAGCTGCAACTGCTCGAAAGGCGACGGGTCGTCGAGACGGTGCATCAACCGCTTATCCAATAGGAGAAGTGTTCAGCGCGCCAGATTCGCGTCAAAGCCGTTGCGTCGGTTCCGTAACCGCAGTATGTATCCGCAAGCGAGGTGACCGTCCCCGCATGCAGGCAGCCATTCCAGGCTCCAAAGGCACGACGGCCTCAAGCGTTGCCACCACCACCTCACTGGCCCTATCTTGGTAAAGAGAAGACCGGGCAAATAGTCCGCACCGGCCGCGTTCCATTCTTCGAGCGTAACGGGAGGAGTAACGTCCAGAAATTCACCTCCACGTGAGACAGGGTAGTTCGTCATTGTATTCAGAATCGGTTCGAGGAGACCGATGCCACGTAAAGTCGGGGGGCTTTGGCCGAAGGCAGCCGCAGTACTACACGAAATGCCGCTTTTACCTCAACTGTGGGTAGGAAGTCCCAATAGTTGCCGAGCTTGCGTCACCGTGGCGACCGGGCGGCCGTATTCTGCGCACAGCCCCGCCACCTGCTCCACCAGCGCGGCATTCGACGGCGCCAGCGTGTGCTTGTCCAGTCGGACGTTGTCCTCCAGGCCGGTGCGGCAATGCCCGCCCATTTCGAGCGACCAGCGCGCCATGGTGATCTGGTCGCGGCCGATGCCGGCGCCGGTCCAGGTCGCGTCCGGCGACAGGCGGTGCAGCGTCTTCACGTAGAACTCCAGCACCTCGCGGTCCACCGGCATCGCACGCGGGTGGGGAAGTTGACCGAACCGGTGGCCAGCGAGGCCATGTCGGGACGCAGCGAGATCATGCCGCCGCGTTCCTTGCCGGCGCCGGAGCGGCCGCCGGTCGACACCTGCGTGATGATGCCGGGCGCGTACTTGCGGATGCCTTCCAGCACCTCGGAGAAGCGGTCTGGGTCGGACGTAGGCGTCTCGTCATCGTTGCGCACGTGGAGGTGGACTAGCGTGGCACCTGCCTCAAAGGCCGCCTGCGTTGACTCGATTTGCTCGCTTATCGTGATTGGTACTGCTGGATTGTCCTTTCTTCGTGGCAGGGATCCTGTGATTGCGACAGAAATGATGCAGGGATTGTTCATGTGATTATTCCGCGGATAGCGAACCTCGACGACGTCATACTCGTGGCATCAATGACTTGGTGGAGTAGCCGCACCTAAGCCGCTGGCCATTGCTTGGATTAGAACTTGTGCCTCATCCCCAGCATCGCCCCCAGCCGCGTCCCGTTGCCGATCGTGTTACCGCCGTTATTGAAGGTCGGCGAGCTGTTCAACGCGATCCACGCTCCTTTCAGATTGGTGTAGTCCACCTCCATATACACGTCCGTGCGCTTCGAGAACGCGTAGTTCAGCATGCCCGCCGTTCCTGATGCGTTCAAGAGAGAGACGGCTGATGCCAGGCAATTACCCGCGCCTCGACGAGGCGCACGAGCGACAGCAGCGTCTCGGTTGTGGGCAGCTTCATGTTTAAACTATCGGCCGTGGCGACCGCTGCTCCATTGATCGCTTCGATCTCGGTGCGGCGTCCGGCCTGAACGTCCTGCAACATCGATGGCTTGTGCCCCTTGTGCTGGGCAATGGCGCCTGCGACATTGGCTTTGCACTTAGCTGGATTCACTTCGATACCGAGCCTCTGTGCGACCGACAGGACTTCAACGACGATTTGCTCTGCGAGCCGGCTACCTTCAGGCGTAGTACCGAGTTGATCGACTGTGCACCCAGTTACGGCGCAGATGCTGTTGAGCGCGGCGTTGAACGCGACCTTCTCCCAAATCGCGGCCCATACGTTGGCGTCCGAACTGCACTGCAGACCGGCGGCCGAGAGCGTCTCGGAGACTGCGGAGACGATCGGTCGGACGTTGCCGTCAGCGGTCATGAGTCTAACGATACCCTGGCCATGTGAGTGCACGTGGCCAGGCGCAACCATGTCGGCCGGCCAGGTGGTCACGCCGATGAGGATGCGCTCTGTCGAGGCGAACTCGCTGATCTTCTCGACGTTGCCCAATCCGTTCTGCAGGGAAAGCACATGCACATCCGGACCAATCAGGTGCTTGACGCCCTGGAGCGCGGCGCCAGTGTGCAGGGTCTTGGTAAAGATCACCAGCAACTCGGGTAGTTCCCGAGCATCCTCAGGCCGGCAAATCTTGAGCGTCTTCACACGCCGATCGCTGTTGTCCGTGACCAATCGCAAGCCATCCGATTGGATTGCGGCGATGTGTGCATCGTTGATGTCGATCAGAGTGACGTCATTGCCGGACTCAGCCAGAAAGCCGCCAAACATCGAGCCCATGGCGCCAGCGCCGACGATGGTAATTTTCATGATTGCCCTCAGGATTTCAGCTAGTGATTGCCGCCGCGGAACCCGGCTTTAGTAGCCCCTCCCGCCTCGGGATGTGACGCCTGACGACAAGGAGCGCCAGCATCGCGAAGACCATCGCGGTGCCAAGTAGGGCGAGATAAGCCATCGCACCACCGGCCGTAATGACCACTGCCCCGGCGAAAGCACTGAGGATCGCACCCAGTCGTCCGAAGGCCAGCGCGGACGCGGTGCCGGTCGCCCTGACGCTGGTGGGGTACATGAACGCACACAGCGCGTACATGGTGGACTGCACTGCATTGACGAACATGCCATGCACACCGAAACCGAAGATCAACAGATTCGTGTCGCGCCCGACATTCAGGGTCTGCATCGCGAATGCACTTGCGGCTGCTCCGGCGCAGCACAGCACCAAGGGCCAACGTGACCCGAATCGCGTTATCGCAACAGCACAGACCAACGCGCCAATGACGCCTCCGAGGTTGTAGGCGGTCAACCCCGAGCCAGCGACGGCCATCGACAATCCTTCTGACGCCAGCATCGTCGGTAGCCAACTGAAGGCACTGTAGACGGCGGTAAGACACATGAAGAAAGCCGCCCAGGTTGCCAGCGTATCGCGCGTCAGACCGTCCGAGAAGAGTGCGCCAAAGCCGGCCCGCTTCTCCACGACCTGTTCCGCTACGTCGGTGTAAGTCACGTTGGCAGCCATCGGACGGCCCATACGCCCTAGCAGCTTGCCCAGTTCGTCCCAGCGTGCCGGATGGCGTGCAAGGAATCGAGGCGACTCCGGCAACGTGAACAGAAGAATGGTGGCCAGCACAATTGGAAAGGTTCCACCGATAAAGAACAGTCCGCGCCAACCGAATGCGGGCAGGATTTCGCCCGCAAAGAGGCCCGCCAGCATGCCGCCGAGCGGCACACAGACGATCGTCGCGGTCACTGCGAGCGTCCTGCGGCGCGCCGGCGTGAATTCGGCCGTGACCGTGGTCGAACTCGGCAGAGCGCCACCGATGCCCAGGCCGGCGACAAACCGAAGTGCGGCCACGGTCAGGACGTCGGGCGCAAGGCCGATGGCGCAGGTCGCTGTGCCGAAGACAAAGACGCTCGAAACGACCGCCATCCGGCGGCCGAATCGGTCCGCGAACAGGCCTGCGCAGGCGCTGCCGATTCCCATGCCAATGAGGCCAGCGGCGACCGCCGGGGCGAAGGCGCTTCGCGTGATGTTCCACTCCTTGATCATCAATGGAATCGCGAAGCCGATGAGTTGGCCGTCAAAGCCGTCCATCACAATGGACAGGGCCGCCAGGAAGACCACAAACTTTTGCATGGTCGTATAGGCGCCATCGTCGAGCAGACGACCGATATCGGCATTGCCCTTGAAGGGAACCGCTTGGGGGCTCATGCGCGTACTCCCAAGTTGCAGGTCGTGGGCAGCATGCGCTGGCATTGGCCGCGCGATGGAAAAGCTTGCGAGCCAACGGCTGACGGGGTTCGATCGATCATGTCTTGTCTCCTGATTGAGCGCTCTGACGTCCTGGCGCCCTGTTAGTAGCAGTCGCAGGGTCCAACCTATACGCCTGCCGGAAGATTGCTTTATTGAGAAAACGGCATACCTCACCACATAGCTTTCTGACAGCCTTCCGCCTCTTGCCGGCGGTCTGACGGACTGAGTCTCAGTCGTCCAGCGCGTCGAATGGCAAGCCGACATAGTTCTCGGCCAGCGCTGTTGAAGCAGCACGCGAGCCGGTTACGTAGTCGAGTTCGGCGACCTGCACCTTGTGCTGGAACTCGTCCGCGTTGGGGAAGCGATGCAGCATCGAGGTCATCCACCACGAGAAGCGTTGCGCCTTCCAGATGCGCCGCAGTGCAGTTTCGCTGTAGCGCTCGAGCAGATCCTGACGGCCGTTCTTGTAGAACTTGCCGATGGCCCGTGCGAGCACTCGTACGTCGGCCGCCGCGAGGTTCAGACCCTTGGCACCCGTGGGCGGCACTACGTGCGCCGCGTCTCCCGCCAGGAACAGGCGGCCATACTGCATCGGCTCCGTCACGAAACTGCGCATGCCGACCACGGTCTTGCTGAATATCTGGCCCTCTTTGGGGGCCCAGCCGTCACGCGTTGCCAGGCGTGCGCGAAATTCACTCCAGATACGGTCGTCGGACCAGTTCTCAATTTTGTCGGTCGGCTCGCACTGCAAGTACATGCGTTGCACATCGGGCGAACGCGTGCTGACGAGAGCAAAGCCGCGATCGCTCAAGGCGTAGACCAGTTCGTCTGATGACGGCGGTGCCTTGCACAGGATCCCGAGCCATCCGAAAGGATAGAGCCGCTCAAAGCCGCTAAGTACGCCTGTCGGAATCGATGGGCGACTAACCCCTTGCGTGCCATCGCAGCCGGCGATGAAGTCGGCCTCAATTGTCTGCAGATCGCCGCCCCATTGACGAAATCGCACGCTCGGTGACGTCGAGTCGAGGTCGTGGATGCTGACATCGGTCACTTCGAACCGAATGTCGCCACCCGTCGTCAGGCGCGCTTCCACCAAGTCCTTGATCACCTCGTGCTGTGCATAGACCATCACAGCCTTGCCGCCAGTGAGTTCTGGAAAATCGATGCGGCGATCATTGCCGTCGAAGCGCAGGATCGTTCCTTCGTGCCGAAAGCCCTCGCGCTCCATACGTGCGCCAACGCCAATCTCTTTCATGAGATCAATCGTGCCCTGCTCAAGCACGCCGGCGCGGATCGTGGCCTCGATGGCTTCGCGGCTTCGGGTTTCGAGGACAGTCGACTCGATGCCTTGCAAGTGCAGGATGTGGGACAGCAGAAGCCCGGCCGGGCCGGCACCGATGATGGCAACTTGTGTTTTCATTCCGGTGTTTCTCTCAGAAGGGGTAGTGACGCGGGGTCGTTTGAACGGTCACCCATCGCAGATCGGTGAAGGCCTCGACACCGGCTTTCCCGCCGAAATGGCCGATGCCACTGCCTTTGACGCCGCCAAATGGCATCTGCGCTTCGTCGTGCACCGTGGGCCCGTTCACGTGGCAAATGCCGGACTCGATGCGTCCCGCTACCTGGATGGCGCGGGCCACATCACGGCCGAAGACCGCGGCTGCGAGGCCGTATTCGTTATCGTTGGCGCAAGCGACCGCCTCTTCGACGCCACTGACACGCACGATGGCTTTCACGGGGCCGAAAGCCTCCTCGCGGAAGATGCGCATGTCCGGCGTTACGTGGTCGAGCAGGGTCGCGGGCATCAGCGTGTCGTTCGCCTTGCCACCCGCTACGAGCTTCGCGCCTTTCGAAAGCGCATCATCGATCAGTTCGTTGCAGCGCTTTGCCGTGCTCATGTCCACGACTGAGCCGAGGACCACCGGGCCAAGACGGGGATCACCGAGCGGAAGACTCGATGCACGTGCGCTCAGCTTGGCAACGAAATCATCGGCGATGGCCGAATCGACGACGATCCGCTCGGTCGACATGCAAATCTGTCCCGAGTTGGCGAACGCACCGAACACGGCCGCGTTGACGGCGGCATCGACATCGGCGTCGTCGAGGACAACCAGCGGCGCCTTGCCGCCGAGTTCGAGAACCACGGGCTTCAGGTACTTCGCACAGGTCGCGGCAATGAGCTTGCCCACGTGGGTGGACCCCGTGAAGTTGACTCGTCGCACAGCCGGGTGCGAAATCATGGCTTCGACTACAGCAGCGGCGTCGGCCGGCGCATTGGTGACAAAGTTCACCACGCCCTTGGGTAGCCCGGCCGCTTGCAGTGCCTCGATGATGAGGCCGTGTGTCGCAGGACAGATTTCGCTGCCCTTGAGCACCACCGTATTGCCACAAGCCAGTGGCGTCGCGATGGCCCGTACAGCCAGGATCACGGGCGCGTTCCAGGGAGCGATGCCCAAAACGACTCCCGCAGGCTGTCGCACACCCATGGCGAGGTTGCCCGGCACGTCGGAAGGAATGATCTCGCCGCCGATCTGTGTGGTCAGCGATGCGGCCTCGAGAAGCATACCGGCCGCAAGGTGAACGTTAAAGCCTGCCCAGATCGCCGACGCGCCGGTCTCGGACGCTATTGCAGCCGCGAACGCCTCGGCTTTCGCTTCGAGCGCTTGTGCGGCCTTCGTCAGCATCGTTCTACGCTCGGTTGGGCCCGTGTGCGACCAGGTCTTGAAGGCCGCGGCGGCAGCGTCGACGGCCGCGACCGCGTCTTCCTCGGTGGCCGCGGGCGCGACCGTCGCAACGCTGCCGTCAAGCGGATTGCGCCGCTCGAAGGTGGCGCCATTGCGGGCCTGGACTTGCTCACCGTTGATCAGCATCGAAATCTTCATTGGTTTGTCTCCGGAAGGGTCTTGTATGGAAGCGGGAGTGGGCGGTGTGCTCAGGCGACCTGAACCTCCACGATGTTTGGCGCCTTGCCGGCCATGGCAAGGTCAAGAGCCGCCCGCAGATCGCCGGGATCGCTGACGCGTGTGGCAGCGCATCCCATGCCCTTTGCCAGCGACACGAAATCGATGTCGGGCAGTTCCGTTCCCTGAACGACATCGGTTGCAGAGAACCCGAACACAGGCGCGAAATCCTGTAGCGCTGCGTACCTACGGTTGTTCAGGATCACGAAAGTGATCGGCAGCTTGAGTTGCGCTGCGGTCCACAGCGCTTGTATCGAGTACATGCTGGAACCGTCGCCCATCAGGCAGATCACGCGGCTGCCCGGTTTGCCGAGCGCTACGCCCACTGCTGCCGGCATGCCGTAGCCGAGACCGCCGCTGTCCATCGTGAAGAAAGTTTCGCTGCGGGTGATTGGCAGATAGGCTTGCATCACCGGGCGCGCGCTCGGTGCTTCCTCGACCACGATGTCCTCGGGCGCTTTTACTTCCGCTAACGTCTGAACGACATAGGCAACCGACATCAAAGGCGAAGGCTCTGCCCGTGGCGCCTTGATCCTTGCCGGCGGCACGGCCCGATCCTGGGGCGCGGGGCGGGCGAGCAGATCAAGTACTCCCAGGCGGATGCTGCCGACAGCCGACATTCCGACCGGCGTCCAAGCCGCGGTATCCGGGTCCTCGGTTAGCTGGCACAACGTAGCACCGCGTGGAATGTGTGGTCCCGCGCCTTCGACGTGATACGCGAACGCGGGCGCGCCAATGGCCAGGATCAGGTCATGGTCACCGAGTAGTTTGACGATCCGCTCGCGCATTGCGGGCAGGAAGCCAGCGAACAACCGATGATCCTCGGGGAAACTGCACCGGCCAGACATCGGCGCCGCCCACACGCGGGCGTTGTGCGCCTCGGCCAGAGCAACGACCTCGTTCCACGCGTTGTCCCGATCGATCGCGGCACCGACGACGATCGCCGGTCGATGACTTGCATCTAGCGCGTCGCCGATTTGTGCCAGAACGGCAGGCTGCGGGCGAAGCTCCGTACTCACAACCCTTGCCGGCACCAACTCTGCTGGCTGGTCCCAGTCGTCTACCGGCACCGACACGAGCACAGGGCCACGGGGCGGCATCATCGCGATGTAGTACGCCCGCGCGATGGCCTGCGGCACGTCTTGAGCGCGCGCTGGCTCGATGCTCCATTTCACATAGGGCTTGGGGAGTTCAGTGGCTTGGGTGGAAGACAGGAATGGGTCGAAAGGGAGGATCGAACGCGCCTGCTGGCCTGCCGTGATGACCATCGGCGTGCGATTTTTGTGAGCGGTAAAGATGTTGCCCATCGCATTGCCCACGCCTGCTGCCGAATGCAAGTTCACGAAGGAAGCGTTTCGCGTTGCCTGGGCGTAGCCATCCGCCATGCCGACCACGGTAGCCTCCTGCAAACCGAGGACGTAGCGGAAGTCGTTTGGGAAATCGCGAAACATTGGCAGCTCAGTCGAACCGGGGTTCGCGAACACGGATGTCATGCCGAAACGACGCATGAGGTCGACGACGGCGTGGCGGACGGTGACGGTGCTGGGTTGCTTGGCTGCTTCGACGACGGCGAGGGGTACGGGTCCGGTCATTTCGCGCTTTCCTTCTGTTGTGCACTGGACGAGTCGCAGCGCTTGTCTCGATGGCACAAGTGTGGAAGTTCGTCGCCCTCATGAAAATTGCTTTTTTGAGAGAAAATCATTACCGTTAGGCATGACTTTCGATCTCCAATATCTTGTCGCCTTCAACGCCATCGTTTCGTCCGGAAGCCTTGGTCGCGCGGCTCACGCCTTGAGTGTGACGCAACCGGCTCTTAGCCGCACGATTCGCCGGCTCGAGGAGCAGGTTGGCGCACCTCTGTTCGAGCGTCACTCAAAGGGGATGCAGTTGACGGACGTGGGCAAGGCGTTGCAGCCCCACGCGCTTCTTTTGCAACGCGAGTCTGAGCATGCGAATGAGCACATCAAGGCGATGCTGGGCTTGGCAAAAGGAACGATTCGAGTCGGCGCGGTCGGCAGCATTGCCTGCCTGGTGCTTCCATTGGCAATCGGCAGCACATGCAAGAAGTGGCCAAATCTTCAAGTCCAGATCATCGAAGGAGTCTGGGATCGCCTTGCTGATGCGCTTGTCTCGCACGAAATCGATCTGGCGCTGGGGGTCGAGGTTGAGGACACTGACGAGATCGTCGCTGTCAAGGATTGCCGTTGGGAGGACACCAGCTACGTGGTTGCTGGTCGGCGCCATCCTTTGCGAAAAAAAAAAAACCAAATCTGGAGCTCGCTGATACGCTGCAAGAGCGTTGGGCCATGCTTCCGAAAGGAACAGCGCCTTTCGAGCACATGAAGAAAGTTTTTTCGCGACAGAACCTGGCGTTGCCCAATGTCGTCGTCGAAACACGCTCCATCACTGCGCTCAAGAGCTTGATTGGCCATTCAGGTTTCCTCGGCTGGATGCCCGAGCCCATGTACGACGCCGAGCGGAAGGCGGGGCTCATCGACGCACTGGAGATACCAGGCGCCAGCGACAAGAGAGTTCTGACTGCGTTCCGTCGAAGGGCCGGCATGCTGCCCGGCCCTTCCATCAAGCTTCTCGAGGAATTACGCGCTCTAACGGCGCAACTACCGTGATTGTCGTGACGTTGGTTGAGCGGATCTTCGGGGACCGCGGTGGCTCGCTCGGCACGCCTGTGAAAGACTGAATTCTGGCCTCACACCTGCTGTGAGTTGCCGATGGCGACCGACAGCAACGGGATCCCAAAGCGATCTTCGGAGAAGCGGGGGCGGGGAACCGGATACTGAGTTGCTGTGCTGAAGTAACTGCAACCCTGCGCCGATGACGATGTCAGGGTGCTCTTCTTCCGTCAGGTGCAATGACCACTGTGCCCTCTGCGCGGCCGCCGGACAACTGGCGCCAAGAGTGCGACTTTGGCCGGGCCGCCGCTAGACACCCAAAAATCTACTTCAAGCAACTGCTTCAGAGAAATGCGAATTTCGGCTTATGCCTAACGGATCCGGCCCGCATGACATGTGTCGCCCCGAAGCTCCGTAAGCTGGCAGGAAATGCGCATTGTCGAAGATGAAGCGCGCCAGCTCGATCAAACCGTTGTCGCTCATGGCCAGAGCAAAACGCAGCACGTTGCGCAACTGCCGGACGTTGCCGTGCCATGAATGGCTTCGCAGCAACGCCAGCGCCGCCGGCGCCAGTTCTGCGCGCATATCGATATGCTGACCATCGGCCAGTACCTGGCGCCGTCGAACCACCACCTGCCGGTGCTGCGCTACGTCCATCCCGACACCTTCAAGATGTTCGAGGAAGAGGCCTACAAGATGGGCTTCACCCACGCCGCCGTGGGCGCGATGGTGCGCAGCTCGTACCACGCCGACCAGCAGGCGCATCAGGCAGGGTTTGCCTGAGCGCTCACCTTCAACAGCCGCTTTTGACGAAATCGACCGCGCCAAAATTTCAATTAACCGCCAGAGAGCTCAACAACCACAAAACGGATGACTCCGTTTGTTTGCGTCAGAGAGTGTTGAAACTGAAGCAGACCTCCGTGACTGGCTGTTCGATGCCACTAATCTACGAAAACTACGGTCGATCATGGGCATCGGGGACGACGATGGGAGGCATGGGCAGAAGCGGGGCAAGGGATTGAGGGCCAGGGGCACGGGTCGGCGGGCGCGCTGCTGTCGTATCCGCAGTCGACGTGCGAACCCGCTTGCCGCGAATCACGCCGCGCAAACTCTGCTGGTTCCTTGCGGCACGCCCGCCTGGATGCAGATGTGCTTCAACTCGGTAAAGTCGGCCAAGGCGTCGTACCCGTGGAGCCGTCCAAGTCCGCTCTGCCGATAGCCGCCCGTCTCCGCTTCGGCGAACAGGCGGTTGTGGTCGTTGACCCAGACGGTGCCGTTTCGCAAGGCCCGCGCAAGCCGCATGGCACGCTCGCCTTGTTGTGTCCACACGCTGGCGGACAGGCCGAAGACGGTGTTGTTGGCTTTTGCCAGTGCCTCGTCTTCGGTCGCGAAGGTCTCGAGCGTGGCGAACGGACCGAAAATTTCCTCTTGGCAGAAGAAGGCATCGGGGTCGCTGTGTTCCACCAGCGTGGGGCTCAAGAAGGCGCCACGCGCTAGCGCGCCGGTTGGCACGGCGCCGCGCAGCAGTACCGAGTCGGCCTCGTCGCAGGCGCGCTCGACGAGGGCGCTGATCGCTGCGCGCGTCGGGTAGTCGATCAGCGGGCCGATTTGCGTGTCTGGCTCGATGCCGGGGCCGAGGCGAAACGCGGCAAGGGCCGCAGTCAAGTGCCTGCGCATCTGCGGTGCGATGGCCTCGTGTACCAGTATGCGCCGCGCCGCCGTGCATTGCTGGCCCGAGATGATGGTGGCCGCTAGCGCTAGCCGTTTCGCAACCGCCTCCGTGTCGACGTCATCGAACACCAGGCAGCACGATTTCCCGCCGAGTTCTAGCGAGAGCTTTTTCACACTATCCGCGGCGGCAATCATGATCTTCTTGCCGGTCGCGGTAGATCCGGTAAAGCTCACCACATCCACGTCGTGCGAACGCACCAGGCGGTCCGATGCGGCATAGCCCGTTTCGCAGACGAAATTGACGGCGCCGGCCGGCAGGCCGGTCCGCTCGAACAAGCGCAGCGTGGCCGCTGTGAATAGCGTGGTTTGCGCAGCAGCCTTGACCACTGCCGTGCAGCCGGCGGCGAGCGCCGGTGCGAGCGAGCGCACGAGCAGCACCGCCGGCGCGTTCCAGGGGACGATGATGGCGGCGACGCCGGCCGGCTCTCGCAGGATGGTCGATATCGTGCCGGGCTCCGGCTCCAGCACGTGGCCCGGAATGTGCCGCGCCAGCCCGGCGTAATAGCGGACTTCCGAGATGGCGGCGCCGATCTCGCCCCGGGCCTGCGCGATGGGCTTGCCGTTTTCGGCGGTGAGCAGTCGGGCCAAGGCCTCTCGCTCTCCTTCGAGCGCACCAGCCCAGGCGAGCAGCACATTCTGCCGCAGGCGGGCATCGTGGCCCCACGTCGTGCGTTCAAAGACGTGCCGCGCGGCGGCAATGGCAGCGCCGGCTTCCGTCGTCCCGCCGTCCGGGAATTTTCCGATCAGGGTTCCGTCCGCGGGGTTGATGCTATCGGCACAAGGCTCGCCGGACCAGGTGCCGGAAATCCAGTGTTGCGCGTTCATTCGTTGTTCTCCTTGTTCGAGTCTGGACTGTCGGAAGACGCAGCGGCACGCGACGCGCGCTGGATCTCGCCGGAAATGATGCCGATCAGCGCTTCCGCGGCGGTGCTGGGCGGGCGGCGGGGGTGACTGATGCGCACGATGTGCCGGACAAGACGAGGGGCGAGGATGGAGTGCGCACGCAATGTGCCGTGGCCTACCGCGCGCTGCACCGCTATGCGGGGCAAGATGGTCGCCATGTTCGTCGACTCGACCAGCTTGACGATCGTGCCGAGCGCGTCGACCTCGTATTTCGGTGTGAGCATCAGGTCGAACTGGTGCGCCGCGCTGTCGAGAACGCCGCGCAGGCCGTGGCGTTTGGTTGGCAGGACCAGTTCCACCTGGGTAAGACTGGGCAACTGGACCGAGGCGGGCAGATCCGGGCCGTGGGCGGCGCTCGTTGCCAGCACCATTTCCTCGTCCAGCAGCGGCCGGGAGTCAAGGGACAATTTTGGGCGCGGGGCTTGTTGATGATGGCCACATCCAACTGACCGCCCGCTACCCAATCGATCAGCGTCGTGCTGTAGCCGTCAGCCACGGTCACCTCCACTTGCGGGTAACGCGCGCGGAAGCGGGCGAGCGACTCGGCGAGCGCGCCCTCCGCGATCGAGGCGATCAAGCCGATTGTGATACTGCCGGAAATGATCTCCTCACGTTGCACCAGTTGTTCACGCGCATGCGTGATGTCGCGCATGATGGGCAGGAAGAGCCCGTACATCTGGCGGCCTGCCGGGGTTGGCGACATGCCGTGCGCGCCTCTTTCGAATAGCTTTTGATTCAGCTCTTCTTCGAGTTTTGCGATCTGCATGCTCAGTGCAGGCTGCACGATATGCAGTCGCTTGGCCGCTCGCGTGACGGAGCCGTCCTCGAACAGTGCAATAAAGTACTGGATTTGCTTTAAGTCCATGTGCCAGGTGTGCCGCATTAATCCATCATTAATAGTGATACATGAGATCAATTTATGTGAAGCGGTGATTTCGCGGCGCGGGGCGAGAATGCCGTTAAATGCCGCTGATCGTGCATTTCCTCGCGGCAGCGGAAAAAAAGCGGGGCGCTTCCGGGGGTCTCTCTATTAGCGTTGCGCGCTTGCAGCGTGTCATCAGGTCAAATACTTATATCAACAACGATGATATTTCGAATCAATAAACACTATTAGACCTGATGTAGCTTCCTGACTAGGCTTGCCTCACCTTGCGTGCGGTGGGCCAGTCAGGACCTGGGCCGCACGCCGACGACTCAGGAGCAATGCAATGTTCAGGCACATAGCCGAATCAACGTACCGCGCGCCGGAACCCATGGCGTTGCCGGAGGAGGCGCTGACCCTGCGCAGCTGGCTGCGCCACCTTGGCAACACCGGCAGGCTGGCGGCAATAGACGAGCCGGTTGCGCTTGAGCACACCCTTGCCGCGGTCGCCAAGCGGCTGGATGGCGAGCGCGCGGCCTTCTTCAACCGGCCCGGTGGCCATGCGATTCCAGTGGTGAGCGGATTCATGTCTCGCCGCTCGTGGATCGCCGAGGCGATGAGGGTGCCCGAAGACGGCTTGCTGGAACGCTTCCGCAGTGCGGCCGCGCAGCCCCTGCCGGTGCGCGAGATCGCCCAGTGCGAGGCAGCGTGCCAGCAGGTCATCCACCTGGACAAGGTGAACCTACACGAACTGTTGCCCATCCCGACCCACAGCGAGCACGACAACGGTCCCTATATCACGGCCGGCCTGGCCATCGCGCGAAACCCGCGCTCGGGCGTGCAGAACGTCTCGATCCACCGCATCCAGGTGCATGCGCCGGACCGCATGGCCATCCTGATGCTGCCACGCCATCTCGACGCGTTCTACCGTGCGGCCGAAGCATGCGGCGAGGCGCTGCCGATCGCCATCGTCATCGGTGTCGATCCTCTCACCATGCTGGCTTCGCAGGCCATCACACCGATCGACCATGACGAATTGGAGATCGCCGGCGCGCTGCATGGGGCGCCGCTTCCCGTGATCAAGTGCCGCACCAGCGATGTGCGCGTGCCGGCCAATGCCGAGATCGTGATCGAGGGCCGGCTTCTGCCCGGCGAGCGCGAGATGGAAGGACCCTTTGGCGAGTTTCCCAAGTACTACAGCAGCGCCGAGTTGCGCGAGGTCATCCAGGTCGATGCTGTCACGCACCGGCATCGCCCGATCTATCACACCATCGTGCCGGCGGAGATGGAGCACCTGCTGCTTGGGGCGATTCCGCGCGAGGCCACCTTGCTGGCACATCTGCAGCGCAGCCATCCCGGGGTGCAGGATGTGCATCTGTCAGTGGGCGGCGTATGCCGGTACCACTTGTATGTGAAGCTCGACAAGAAGCGCGAGGGCGAGGCGAAGAACGTCATTCTCTCAGCGTTTGGCGCGCATTACGACATCAAGCAGGTGATCGTGGTGGATACCGATGTCGACGTCCACGACCCCGCCGAGGTCGAATGGGCGGTCGCGACGCGCTTCCAGGCGGACCAGGACCTGGTGGTGATCGCGGGGGCGCAGGGCTCGGTGCTCGATCCCTCCACGACCGTCGCGGCCAGCCTGTCCGGTATCGACAACCCGGAGCCGCACCTGCAAGGCATCTGCGCCAAAATGGGGCTCGACGCGACCCGCCCGGTCAAGTATTCGGGGCATGTGTTCACGCGCGTGCGGATTCCAGGCGAGTCGACCATCGATGTGCAGGCGCTGGTGTCGGCCGACCCATCGCGCTGGAAAGCGTATCTCGGCGATGGAGCGTGATGCCATGGCCAGCCAGAAACGCATCATCGTCGGCATCTCCGGCGCCAGCGGCGCCGCCATCGGCGTCAACCTCCTCAAGGCGATACGCAGCCTGGACAACGTCGAGTCGCATCTCATCGTGTCGGCTTCGGGCATGCTCACCGCGACCCAGGAACTCGGCATCAAGCGCAGCGAGCTCGAAGCGCTTGCCGACATCGTGCATAACGTGCGCGATATCGGCGCGACCGTAGCTAGCGGCTCCTTCGTGACCGCGGGCATGGTGGTTGCGCCGTGCTCGATGAAGACGCTGGCATCGGTGGCCAACGGGTACTCCGACAACCTGCTGACGCGTGCCGCGGACGTGGTGCTCAAGGAGCGGCGGCGCCTGGTGCTGGTGGCGCGCGAAACCCCGCTGAACCTGGCCCATCTGCGCAACATGGTGCACGCCACCGAGATGGGCGCGGTCGTGATGCCGCCCGTTCCCGCCTTCTACACGCGTCCGGTCAGCATCGAAGACGTGGTCAATCACACCGTGGGTCGCATCCTCGACCTGTTCCAGATCGAGCACGACACGCTGGCCAGCCGCTGGTCGGGGCTCGCTCACGATTTCGCCGGCTGAACGCCAGCGCAGCGAACCGGGGCGTCGATCCTGGCCGCGCCTTGAATACTGAACCAGCAGGAGACAGACATGAAAACGTGGCTCGCCCATGCCGGGCTCGCTTTGCTGTTGGCAACGGGACTTGCCCATGCGGACGGCTATCCCGCCAAGCCGATCCGCATCGTGGTGCCGTACCCGCCCGGCGGCTTTAACGACACGCTGGCCCGCATCGTCGGCAGCCGGCTCACCGCAGCCTGGGGCCAGCCCGTGGTGGTGGACAACAAGCCCGGGGCGGGCACGATCATCGGCACCTCGTTCGTGGCCAAGGCCGCGCCCGATGGCTACACCCTGCTGGTGGTGCAGTTCCCCTTTGGTGCCAATCCCTGGCTCTATAAGTCGCTGCCTTACGACACCCTCAAGGGCTTCACGCCCGTCATCCTGGCTGGGCAGTCGCCGATGACCCTGGTGGTGACAAGCGGGTCGCCGATCCGGTCCGTGGACGATCTCGTCAAAGCCGCGAAAGGCATGCCCGGCAAGATCAACTATGGCTCGTCGGGCAGCGGTTCATCCAATCACCTTGCCATGGCGCTGTTCGAGCGCAGTGCCGGCGTCTCGCTTGCCCAGGTGCCTTACAAGGGCAGCACGCCCATGCTGACCGACCTGGCTGGCGGGCAGGTCGAAGTGGCCTTCGACGCCTTGCCCCATGTGTTGCCGTTCGTGAAGTCCGGCAAGGTACGCGCGCTCGCCGTGGCGGACCGGAGCCGCTTCGCGTCGCTTTCCACAGTGCCCACCATGGCGGAGAGCGGCCTGCCCGGCTACGACGCGTCATCGTGGCACGGCATTGTCGCGCCGGCCGGCACGCCCCCGGAGACCGTGCGAAAGCTGAACGCGCAGATCAACGACGCGCTGCGCACGGCGGAGGTGCGCAACATCTTCCACGACCAGGGCGTCAGTCCGGCCGGCGGCAGCCCGGCGGACTTCTCGGCGTTCATCGGCAAGGAATTGGCGAAGTGGAAGCAGGTGGTGCATGACGCGGCGATCCCCTTGCAATGACGCAGCAACGACGCACATGACAAGGGGAGAACACGTGGGAACGCCGAGGGACCGCTTCGACTATGTGATCGTTGGTGGCGGGTCCGCCGGCTGCGTGCTGGCCAATCGCCTGTCGCGGGACCCGGGCATACGCGTCGCGCTGATCGAGGGGGGCGTCGATACTCCGCCTGGCGCGGTGCCGGCGGAGATTCTCGACAGCTATCCGATGCCCTTGTTCTTCGGCGACCGGTACATCTGGCCATCGCTGCAGGCGCGCGCCGTGGCAGGGGGGCCCGCCAAGCTCTACGAGCAAGCGCGCGTCATAGGCGGCGGATCGAGCATTAATGTGCAGGCCGCCAACCGCGGGCTGCCGCGCGACTACGACGAGTGGGCGGCGTCGGGCGCGCCCGGCTGGTCATGGCAGGACGTGTTGCCGTTTTTCCGCAAGCTCGAACGCGATGTGGATTTCGCCAGCAGCCCGATGCACGGCAGCGACGGCCCGGTGCCGATCCGCCGCATCCCGCCGCAGGCGTGGCCGCCGTTCTGCACGGCATTTGCGCAAGCGATGGGCCGCAGCGGTTTGTCCGCGCTGGACGACCAGAACGCGGAGTTCGGCGATGGCTGGTTTCCCGCTGCCTTCTCGAACGTCGATGGCAAGCGGGTGTCGACCGCCATCGCCTATCTCGATGCGCACACGCGCAAGCGGACCAATCTGCGGATCTTTGCCGAGACAACGGTGAAGGAGCTCGTCGTATCCGGACGGGAAGCGCGCGGGGTGATCGCCGTTCGTGCCGACGGAGCGCGGCTGGCGCTGGAAGCCGGAGAGGTCATCGTGTCCGCGGGCGCGCTGCAGTCGCCCGCTATCCTGATGCGCGCGGGGATTGGCGACGCGGCCGCGCTGCAGGCGCTCGGCATCGAGGTGGTGGCCGACCGGCCCGGCGTTGGCCGCAATCTCCAGGATCATCCTGCGCTGACCTTCTGCCAGTTCCTCGCGCCCGAGTACCGCATGCCGCTCTCGCGCCGGCGCTCGAGCATGACGGCGGCGCGCTTCTCATCCGAAGTGCCGGGCGGGGAAGCATCGGACATGTATTTGTCCAGCTCGACGCGGGCGGGCTGGCATGCGCTCGGTAATCGGCTCGGCCTCTTCTTCCTGTGGTGCAACCGGCCATTCTCGCGCGGGCAGGTGAGCCTTGCGGGAGCCCAGCCGGATGTGCCGCCAATGGTGGAGCTCAACCTGCTAGACGACGAGCGGGATCTGCGACGCATGGTGGCTGGTGTGCGCAGGCTGGTGCGGATTGTCGGTGCGTCGGCCTTGTATCAGCATCCGGATGATTTCTTCCCCGCTATGTTTTCGCCGCGCGTCAAGGCACTGAGCCGCGTGAGCCGCGGCAATGCGTTGCTCACCGGGTTGCTGGGGGCACTGCTCGATGTCTCGGGGCCGCTACGCAGAAGCCTGATCGCGCGCTTTGTCACGGGCGGGGCAAACCTGGCCAGCCTGCTCGCGGATGAGTCCGCGTTGGAGGGCTTCGTGCGCCAGAGCGTCTTCGGGGTCTGGCATGCCAGCGGCACTTGCCGGATGGGCGCGCATGCGGACCGGAGCGCGGTGACGGATGCAACGGGCCGCGTCCACGATGTCGGCCGGCTGCGCGTCGTCGACGCGTCGCTGATGCCTCGGCTGCCGACGGCCAATACCAACATTCCCACCATCATGCTCGCGGAAAAGATCGCCGATGCCGTGTTGGCCGAGCGCCGCGCAACCCGGCGGGCGTTGAGCGAAGTTGCCGATCCGGGCTGAACACCGAAGCTGAAAGCCAAAGGTGAACACCGAAGCTGCACTATGGCGCGCCACCAGCGCCTGGAACGAGGAGACGACGATGAAATACGATGACGAAGTCCGCGCACGCTCTTACCGCTTCCGCGACGAGTATGTCGCGTCCACGCCCGCGTGGTACCGCGGCGAACTGCATCTCGCCTTCACGCTGCTGTTCACGGGTGGGGTGATTGCCTGGTGCGCGATGAAACTGCAAGCACCGACGCTGGCGCAGTGGCTCGCGATCGTGCCGATTTTCCTGTTCGGGAACTGGGCCGAGTGGGCCGCGCACCGCTATGTACTGCATCGGCCGACGCGCTTTTTCAGCATGATCTACAAACGGCATTGCGCGGTGCATCATCGCTTCTTCACGCACCTTACGCTTGAGTACAAAGGCCAGAAGCACTGGCGCGCCTTGTTGTTCCCGCCCTTTGCGCCGGTAGCCTTCGTGCTGGCAGCCCTGCCGTTCGCGCTGGTGATCGGCGTGGTGTTCTCGAAGAACGCGGGCTATATCGCGCTGATGACGATGGCGGCGTACTACCTGATGTACGAGGGCCTGCATACACTGTCGCACATCACGGATAGCCCGCTGCTGGACCGGATGCCGTTCGTGGGGACCGTGCGGCGCCTGCACGTCACGCATCACGATCCTGAGCTGATGGCCACGCAGAACTTCAACCTGACCTTCCCGATCTGCGACACGCTGTTCGGCACGCGCAGCGATGCGCCGCGCGAGGTGCGCAGCCCGGTGGAAAGCCGGCGGTAGCCAGGGCCACTGCGCCAGGATCAGGCTGGCGTTCCGGATACCCTGCTGATCTCCTCGGCCACGATCGCGATCAGCGCGTCGGCGGCCGTGCTGAGCGGGCGCTGCGGATGGCTCACGCACACCAGGTGGCGCACGATGCGCGGCGCCAGGATCGGGTACATGCGCAGCCGGCCCTCATCCACCGCGCGCTGCACCACGATGCGTGGCAGCACCGTGGCAAAGCGCGTGGCCTCGACGAACTGCACGATGGTGCCGAGGATGTCGATCTCGAATTTTGGCTGCAGCGTGACGTCTTCGATCTGCGTCGCGGCGTCCAGCACGCCGCGCAAGCCATGACGTTTGGTGGGCAGCACCAGTTCCAGCCCGGGCAGCTTGGTGAGTTCCACCGCCGCCGGCAGTTCCGGGCCATGCTCGGCGCTGGTGACCAGCACCATTTCCTCGTCATGCAGGGATTGCACATGGAGCGAGAGCTTGCCACGGGGCTTATGCACCACCGCCGCGTCGAGCTGGCCGGCGGAGACCAGGTCGATCAGCGTGGCGCTGAATCCGTCCGCGACCGATACCTCCACATTCGGGTAGCGCGCGTTGAAGCGTGCCAGCGACCCCACCAGTACGCTTTCCGTTTCCGACGCCACCATGCCGATGGAGATCCTGCCGGCCACCTGCTCTTCGCGTTGCATCAGTTGCTGCCGCGCATTGGCGAGGTCCCGCGTGATCGGCAGGAACAGCCGGTACATCATGCGGCCGGCGGCGGTCGGCACCATGCCGTGCGGGATGCGATCGAACAGCTTCTGCCCGAACTCTTCCTCCAGCTTGGCGATCTGCATGCTCAGCGCCGGCTGCACGATATTCAGCCGCTTGGCCGCGCGTGTGACGGAGCCATCTTCGAACAGCGCGATAAAGTACTGGATCTGTCTGAGGTCCATGCTATGTGGGTCGATTCAGTATCAACGAATTTGTATAACGGGGCTGAGCGTATCAGCTTTTTTGCTGCGGCAGGTTTCGGGAAACCTGGCCGATGTGCAGGGAAAACCCTTATCTGTGACGTGCTGTGAGGCCGCATGCGCCCACTAAGGACCGCCCTGTATTGCATCATCAGAAGTGATGAACGCAATCAAAAAACAATATTAGAACTAATACCATATTCTCACTAAGCTCCTGTTCAACGTTGCATGAACCGGCGGATTCGCCCACCGGGTCCGGCGCGCAGAACGGAGTCAGGAATGAAAACAAACGATGCTGGCGGCATGACCGGCACGACACAGGAGACAGCGGCAGCGGGCGTTTGCCCCGCGCCGCGACACGCTTTCCCGTGCCGGCCCGCCATCCCCGCTAACCAGATGGACCGCCCGGGTCCCGCCACGCGGGAGGACCGGTCATGAGCGACAAGCGCAGCCTGCCGGCAGCAGCAGCGGCCCTCCACCTTGAATCCGCTGCGGCCGGGCGCCAGCGTCACGTGGGCCGCGCGATGGAGCGGCTCGAGGACGCCGCGATCCTCACCGGCCGTGGCCGCTATGGCGACGACCTGGGCGTGAAGCCCGGCACCCTGCACGCGGCCATCGTGCGTTCCCCGCATGCGCATGCCGAACTTGGCACCATCGATGCCACCGCCGCGCTTGCCGCGCCGGGCGTGCACGCCGTGCTTACCGGCGCCGACCTGGCGGCCTGGTCGCGTCCCTTCGTGGTCGCCGTGAAGTCGCCAATGGAGCAATGGGCGCTGGCCATGGACCGCGTGCGCTATGTGGGCGAGCCGGTGGCCGTGGTAATGGCCGAGAGCCGTGCCCTGGCCGAAGACGCGCTCGACTTGGTGCGCGTCACTTACCGCGTGCTGCCGCCGGTGGTATCGATCGAAGCCGCGCTGGCCGACGATGCGCCCATCCTGCATCCCGGCGTAGGCGCAAATGTGGTGAGCGACCGCCACTTCCGCTACGGCGAGCCTGAAGCCGCCTTTGCCGCGGCGCCGCACCGGGTCACGCTGACCGCGCACTATCCGCGCAACACCTGCACGCCGATCGAATGCGGCGTGGTGATTGCCGAGTTCCTGCCCGGTGACGAGGGCTACGACGTCACCTCCAATTTCATGGGGCCGTTCTCGCTGCATGCGGTGATGGCGATGGCGCTCAAGGTGCCGGCCAACCGGCTGCGCCACAAAGCCCCGCGCGATTCCGGCGGCAGCTTCGGCGTGAAGCAGGCCGTGTTTCCCTATGCGGTGCTGATGTGCCTGGCGTCCCGCAAGGCCGGCGCACCGGTGAAGTGGGTGGAAGACCGGCTCGAGCATCTCAGCGCCGCCACCTCCGCCACCGCGCGGCTGTCCACGCTGGAAGCCGCGGTGAAGGCTGATGGCCGCATCGTGGCGCTGTCCTATGACCAGGTCGAAGACTGCGGCGGCTACTTGCGCGCGCCGGAGCCCGCCACCTTCTACCGCATGCACGGCTGCCTGACCGGCGCCTACGACATCCCCAACCTGCTGGTGCGCAACCGGGTGGTGATGACCAACAAGACGCCCACCGGCCTGGTGCGTGGCTTTGGCGGCCCGCAAGTGTATTTCGCACTGGAGCGGCTGGTGCAGCGCATCGCGACGCAGCTCGGACTCGATCCGCTCGATGTGTATCGCCGCAACTTTGTTGCCGCCGATGCCTTTCCCTATCGCGCCGCCGCGGGCGCGTTGCTGGACTCCGGCAACTACCAGCTGGCGCTGGCGCGCGCGCTGGAAGAAGGCGGCTACTCCGAGCTGAAGTGCCGCCGCGAAGCCGCGCGCGCCGAGGGCCGGCTGTATGGCATAGGCTTTGCCGCCATCGTCGAGCCGTCCGTGTCCAACATGGGCTATATCACCACCGCCATGCCGGCCGAGGCGCGCAAGAAGGTGGGGCCGAAGAACGGCGCCATCGCCAGCGCCACGGTCAGCGTCGACCTGCTCGGCGGCGTGGTGGTCACCATCGCCTCGACGCCGGCCGGCCAGGGCCATATGACGGTGTGCGCACAGGTGGTGGCCGATGTGCTGGGCGTGAACCCGGCCGACGTGGTAGTGAACGTCGAGTTCGATACCCACAAGGATGCGTGGTCGGTCGCCGCCGGCAATTACTCCAGCCGCTTTGCCGGCGCCGTGGCCGGCACCGTGCACCTGGCCGCCGAGCGGGTGCGCGACAAGCTGGCCCGCATCGTGGCGCCGCAGTTCGGCTGCACGCCAGCGGAGGTGATGTTCGAAGACGGCCGCATTGCCAGGAAAGGCGCGCCTGAATCCGCCCTGCCGTTCACACGCGTAGCGAGCAATGCGCCGCACTGGTCGCCGCAGCAGCTGCCGGCGGGCGAGGAGCCGGGCCTGCGCGAGACGGTGTTCTGGTCGCCGCCCAACCTGGAAGCGCCGGATGAGAACGACCGCATCAACACCTCGGCCGCCTACGGCTTTGCCTTCGATATGTGCGGCGTGGAGATCGACCGCGCCACCGGGCGCGTGCGTATCGACCGCTATGTGACCGCGCACGACGCCGGCACGCTGCTCAACCCGGCGCTGGCCGATGGCCAGATCCGCGGCGCCTTCGCCCAGGGGCTGGGCGCGGCGCTGATGGAGGAGTTCCGCTATGGCGCCGACGGCAGCTTCCAGTCCGGCACGCTGGCCGACTACCTGATGCCGACCACCTGCGAGGTGCCCGATCCGGTGATCGTGCACCTGGAAACGCCCAGCCCCTTCACGCCGCTCGGCGCCAAAGGCCTAGGCGAGGGCAACAACATGAGCACGCCCCCCTGCATCGCCAACGCGGTGGCGGACGCGCTCGGCGTGCAGGACATCCGCCTGCCGCTGACCCCGGCCAAGGTGATGGCCATGGTGGGCTTCGACGATCCGCCACCGTCGCGCCCCGAATTGCTGGAAGCCATACGCGAGGCCGCCGTGCCCGCGGCCCGCAAGGGCAGTGGCAAGGCGCTCACCGCGCGCGGCTCGGTGGATCTCGACGCCACGCCCGAAGCCATCTTCGCCGTGCTGCTCGACCCGCAGGCGCTGGCCAAGGTGGTGCCCGGCTGCCACGCGCTCGAACGCACCGCCGAGAACCACTACCGCGCCGACGTGACAGTGGGCGTTGGCATGATCAAGGCGCGCTTCGAGGCCGAGATCGCCCTGTCGGACCTCGATCCCCCGTGCCGGCTGCGGCTGGCGGGCACCGGCATGTCCTCGCTGGGCAGCGCGCGCGGCGCCGGCCTGGTGGAGCTGGTCCCGCATGGCAGCGGCACGCGTCTGAGTTACGACTACGAGGCCGAGGTATCCGGCAAGGTCGCCGCCGTGGGCGGACGCATGCTGGAAGGCGCCGCCAAGGTGGTGCTGCGCCAGTTGTTCGAATCGCTCGGCCGCCAGGCCGCCGGCAAGCCGGTACGGCCGCAAGGCTGGCTTGCCCGCCTGCTGGCCCGTTTGGGAGTCCGTCGATGAAACCATCCGCTTTCGATTACCTGCGCGCCGAAACCACGCAGCACGCGCTCGATGCGCTGGCCCGTGGCGGCGAGGGCGCGCGCGTGCTGGCCGGCGGCCAGTCGCTGATGGCGGTGCTCAATATGCGCCTGGCGCAGCCGCAGCTGCTTGTCGATATCTCGCGCACCGCTGAGCTGAACACGGTGCGCGTGGAAAACGCTCACCTTGTGGTTGGCGCCGCGGCCACCCAGGGCGGCGTCGAATGGCGCAGCACGCTGGCTGACGAGGTGCCGCTGCTGGCCATGGCCTTTCCGCATATCTCGCATTTCCAGATCCGCAACCGCGGCACCGTGTGCGGCTCGGTCGCCCATGCCGACCCGAGCGCGGAGTTGCCGCTGGTACTGACCGCGCTGGGCGGCGAGGTGGTGCTGCGCTCCGCGCGACAGCGCCGCGTTTTGCCGGCGGCCGGTTTCTTCCAGGGCATGTTGATGACGGCGCGAGAACCCGACGAACTGGTGGAAGCGGTGCGTTTCCCGCTTCGGCGCCCCGGCGCGCGCTACGGCTTTGCCGAATTCTCCGCGCGCCATGGCGACTTTGCGCTGGTGGCCTGCGCGGCCACCGTCACCGATAACGCTATCGCACTGGCGGTTGGTGGTGTGGCGGACCGCCCCGTGCTGGAAACTTGGCCCCGGTTGCGGGGCGAGGACCTGGCGCAAGCCATCAATGATTTCAGTTGGAAACTGGGCGCGCAGGACGACGCCCATATCAGCGCGCAGTACCGCCGGCACCTGGTGCGGCAACTGGGCATGCGTGTGATCGAGGAGGCAAAATGAGCAAGACCACCAAGGGCGCCGAATTCGGCAAGCCCGCCGAGGTGATGGGCCGGCATGAGCGACGCCGCATAACCCTGACCCTGAACGGCCGCGAGCGCAGCGGCTATTGCGAGCCGCGCGAGCTGCTGTCGGATTTCCTGCGCCACGAGCTCGGCGCCACCGGCACCCACGTCGGCTGCGAGCACGGTGTCTGCGGCGCCTGCACGGTGCGGGTCGACGGCGTCGCCGCGCGCTCGTGCCTGATGCTGGCCGTGCAGGCCGAGGACCGGGCCATCGATACCGTCGAAGGCCTGGCGCCGTCAGAAGGCCTGAGCGACCTGCAGGAAGCCTTCCGCCGCCACCACGCGCTGCAGTGCGGCTTCTGCACCGCCGGCATTCTGATGTCGTGTGCGGACTACCTCGAGCGCGTGCCGCAACCCACCGAGGCGCAGGTGCGCGACATGCTGTCCGGCCATCTGTGCCGCTGCACGGGCTACACCCCCATCGTGGCGGCGGTGCTCGACGTGGCCGCGCGCCGCGCGGCTGCCGGCGTGGCCAGCGAGGAGGCCTGCGATGCTTGATCTTGGCCGCACCTTCCTGCAGAGCGTGGAGCGCAGCCCGCACGCGCCCGCCATCGTCGATGGCGACCTGATGCTCACCTATGCGCAGTGGTACGAGCGTATCCGCTGCGTGGCGGCCGGCCTGCGCGAGATCGGCCTGGTGCCAGGCGATCGGTTACTGGCCGTATTGCAGAACCGCTGGGAAATGGCCACGCTGCACTGGGCCTGCCAGTTCGCCGGCATCGTGATGGTGCCGCTGAACTGGCGCACCAAGCCGGAGGAGCTGGATTATTGCGTGCGCGATGCCGGCGTCAAGGCGCTGGTGTTCGAGCCGGTCAGCGCCGATGCCGTGCTGGCCAGCCCGGCGGCGCAGGCCGTGCCCTGCATTGCGCTGGACTGCGCGGCGGGCGGCTCGATGTCGTTCGCCTCGCTGCTGGACAGCGTTGCGTTGCATGACGCCCCGGTGGCCGAAGCGAGCGCTGTCTCGCTGATGCTCTACACCTCGGGCACCACCGGCAAGCCCAAGGGCGTGCCGCGCCGGCACCGGCAGGAGCGCGCCGCCGCGCTCGCCCACGTGGCGCAGAACCTGTATCGCCATGGCGAGCGCACCCTTGGCGTGATGCCGCTTTACCACACCATGGGCGTGCGCTCGCTGCTGGCGATGGCGCTGGTGGACGGCCTGTTCGTCTGCGTGCGGCGCTGGAATGCCGGGCAGGCGCTCAAGGAGATCGCCACCCACCGGATCACCTGCCTGTACCTGGTGCCGACGCTGTACCACGACCTGCTGGCCGATCCGGGATTCGATCCCTCGGCGATCCGCACCGCGACCAAGCTCGGCTTTGCCGGCGCGTCGATGAGCGACGGCCTGTTGCGCCGCCTTGCGCTGGCCTTCGAGCCGGAGCTGTTCGTGAACCACTACGGCTCATCCGAGGTGTACACCTTCAGCATCGACCAGCGCGCCACCCGCAAGCCCGGCAGCGCGGGGCGCGCCGGCATCAACACGCGCCTGCGCGTGGTGCGCCTGGACGCCCGCTCGCCCGACGATCTGGCTGTCACTGGTGAGGAAGGCCAGATCATCGCCGACCTGCGCGGCGATGAGGCCTTCGAAGGCTACTGGAACCGCGACGACGCCAACGCCAAGTCGCTGCGCGACGGCTGGTACTTCACCGGCGACACCGGCTACTTCGACGCCGAGGGCGACCTCTTCGTCAGCGGCCGGGTCGACGACATGATCATCAGCGGCGGCGAGAACATCTCGCCGGTCGATATCGAGTCGGTGCTGTCGCTGCATCCGGCGGTGGAAGAAGTGGCGGTGGCCGGCGTGCCGGACCCGCGCTGGGGCCAGAAGGTGGTGGCCTTCGTCAAGTCGCGCGGCAACGTCGATGCGCAGGCACTGGATACCTACTGCCGCGGCTCGGACCTGGTGAACTTCAAGCGCCCGCGCGATTACGTCTTCGTGGAGGAGATCCCCAGGTCGCCGGTCGGCAAGATCCTGCGCCGCAAGCTCTCCGCCGGCGAGTACGAGCCGGCCTCGCATTCCCGCAACCCTGACCTCAATCTCAACCCCAACCCCAACAAGGCAGCGGACGCCACGCCTGTCGACACGATCAAGGAGTAAGACATGACCCAGGTAACCGAACTGATCCATCCCGACCAGCAACGCCTGCAACAGCTCGACGGCTTCTCCGTGGAGATCAATGCCGCGCGCGAGCGCGCGGACATCATCCTGCACCGTCCGCCGTACAACGTGATCGCCATGGCGGCGCGCGACCAGCTGCGCGCCGTCATCGAAGCACTGGATGCCGACGAGCGCGTGCGCGTGATCGTTCTGCGCTCGCAGGGCGAGCATTTTTCCAGCGGCGGCGATATCAAGGGCTTCCTGGAGGCCTCGCCCGAGCACGTCTCGCAGTTGGCCTGGAACGTGGCGGCGCCGGCGCGCTGCAGCAAGCCGGTGATTGCCGCCAACCGCGGCTATTGCTTCGGCGTGGGCTTTGAGCTCTCGCTGGCCTGCGACTTCCGCATCGCCACCGAGACCACGCAGTACGCGCTGCCGGAGCAGAAGCTCGGGCAGATCCCTGGCTCGGGCGGCTCGGCGCGCCTGCAGAAGATGGTAGGCATCGGCCGCACCAAGGACATCGTGATGCGCTCGCGCCGTATCTCGGGCAAAGAAGCCTACGAGTGGGGCATCGCGGTGGAATGCGTGGCCGACGCCGAGCTGGAAGCCACCACCGATGCGCTGGTCGACGAGCTGCGCGGCTTCTCGCCGCTGGCGCAGCGCACCGCCAAGAAGCTGCTCAACGACACCGAGGATGCGCCGCTGTCGATCGCCATCGAGCTGGAAGGGCATTGCTACAGCCGCCTGCGCAGCTCGGACGATTTCCGCGAAGGCGTGGAAGCGTTCCACGGCAAGCGCAAGCCGGCGTTCCGCGGCAGCTGATGCAAATCGCGGGCGCGCCGGCAAGGCCGCCCGCATCCCGGACGAATTGACCGGATAACGATGCCCGCTGCCACGGCGCAAGCATCGCGGGGGAGCGCTCGCCTGGCGGCAAGGCACCGCCCGCGCGCCATCGCTGCCGTAATGATCCAAGCAGAGATCCAAATCAAAGGAGACAACAATGGAAGCCGTAGCAAAGAAGAGTACAGAGACGATCAGCGTGCCGCTGCCAGCGGCGAGCAATCGCCAGGTGTTTGGTGCCGTGACGGCGTCATGCATGGGATGGGCGCTGGACCTGTTCGACCTGTTCATCCTGCTGTTCGTGGCGCCGGTGATCGGCAGGCTGTTTTTCCCGTCGGAGCACGCCATGCTGTCGCTGGCGGCAGTGTATGCGTCTTTTGCCGTGACGCTGCTGATGCGTCCGCTCGGCTCCGCGATTTTCGGCTCCTATGCCGACCGCCACGGCCGCAAGGGCGCGATGGTGGTTGCGGTTACCGGCGTTGGCTTGTCCACGGCGGCGTTCGGGCTGCTGCCCACGGTGGGACAGGTGGGCCTGCTTGCGCCAGCCTTGTTCATCCTGCTGCGGCTGGTACAGGGGATCTTTGTCGGCGGCGTGGTGGCATCCACCCACACCATCGGCACTGAGTCGGTGCCGCCGTCCTGGCGCGGCGCCGTCTCGGGGCTGGTTGGCGGCGGTGGCGCGGGTATCGGGGCAATGCTGGCTTCCATCACCTACATGGCAATGACCGCGCTGTTTCCCGGGGATGCGTTCGACACCTGGGGTTGGCGCTGCATGTTCTTCTCCGGCATCATCAGCTCGGTGCTCGGCCTATTCATCTTCAATTCGCTGGAGGAGTCGCCACTGTGGAAGCAGTTGCAGGCGGCCAAGGGACATGCCGCTCCGGTTGAGAACCCGTTGCGTGTCCTGTTCTCCAGCAAGTACCGCGGCGTCCTTGCTGTCAACATCCTGCTCACGATCGGCGGTGGCAGCGCCTACTACCTGACCTCAGGCTATCTGCCGACCTTCCTCAAGGTCGTGGTGAAGGCACCGGCGGGCGCATCCGCGGCCATCCTGATGGCCAGCAGTGTCGGCGTTATCGTGGCATCGATATTTGCCGGTCACCTCAGCACGCTGATTGGTCGCAAGCGATCCTTCCTGCTGATCGGCGCCTTGAACGTGGTGCTGCTGCCGTTGATCTACCAACGGATGCCCGCGGTGCCGGATGTCACCACGCTTGGCATGTATGCTGTGGCGCTGGCGATGCTGGGCAGCATGGGTTTTGCTCCGATCCTTATTTTCCTGAACGAACGGTTCCCCACCAGCATCCGTGCCACGGGGACTGGCCTGTCATGGAATATCGGCTTTGCCATCGGCGGCATGATGCCGACGTTTGCGTCGCTGTGCGCGAGCACCCCCGCCGACCTGCCAAAAGTGCTGGGGATCTTCGTCGCGGTGGTCACTGCCATTTACCTGGCCGGTGCGGCGATCGTTCCGGAGACCGCCGGCCGCCTTGGGGAAAAGTGAGGGTGACTGCGCAGTTTGGGAAAACCGGCCGTTCAGGACTGTCGCAGGACTGGACGGTCAGGCATCCGTTCGTGCGCTGGCATGGGCCTCGACGGCGCCGCTGCGTCCAGGCGCTGTTTTGCCCAGTGTGCGGGGTGCGAGCTGCGGGGAGCGGGGGTTGCGCGTTGGGCCAGGATGGAACGCAGCAAACTCGGTTGTTGTGACCGTCTTGCCACGAATCACAGCTCCGGCAGTTTTCGCGAGCGTGACCGCCGCAGCGTCCATGCGGGGTCTGAAATTCTCATAGATGGGGTGGCCGTAGGTCGCGGGTATGGCGGCTGTGTCGATGAGGTCCTTCACCGCTGCAGCAGTTCGCCAACCGTGCACGATTCTCTCCCCGGCTAAAAGGACGCACCGATGGTAGCGGGTTGCCATTCCAAAACCAGACGGTCGCTCAACGGTGGGCTACGGTGATTCCACCTCTAACGCGCGAGTACTGTAAAGCTCACCTTCCGCGAGTAAATGAGCATATTGGGCCATGTCAAAGTTCGATTGATGAACAAAATTCTGAATAATGCGCGACTCCTTCCGGAGCAGCGCAAGAAATTCAATCTGGCGGCTGACAGGTAGGTGGTCTTCTAAGGCCGTGATCCTGATTGCTCCGAGTGGCGCGCCATGGCTGTCATGCACAACGATCCCGACTCTGCTCACGCCTTCGATGAGGCGGCTATCGTGCACGGCATACCCAACCTCCTGGGAGGCTCTGACAATCTCGAGCATTAGCGGGACGCTTAGCTTGCCGTAGCCGAACAAACGCCTCGCGTTGGCGCACACGATGCGCTCGATTTCATCGTCCGGCAGGGACATGAGCAGCGCAAGGCTTCCCGCCCCGACTCCCAGTGGCCGGTGCACGCCGATCTCCAGACTCGGGATATTGATGGCGTTCCGTCCTTCCGCACGAGCGACGGAGATGGCGTCCGCCCCGCTCCGGATCGTCATGAAGGCAATGCCGCCAGTCTCGTCTGCCAAACGCTTCAGCGATGGCTCGCAAAGGTGCCAGAGCTTGAAGTGAGAGGCCGCGGTCAGCCCTAACTCGAAGAGACCATACCCGATGGCGACGACGGAGTTCGGCCGGTACGGCTATAACCCGGAGATGGCGAAGAAGCTGTTGGCCGAGGCAGGATTTGCGAACGGTTTCAAGACGACGCTGAGCTATAACGCGGGCGATCCGGTTCAGGAGCCCATCGCCCTGATGTATCAGACGGCATTGCGGAAAATCGGGGTGGATCTGCAGCTAGAGAAGCTCCCGGCTGGGGTCTTCTATGAGGCCGTCACCAAGCGACAGAAGCCAATCATTTTCTATCTGGACTCGCCTTGGGTTTCCGATCCCGGCTATCGTGTCATTCAACATTGACGAGCGAACTGGTGTCACCGCCAGTGGCCGTCGCGCGGGCTTGTGAATGACGCGTCCCGCTGGAGTTTGGTACCAAAGACTGCTGGCAAGGGGGTTCTGATGCTTCAAACATTACGTGGCGCGGGAGGCGACCTAGTACTGACGATTCCACACTAGTTCGTTGAACGAAACGGCTTAGCTGAGGGGGAGCGCGTGCAACTACATCTTGTCGGCAAGAGGATGATTGTTGAGGTACCTAGCCGACCTCGCTATAAGCTGGCGGACCTGTTGGCAGAGATGCCAGAGGGCCTTCTGCGCATGGATGAGTGGGAGCAAATCCCTTCGGTCGGCGCGGAAAATGACACGGGCGGTACGGGGCCGGCCAAAGGCCTAATGCGCTTCGCCGCGTCGCAGGAGAATATTGATAGGCTTGCGATAAGGCTTGCCTTTTGCCTCGCTGCTCTTGGGGCGGTGGTGGCAATCGCGACTATTGCGGCCCTGACTGCAAAGTGACCACGGCGGGGACAGTGGAGCACGACCTTGATTCGATGGCCCACTATCCGTCCATAGGCGGATATTGAGATGTTCTCGTCGACGGCAATGTTCCCACCTCGAAATGGTCGGCATTGTCGGCCTAACTCGTTGATTCTTAAGGATTGGCCGTTGAAAAATGAAAACGTTGAAACTAACGGCCAATGACGCCTGAGGCACACTGCAATTGACGCCGCCGGCGTCCAGTTGTTGACCACAAGGACTGCCTTGGCGGTCAGCTTTCAATCAATCCTCGATGGAGCGCAAGTAGGGCTCTGGGGTTGCCCCGCTTCATCGGACAGATCTGCATTTGAATTTTATGTCGATGGGTTTTCTCCTTGTGATGGGGCAGTGTAGGCCCGGTGTAGCGCCGGATTCCTGCCATTGACGGGCAGCTTTTCAAATTCCTGCGGAGACCGATAGCCCAAAGCGCTGTGCAAGCGATGCGGGTTGTACCAGCCCTCGATCCAAGTGAACAGTGCCCGACGTGCGTGATCGTGCGTGGCGAAGCGCGATCGCATCAGCAGCTCGCATTCGAGCGTGGCGAAGAAGGACTCACACATGGCGTTATCGTAGGCATCGCCCACCGATCCCATCGAAGGCTGAACACCGGCGTCCCGGCAACGTCGCCCGAAGGCAACAGACGTGTATTGGCAGCCTTGATCCGAGTGGTGAATGACATCCTCTGGGCGGCGCTGCGCGAGCGCCATATCCAGTGCCTGCAACATCAGCGCGGTACGCAGATGGCTGCCCATGGCCCAGCCCACAATGCGCCGGCTGTACACCCAACACCACTGTGAGATAGAAGAAGCCCGCTGCGGTCGGAATGTAGGTCGCATCGGCGACCCACAGACGGTTCGGCACGTCAGCTTGGAAGTGGCGCTGCACCAGATCCGGAGCCGGTCGTGCACCAGGTGCTCGCCGCGTGGTCTTCACCCAGCGTCGCCGGCTCACGCCGCGCAGGCCCGCTTCACGCATCAGGCGCGCCACGCGCTTGCGCCCGACGTGTATGCCTTGCCGGGCCAGCGTCGCGTGAATGCGCGGCATGCCATAGGTGCCGTGCGAGCCCGTGTAGATGGCCCGGATGCGTGCCAGCAGGTCCCTATCCTGCTTTGCATGGGCCGATGGTTGGCGTTGATTCCACGCATGGAAACCGCTGCGCGAGACCTTGAGCAGCCGTGCCATGGTCGCCAAGGGCCAGGTGGCCTGATTCGCCTTCATGAATTCGAACCCTTGTCGGGTACTGTTCCGGTCTCCCGGGCGAACCAAGCCGCGGCCTTTGCCAAGATATCGCGCTCCATCTTGACCTGCCGAAGCTCTCTACGAAGATGGGTCAGTTCCTGGCGCTCGGCTGTGCTCAGGCCATCGTGACGTTTGCCCGCGTCACGGTCAGCCTGTGCGACCCAGTTGTAGATGGTCTGGGCAGTGGGTTCAAATTCCTTGGCCAGGTCTTCCGGCGTTCGGCCGGCGTGGACGAGGTCAATCATTTGCTGCCGGAAAGCAGCGGCATACGGCGCTCGAGTCTTGGCCATGATGGGTACCCCCTACGGTTCAAGATAGCGGGTGTCCAAAAAAGCGGGTCATCTCCAGCCGAGGCACACGCACGTGTTCTTGAACTGTGACAGGACGACAATCTCTCAGACTATTCGGGTTAATGCGAATTTGAATGCATCCAAGTATTCCACCCCCGAGTCAAGTCCCGAGTCATGCATTGGCCGGCTTGGCTATTGGCACGCTGATAAGCCTTCGCAGCTCGTACCTCATTTGGCAGTGCGCTATAGGGCGTCAACGAAAATCCATGCCTACAAAAGAAGTTCGCGCAAGACATCGATAGAACCACTGCCAGCCGACACCCGTCGGCTTGTGCTCTCATCAGGGCGGCCTGAACCAGATGTGATGCGATACCCTGTTCTCGGTAGTCGGGGAGCACTGCAACTGGCCCTACGACAGCTGTGGTGCCGTGACGTTCGGCGCCCGCGCATCCTGCTATCACTTTCGCCGCCACAGCAACGTGGAGCGTTGTCCTCGCCAGGTCAACATCGGAAGTATCTAACCCAGTTAGCTCTAGAAGGTCGGCCAGTGGCACCCACTCACCCGTTGCCGCTGCACGAATCGAAATGTCTCTCATCATGAGTCCTCCCGCGACGGTGCGCGATGAGACTGACTGTCCGGCGGCCGGCGGAGTCTCGCGATAGCCATACCGCCACGCGTCCTTCCTGGCAGCATTGACTTGGCTGCCCCCCCCAATTGAGCCATCGCTTCATGACAACAGCTAGCGCTTCCAACTCGGAGACGGCACTGGCGCGTCAACGACAATCACAGCTACAGGCGAAAAAAAGGCCGGCATTGCTGCCGGCCAACGTCCTTAACCCAGTGACAAGTCAAGGTCGATATGAGCTGTCATGGCACACCCAGCGGGTGTGCCGATTCTCGCGCCAAGGCGGATTAGAAGCGGTGACGCACGCCGACCATGGCGCCAGTCTGGTTCTGGCCCGGCAACGTATTGGCCGTGCCGGTCACACCAAAGGTGGCATTGCCCTTGTTGCTCACATAGCCGAGCAGCAGGTACGCGTCGGTGCGCTTGGAGAAGGCGTAGTCGGCGTTCAGCACAAACATCCACGAATCCTTGCTGTCAGTGCGGGCATCCGTATAGTAAGCCGCACCAGTCAGAGTAAAGGCCGGCGTGAACTTGTAGTTCGCGCCCAACCAATACAAGTTGTCGTGACGGGCCGTACCGGTGGTGACTTCGTCGCGCATCCAGCGATAGCCGGCGAATGCCTTGGCGTCACCGAAGGCATACGAGGCGCCAATCGCAGCACGCTTGGCCGTCAGGTCCGCCGACGCAAGGGTGCTGCCCTGGAACTGGTCATAGGCAGCGCCCACCGAGAAGGGGCCGTTCGCATAGGCCAGGCCACCTCCAAAATTGGTGCCGACCTTGAAATGACCCGGCACTTCACCGCCGAGACCGGAAGTGACATCGCGGCCGAAGCTGTAGAAACCGGTTGCCGTCAGACCGCCGAACTTACCGGTGTACTTGATGGCATTGTCCGCGCGGCCATTGAACTGATTATCGACGGAGTTGAGCGAGTACATCGGTCCCACTGCCATCGGGTCGTAGGCGCCGAACAGGTCATACAGCGAGTTCTGCTGCCGGCCGAGCGTGACAGCGCCGAAGTCGCCTTGCAGCCCGACATAGGCTTGGCGGCCGAACAGTCGGCCGCCCTGGGCAGATTTGCCAGTGTCGATGTCAAAACCGCTTTCCAGCACGAAAATACCCTTCAGATTGTTGCCGAGGTCCTCGGTTCCACGCAGGCCCCAACGCGAGCCAGAGAGACCGCCAGAAGTTACGCCAGTTACGGAGCCGCTTCCATTGGCGCCGCCATTGACATGGCTTTGGAAACTGATGCCAGCATCAGCGATGCCGTAGAGCGTCACGTTGGACGATTGGGCAAACGCGGCGCCGGACATGGCGCAAGTTGTGACTGCCACTGCAAGGAGAGTTTTTTTCACTGTCAATCCCGGTTTCTTTTTGAGCGAAGGTTCCTGGCGGTGGTGTCGCGGCTAGTACGCGAGCCGCGACTCCCCACCGACTCGGCTGCGAGATATTGCGACAGAAATGTGACAGTAACATGTAAGCAATTGTCCTAAAATATGGATAATTATTTCTCTTATATGAACAATGTGCCCGGGCCCTGTCACCTAAACTTCCGATGGCGGGCATGGCCGATACGTCTCCAATCAGGGAGACAAATTTTTGACGAAGTTCGTGTCGGTATGCCCCAACACCTCGGCTGGCGACAGCGACCTCGTAGACCGCCGACCTCAATGGCTTTGAACAGCTCAAGGGCTTCCGGAGAGGCAACGCAACCTCAGCTTGGGTTCCGACGCGGCAGAACGGCGTAGCAATAGGTCCATTCAAGGAAAGGCCAAGGTTTGCTCTTCTTGGACGAAGCAACCCGGATGAAGCAAACTGAACACTAAATGTCCGGAGGTGTTTCATGAACGCACTCGTCCAAGCTTTGGCGAACCGCAGCGACCAGTTGCTGGCGGAGCTCGAAATCATCTACAAGGACTTTCACCAGCACCCCGAGCTGTCGATGCAGGAGGTCCGGACCGCCAAGGTCGCCGCAGATTACATCGAGGCCCTGGACTATGAAGTGACGCGTGAGGTAGGCGTCACTGGTGTCGTTGGTGTGTTGCGCAACGGCGAGGGCCCCACGGTGATGCTCCGCGCAGACATGGACGCATTACCCATGGCCGAGAACACCGGGTTAACCTATGCCAGCAGCATAAAGGCCAAAGATGAAGACGGCGTCGAAGTCGACGTCTCTCATTCCTGCGGGCATGACATGCACGTGACATGGCTGATGGGGGTGGCGCGTGTCTTGGCCGAGCACCGCGACGCCTGGAAGGGCACGGTCATGCTGGTCTTTCAACCAGGCGAAGAAGTTGGACGAGGTGCCAGCAGCATGGTCGATGACTGGGATGCGGAACGCTTTCCCAAGCCAGACATCATTCTGGGCCAGCACGTCATGGTCGGCCCCAGCGGCACCGTCAGTTATCGCCCGGGCGTCATTCTGTCAGCGGGAGACAGTCTGAAAATCAAGCTGTTCGGGCGTGGCTCGCATGGTTCGCAGCCGCAAACATCCATCGACCCGGTCATTATGGCCGCATCCACGACGCTACGCCTGCAGACCATCGTCTCGCGTGAGATTTCGCCGATGGACAACGCCGTGCTGACCATTGGCTCCCTGCAAGCGGGTACCAAGGAAAACATCATTCCGGACGAAGCCACTATCAAGCTGAATATGCGCACGTTCGACGATGACGTGCGCGAGTACATGCTGGCATCCATCCGGCGAATCTGTTGTGCGGAGTGCGATGCATCCAACGCTGAGCGGCCTCCGGAGTTCACCACGCTCAGCACGTATCCTCTGACGGAGAACGATATCGCAGCCACAAGTCAGGTGGCCGACGCCTTCAAGGCGCAGTTTGGCGATAAGGCCTACGAGGCACGGCCGGCCTCGGCCAGTGAGGACTTTAGCGTCTTTGGCCGAGCCTGGAATGTGCCCTACGTGTTTTGGTTCATTGGCGGCACCGACCCTGAAGTCTATGCGCAGGCCAAGGCCGAAAAGCAGTTGAACAAAATACCGAGCAATCATTCGCCGAAGTTCGCACCCGTGATTCACCCGACGCTCGAAACGGGCCTGCATGCGATGTTGACGGCGGCCTCGGCGTGGCTTTGTACGGCTCCCGAGGCGTGATGGAACATAACCTCTTCGTTTTGGTGGACCTGCTGGGGACCTTCGCGTTCGCGGTCAGCGGCGCCCTTGCCGCTGAGCAGAGGCGGCTTGACCTGTTTGGCGTGCTGGCCATCAGTTACCTGACGGCTTGCGGTGGGGGAGTAATTCGTGACCTGTGCCTCGGTGCACTGCCGCCAGTCGGCATTTCGGACTGGCGCTACCTCGCAACGTCGGCGTTAGCCGCCGGGTTGGCAATCTGGGCGCGTCCAATCATCGACCACCTCAAACACCCCATTGTTTTCTTCGACTCGCTAGGGCTGGGCTTCTTCGCCGTCATTGGCGCGCACAAGGCGCTGCAGTTCGGCCATAACGTCGAAGTTGCGATTCTTCTCGGCATGGTGACCGCCGTTGGCGGTGGTGTGGTGAGAGACGTGGTCCTCAATCGCGTACCCATTATCCTCGAGAAAGAAATCTACGCCATTGCAGCGCTGGTCGGGGCAGCCATCCAGGTGCTTGGGCAACTCATGGATTGGAAATTCGCGCTCACGCCGTGGTTCGGCGCTTTGACTTGTTTTGGGCTCCGCGCCCTAGCGGTGCGCTATTCCTGGAGCCTTCCGGTTGTACGTGGAAGGGACGTAGCGCAATGAGTGCTCGCTTTATTGGGTCAAATTCGGTTTGCTGCTTATTCACTCGGCCGCTGTATATGACGCCGGTGGCAAGGTGAGTCAACCTCCTGTGGCAGTTGCATCTAAACCGTTGTCCAGCACACTGGTAGTTATATAGCAGCGAGTGAAAGGGCGGTGGGGGAGGTGTCAGGAATTTTGTGTGCTGAGGTCGGTTAAAAAATCTCAGCTCATGGCGGAGGTGAATCGCTCGCCAAACAGAATGGCGAACTGATTGACTGCTTGCCGCCAGGTGATAGGTGGCATCTTCCAATCCTTTTCGATGTTGCGCAAGGCCAGATACAGCAGTTTGCTGGCGGCCTCGTCGCTGGGGAAGTGGCCGCGATTCTTGACGATCTTGCGCAACTGCATGTGCATGCTCTCGATGGCGTTTGTCGTATAGATGATTCGACGCACCTCAGGCGGATAGACGAAGAAGGGAATCACCTGTTCCCATTGGCGCTGCCACATGGCCGCGACGGTAGGGAATTTGCGTCCCCACTCACTTCCCGCAAAGGTGTCGAGCGCTGCGGCCGCCGCCTCGGCCGTGGCGGCCTGATAGATCGGCTTGAGCGCGGCAGCCAACGGCTTACGGTCCTTCCAGCTCGCCAGATTCAGCGAATTGCGGATCAGATGCACGATGCAGGTCTGGATTTGCGCGGCCGGATAGACCGCCTCGATCGCCTCGGGGAAGCCGCGCAAGCCGTCGACCACCGCGATCAGGACGTCGTGCAAGCCGCGGTTCTTCAGTTCGTTGAAGACCTTCAGCCAGAACTTGGCGCCTTCGGTTTGCTCGATCCACAGACCTAGCACTTCCTTGCGGCCGTCGGCGCGGATGCCCAGCGCCAGATAGACCGCCTTGTTCTTGACCGTGCCTTCGTCGCGAATCTTCAGTCGTAGCGCGTCAAAGTACACGATCGGATACATGGCCTCGAGCGGGCGTTGCTGCCATTGCTCGACGTCAGCCAGCACCTCGTCGGTGACCGTGGAAATCAGATCGGGCGATACCTGCAGCCCGTACAGCTCCAGCAGATGGCCCTGAATCTCGCGCACGCTCATGCCGCGCGCATACATGCTGATGACGTGGTCGTCGAAGCCAGGCAGCCGGCGTTGATACTTGCCGACCAATTGGGGCTCGAACGTCGCCTGCCGATCGCGCGGAATATCCAGATTCAGCTCGCCGTTGGGCGTCAGGACCGTCTTGGGGCTGGTGCCGTTGCGGTGGTTGCCGGTCTTGCCTTGCTCGGCCTCGTTATCCAGATGGTGACTCAACTCGGCGGCGAGCATACGCTCGGCCAACTGCTTCTTGAGCTGGCCGGCCAAGCCCGATTCGCCCAGGATCGACTCGGCATCCTTGCTCTGCACCTGGGCCAGCAGTTGATCGATCAGCTCATCGGGAAACAGCTTCGGTGCCTTCGGGTTCTTGCTCTTCTTGTTCACTGTCGTGTCGGTCATTGGACGTTTCCGTAATCGTCTCATGACCTCGGCACACTAAAAATCTGACAGGCTCGGCGGTGCAGTTTTCGCCATGGCTTCTCCGCCCGCATGCCTGACGAGCGGCAGCTCCTCACGGTCTCGCAGCACCGCACTCATTGCCCTTCTTCTGGACTTAGTCATCGTCCCCGTGGTGTCCATGGTATCCATGGTGCCCGTGACCCCAGTACCCATACGGACCGTAGTATCCGCCGTGATATCCGCCATCGTACGGCACCACGACGCACCCCCCGAGCAGTGCAGATACGGCAATGAGCAATGCGAGAAGTGTCTTCACGGCGCGCTCCTCATCCTGAAAAAATGCGGAGAGACCAGGCTGGCCTCTCGGCTGCCTGGCCCTCTCCACAAAACGCCTACACTCGAGCTTCATTGCAATGACCTTCGCCCTTGGCAACGTACCCAGTCAGCTCGATGGAAGCGGCTTACTGCTTCTTCGTCTTGTCCACCTTGGCGGTGGTGCTGCCTTCGCTGTGCCCGACCGAACTTACGGCTTGGTAACGTCCGCCTTGGGCTTGGCCTGGCCGGCATCACTCTTCACATCGGCCTTCGACTTAGAGTCCTCGGTATTAGCGGTCCCCATCTTGCTCGCCTTGTGTTGAGCCCCCTTGGCGGCAGACTTATTGGATTTGGCCGTCACGTCGGGCTTTGCTTGGTGAGCGCTGGCTTGAGCCTTCGCTCCCCCCTCCTGCGTTCCGACACTTTTCTTGTTCTTGTCGGCATTTTCCTGCGTGGCGCTCTTTTCCTTGACGACCTTTACCTGGTTCTTCGTCGCCCCGGCTTGCGGCTGAGTCGCGGAAGCTGGAACACCAGTCTGCGCGAATACGGTACCGACGAGGGCTGCAGAGGCGAGAGCAGCGAACAGCTTCTTCATGACGTGGACTCCTGAGGAATTTTTGAAAGCTCGGCAATGCGCCGTGCTTACCGGCAGAAACGGCACTGTCTCGAGCCGAGTTGACTCAGAGCTGGTGACATTCCGTAACTTCTGAAACAGGCAAGCGTACAGCGCGACATTGAACGGGGGCGCCTCCAGCTTCAGCACAGCTCTTTGACGTTTCAGAAGTACTCCGACCTCAGGTCCCTGCTGAAGACGCTCGGGCGCCTGTGGGGCCCCCAAAGTCCGTCTGGAAACTCAGCGCCTCGACCTCGCGTTACAGAAAGTCACCGCTGTGCGAATCTGCTAATACATCGTCGAACCACGCTGACCTAGAGTCTCTACAAGAGAAATAAGGGGAAAATCATGCGAAAGGCCGCAGCGCTCTTGCTTCTGGTCGGCGTTACCGCTCTTGACTCCAACATGGCTGAGGCGCGGGTGGATGTCGGTATTGGTATTGGCATCCCTGCGCCTGTGGTTGTTGCCCCGCCGCCCGTCTACTACGAGCCAGCTCCCGTGGTCGTTCAGCCGCCGCCCGTGGTAGCGGCTCCGGCCTACTATTACGACGACTGGCAGGCCCGTGCCTGGAGAGAGCGGCAATGGCGCGAGCAGCGATGGAGGGAGCGAGAATGGCGGGAGCGGCGGCGCGAATGGCGGCGCTGGCACGACGACTACGATGACTGAGCGCTAGGCTTGTGGGTAAGAATCAGAACGCCGAGGCCTCGTCATCAATAGGTTTACGGGTAACACCATGAGGCCGCGTCTTGCGACCAAGGCAGACCTTCGTGATGTGGAAGCATTGCTTCAAGCGTGTTCACTTCCCGTCGGCGGAATATATAGGGAGGCGGTGCAATTTCATGTCAGCCGGGACAAGACTGGCCTCCTCGGCTGCGCCGGTATCGAGGCGTTCGGTGACGTTGGCCTGTTGCGAGGCGTGGCTGTCGCCGAGCGCGCGAGGCGGGCGGGGCTGGCCGCCTTGCTTGTGTGCGCACTGGTGGCCGACGTACGTTTGCGCGGTATCGAATGCCTGGTCGTCCAAACGGAAACTGCCGCTGGTTATTTCACTCGCCTCGGCTTCACGCCGGTCGAACGTGCGGCCATACCTCACGACCTGCTGCTTTCTCTTGAACTCGCTAACGCCAGTATCAGTGACACGGCTTTATTGAAGGCCAAGCTTTGACCTCGCAAGACACCGAGCTATCCCGCTACAGTAATATCGAGCCGCCTTGTGCCAAGGGCAGACAGTCGGCACAGGGCTGTTGCAGGAATGCTTCGATACGCACGTTCCATACCATTCCGGTTGCAGCAACCGATTCGCATGAATACATTGATGGGTAATGTGACTTTGCCGTGAGGTTTCGTCCATGAACTGGCGACGTAGCACAACAAGTCGACAGCATATTTGGACTAACGGCAGAAAACGTCAACGTAGAACCAGAAGCCAGTGGCCCGGTTGAGGAACTACCAATGCGAAAAGCTCGTGTCATTCTCTATATTTCGCGCAGACATCTCGATATCATCTTTGGATGCACGACACATGGCCGGTTCGTGCAGAAAAGAGAGGGTGGTTTCCAAATTTCGCTGACCACCGCTATTGCCTACCGGAAAGCGAGTTCCAGCGGATAGAAGTGGTGGCGACCAGTCTCACCGGCGTCAGGGCCGCTCACGTCGGACTAGCAAGAAGGCGAGTCCGTCGAATAGCATCCAGCGTTGCGCGGCGTCTTCGCCTAGTTGAAGACACGTGCGGACATGGCCTTCGCGACGCAGGTTGTTTCCGACGCAGGTTGTTTCCATTCCCGAAGAATTCAACGCTCTCACTCATCTGACCAGACGTCGAAATGGCTTTCAACAGCGCAACGCCTTGGGTCAACACATTTCCATCCGCCGACCGTGACTATGTTCGTGAAATTGTCCAAGGAGCATCCATTGCCGTCTCCGAACCCTTGGTTGGGAAGAACAATGGCGCACCCGGCATCGTCATGGCCGTCGGGGTGCGTTCATCTGATGGCAGCCTGCGTGCAATCGTGGCGGGTACCAACGAACACCCGCGTAGAGGTTGACACTGCCGTCAACTGCTTGCCACAGGAAGGAAATCCATGCTGACTGACACAATCCGGGAGAAATCCGAGTGCGAGCAATGCGGTGCGACTCAACCATTACCGCATGTGCGCGACTTACGGGTAGATACATCCCCACTTGTCGGTGACGCTCGACCAGCCTCGACAGACTTCATGCTGTGTACAAATTGTGGGAAAGCCGAGATGCTCCCAGTGCTGCTTGAGATAGATTCTATGTGGAACAGACAGGCTGCCGCGCTGAGGGTCCAGAGATGTCTTGCTTGCGGCGAAGGGCTTATCGATGAAGACGCGCTGCGCTCAGTACTCTCAATACAAAGCGAGTGCAGCGAGCAAGACGAATCGAGGCAACAGACTTCTTTCGCGGCCGCCGGAAGCGCCGCCAACGACGATTGAATAGGCAGTCGTGGTGGTGGTGCAGGAAGTGCGTTATCGCTCAGAAGCACAGAGGAACTCCCTCTTTCGGTCGAGCAGCGAAAAAGCCGGCTTGCGCCGGCTTCTCTGATTCGATGCTGGATTACTTACCGGCATCCGCCTCACACTTCTTCATGAACGACGACTTCGCAGCCCCTGCAAGCGGCTTCCCATCCTTCCCTACGGCTTTGGCTTCGCAAGCGGCCGACGCGTTGCCCTTGTTACCAGCTTCGCATTTCTTGATGAAAGAGGTCTTCGCCGCCCCGCTCAGCGGCTTGCCATTCTTGTCAACCGCTTTCGCCTCACAGTTTGACGCAGCCGGCTGAGTTTCAACGGGGGTTGCTGGCTTGGCGGCAGAGCTCGGCCCGGCCTTTTGCGCATAAGCTGCGCCGGTTGAGAGCAACATTGCGACAACAACGGCAGAAAGTCTTCTCATCACGGACACCCTCCTGGAAAAGTGAGGCAGCTTGCCCCGCCGTTAGGAACGGCTGGGGAGTCACTATCGTTGACGCCTCCCCCCGCCCGACACGGATAGCACCGGGGCAGGCTGCGTGGCAGACAAAGTCATTCGAATGTGTTTGAGCTGCGCCCCGGTCCTGGCATGAGCCTGCTACTCTGCAATCAGAAATTTCGTGCGGTTTTTGCCAAGCCAAGCGGGTGCTCGTCCACGGCCGGACCAAGTCGCACCAGTCTTCGGGTCCATGTATTTTGCCGGCAGCTCGGACTTTGCCTTGGCAGCGGGCTTGCCCGCCTTGCCAGCAGCTGCCGGACGGCCACGGCGACGCTTGGGAGCAAGGTCTTCGACCGTCAGTTCGTACTCGGCCATCAGCGTCTGGATTTTCTCGATTACACCAGCAATTTCGGTCGCGCGAACTTCAGCGAGTTGGGCTTCGAGCGCTTCTTTTTCTGCCATGAGCTGCTTGTAAGTCGCCATTTAAAATATCCCTCGTTGTAGGTGACTCACATCGTACAGCACTCTTCTGAGAGTGAACGGATTTTCGAGTCGAGCCTCCCCTCACGAGAGATTAGGTAATCTGCCGAAGTATCCTTTGGTGAGTGCTATCCTTCCGGCCCCTTCCTCGCAGTCAGGAAGGTTTAGATAGCCAAAGGAAGGAATCAATGCAATTTGTCTTACGGCTGGCCGCAACTGCTGCTGCCATTTGTCTTGGCGTCAGTGCCCCCGTTCAAGCAGCATCGGAATTTGACCGTTGCCCACAATTCTTTGCTCAAGGCGCAGTTCCGCAGGTCCGGAACGCCCGAAGCCTTAAGCCGCGCGCCCTGTGTTTTGATGCTTTCGCCGTTTTGCACTCCGGCACGACGAAGACGCCAGTCTATGTGGCCGAGCGACTGAATGCGGAGAAGGTCGCTGACGCGCAGGACGAAGAACGGACGAACCGCTTCTTCGCTGATGCTCGACTACCCCGGGCCGAACGCGCGGAACTCGATGACTACAAGAGCTCCGGCTATGACCGAGGGCACATGGCTCCTGCCGGGGATATGCCCAATGCCACTGCTATGGCGCAGAGTTTCTCCCTTGCCAATATGGTCCCCCAGGCCCCGCAGAACAATCGAAAGAGCTGGGCAGGCATTGAGAAGGCAACTCGCAAGTATGTCCTGCGCGCCAAAGGGGATGTGTATGTCATCACGGGACCTGTGTTCGGAACTGCCGCTCCGAATACCATTGGACCAGACCAAGTGTGGGTGCCCCAATACCTGTTCAAGCTTGTGTACGACTCGACGACCCATCGAGCTTGGGCTCACTGGATTGAGAATTCAGATTCAGCGCGCGCCGGCCGCCCCATCAGCTACCGCGAACTTGTGAAGCGAACTGGCGTGGAGTTCCTTCCCGGCGTTCCCTTGACGGAATGACGTCTCACCCTGGCATGCTGACGTTTCGTCGTCATCGTCAAAGCCCTTCCAGTTGACACGGGCAGGCCCTCTGGCCTGCCTCGTGCCCTTTCTCAACCACTTGCGCCAGCACAGCGAAGTCTGAATTGCGCAAACTAGAGACTCCGGTTACCGTATGTGAAATTGCCGCGTCGCAACAAAGGCTGACATGCGGCACGAAGTGAAGGAAGGAGCACCATGACGACGGCATGCGCCACGAGCAAAATTGAAGCGCTGCGCCTTCTTGACACCAGCGGCTTAACCTCGCTGGACTTGGCCTACGAGTCAGGGTGGCGGGACGCTATCGCGCTCAGTCGGATTGGCGACAAGCGCGGGATACGCGTTGAGTATCGCGGGCACGAAGATATCGCCGTTAGCTCGCCGGCGGCGCTCGTTGCCGGGCTCAGTCGACCTAAGCTGACTTTTCGGCAGCGCAATCTTTACTGCCACTTTGACTTGAGCAAGCTGCCTGCAAGCGACCTGGAGCCCCTGGAGGCAAAGGCAACGATGTTAGGGGACTACGTCTTGGCTGGGCACCTAATGCGAGAGGTAGATGCAGAATGGACAGATTGAGCTAACCCACATCGTCGTCGGCACTGTGCAGATGTAGCATGACCGAGCAGACAGATTCCTCGTCGATACAGTGGTCGCGCTCGATTGTGAATCCTCAGTCCGGTTACGTTGCTACCATGCTGTAAATTGAACTGTGCATTGGGGGCGAGATGCTAATCGAACACGCAATCAATCTACTGCACGAAGCTTCTTACGGCACTCTTGCCACCAATTCAGCTCTCCTGCCTGGGTACCCTTACGCAACTGTGGTGCCGTATGTTCCAGGCGAGGCGCACAACCCAGTTATCTGCATCAGTGCGCTGGCAGAGCACACCAAGAACCTGCTTGCAGACTCGCGGATTAGCCTATCAGTGCTGCAGCCTGGGGTTATCGACGTTCAAGCTGCCCGCAGGCTCACCATAGTTGGAGAAGCGGAGCGGTTTGCCCCGAGCTCTGCCGTCCTCAGCCGCTACCTGCGCTATGAGCCTGGCGCCGAGCAGCTTCTAGCTCTGGATTTCGCGCCATTTCGATTGAAGCCAACAAAAATCAGGTTCATCGCCGGAGTAGGTCGAATGGGCTGGGTGGAGAGCTCAGTCCTGGAAACCATGCCGCAAGTCCAGGAGCAAGAGGAATTAAATCTGGTACGCGAAATGTCGCGCATCGTCCCAACTGGCATCCGCGTACTCGGCGTCGATTGCTATGGCATTGACTACGAAATCAACGGAAGACGAGCACGACAGAGCTTTCCGAATGCGCCATTGGCTTGCGGAGCACTTGAGAAAGCCTCCTTGAGCATCGCACGTAGTCTTGCTTGACGCCCGTTCTCCAAGGCTCATAGGCGCGGCCAATTTCGCATATCAGACATGGTCTGGGCCCGGTCAAGTCAAACATTCGCGGTACCCACGACATCATGGGCCCAGCGCAGCATTGGCCAGAACCGTGGTGGCAACAGCTTTTGGGCTCCATCAAGCGATACCCATCGAAACTCGTGATGCTCCGGCCGACCAAGCTCAGCACTGACTGGGAGACTCACTTCACCCTGCCTCGACAACGCGAGATATAGGCGTGCAACCTTGCCTTTCGAGTACGGCTCGGCTTCTCGATAGTCCTCGCCCCATGGCAATTCCAGCTCAGACAGCCCCGTTTCCTCCTTGGTCTCGCGCAGTGCCGTTTGCAACAGTTCCTCGCCAGGCTCGGGCTGCCCTTTCGGGAAGTCCCAGTTTCGATACGCGCGCAGGATGAGACAGCACCACTGGCCGCCAAATTGGCGCATCACAACCAGACCAGCCGAACGTTTGATTGCTGCCATATTCAGTCGCTTTGAATAACAATTTCTCTTTTGGGCCCTTCCTGGGGGTCGTCTCTCGTTCATTGCATGTTCCGGCATACTGCTTCAGTGAGTAGGCACGTCGCCATGGCTTCGAGGCTCGCGATGTTAGGCACCGCCGGCCGCACGGCGCCCCCAAGCGGTCCACACCAATTTCGTGTCCAGCTTCTTCCGGTCTTGGCTCGCGATACTGCGAGCTCCGCGACGTTGACAGACTCTTATTCGACCACGAGTGGAGATGACCCGCTTTTTTGGACTGGAGATGACCCGCTTTTTTGGACACCCGCTATCTTGAACCGTAGGGGGTACCCATCATGGCCAAGACTCGAGCGCCGTATGCCGCTGCTTTCCGGCAGCAAATGATTGACCTCGTCCACGCCGGCCGAACGCCGGAAGACCTGGCCAAGGAATTTGAACCCACTGCCCAGACCATCTACAACTGGGTCGCACAGGCTGACCGTGACGCGGGCAAACGTCACGATGGCCTGAGCACAGCCGAGCGCCAGGAACTGACCCATCTTCGTAGAGAGCTTCGGCAGGTCAAGATGGAGCGCGATATCTTGGCAAAGGCCGCGGCTTGGTTCGCCCGGGAGACCGGAACAGTACCCGACAAGGGTTCGAATTCATGAAGGCGAATCAGGCCACCTGGCCCTTGGCGACCATGGCACGGCTGCTCAAGGTCTCGCGCAGCGGTTTCCATGCGTGGAATCAACGCCAACCATCGGCCCATGCAAAGCAGGATAGGGACCTGCTGGCACGCATCCGGGCCATCTACACGGGCTCGCACGGCACCTATGGCATGCCGCGCATTCACGCGACGCTGGCCCGGCAAGGCATACACGTCGGGCGCAAGCGCGTGGCGCGCCTGATGCGTGAAGCGGGCCTGCGCGGCGTGAGCCGGCGACGCTGGGTGAAGACCACGCGGCGAGCACCTGGTGCACGACCGGCTCCGGATCTGGTGCAGCGCCACTTCCAAGCTGACGTGCCGAACCGTCTGTGGGTCGCCGATGCGACCTACATTCCGACCGCAGCGGGCTTCTTCTATCTCACAGTGGTGTTGGGTGTACAGCCGGCGCATTGTGGGCTGGGCCATGGGCAGCCATCTGCGTACCGCGCTGATGTTGCAGGCACTGGATATGGCGCTCGCGCAGCGCCGCCCAGAGGATGTCATTCACCACTCGGATCAAGGCTGCCAAGGCGGATTCAACCGGTCGTCGCAACACCTTTAATCAAGGAGGTGTTTATGGGACGGCCAGCGGGGTGGATGCAGAAGTTGGCGGACTTGTTCGAATACATCGAAGTGTTCTATAACCGCAGTCGCCGTCATTCATCGCTGGGCTTTGTATCGCCGGTTCAGTTCCTGCAAGACTGGCTCAAGGCTCAACGGACCGAGGATGCGGCTGCATAAGCTGCGGCCTCTGGAAGGCGAAAAACAGAGGGAAGCTCAGCCGGAGATGTGGCGGATTTTTCACGAATAGCGGTCAACCCTCCTGTCCGTGCCTCACCTCGCCGTCATGCCGACACTCGGCCGAACAGGCCGCATTCGAGGTCGCTCTCGAATTCCTCGATCCAGGGCGAAGACTCGCCATCCTCATAGACACTCTGAGAGCCAGTTGCCATGCGCCGCACAGTGACTTGACGCGCCGCACCACCACTCGGGCTGGCGGAAATATCATTCACCTCGTCGATAATTTCGAAATCCTGGGGCGCAAGCCCGACTTGCCTGCACGCGACCGCGACTGCTTGTTGTTCTTCGGCGGGGAATTCGCGATATAGATGCCTAGCCATGCTACGTTCTCCATCAAATTTGACGACCGCCACATACCCACGTCGGGGCGGGTACAGCAATACGATATGAGGCAGTCGGCGTTAGGCCACGCAACCCACGTTCTCGTCCATGGCCCCACTCAGCATGCCATCCATTTTTAATGGCGTTCAGGCGCGTGGGAACCACGCCCGCCGTTCGTTTTCCCCTGTATGAGATCTCCACCGAGGCGCCGCGTCCCGACGAGATGTGGTTCCGTTCGCCGCGAAGCCGGGTCTGGGGCGGGTACTGGAAGCCGCGCGCGAAACCAGCGCGGCCTATGCGGACTACATCGCATTTGCCTTGGGAAGTTCGCCCGCTGGTTGAAGAATGGCGCAGGCGCATTTCCCAGATCAGGCCGAACGCGTGATGAACCGTGTGCGCGAGATCGGCGGCGGCAAGGCCTAAGATGCGGGCTTCGGACTACGTGGGTCTGGGCGGACCTGATGCGCTACAACCGCTCTGAACTGGATACATCACAATTCCGGACGCCGCCGCGATGGCCGCGCGCCACGGTCGAAACACAAGGCTCCTTGTTTTGAGCAGGCGCTCCTGCCAACTGGTTGCCAATCATCGTGCTTGCCAGTTCCAGAGCAGCCTTCGCGTTCGCAGGGGGAAGGCCCGAGGACAGCGCCAGCCTGACTGCGATGGCGGCCAGGCGTCCTTCTTCATAGGTAGGCATATCGATCTGTGCTCCTTTGCGTCGCCGGGGTCATGATCAGGCTGCGCATGCGGCCGCCGCGGGTTGGTGGCCCACTCACAGTATGGGCGATTTGCGCGCAGGCAGAGCCGGCGCTTGCAGCGGATTTGTGCAATCGCAAGCCGTGTCCGTTGACCGGTTGCTGTACTGTCCAGACACCTCACCGAGTCGAAAGCGACGCGTTGGCAGTGGTGGAGCGGTCTTGGCGACATCACTGATCACGTCGGACTAGTAGTGACCGATTATGTGACGCCTCCTCAATTGACGTGAGGCTTTCGGCACCTATACTCGATTCAGGCGATGGGGTAGCCATCGGTGATGCTTTGGGCATTCCAAGGGTCTTGTGCTACACACTTGCGGTCGCCATGCGTGAGCGTACTGATCGAGCAAGGAGGGCAACATGTTCAAGCATCTTCTGCTGGCGGTCGATGGTTCTGCGTTGGCCGAAGCGGCCTTCCACAAGGCGCTCGTATTGGCGCGCGAAATGAACGCCCGCGCCACCGCGGTGCGAGTCTGCCCGAATTACCACGTGCTGACCTATCAGGTTGAAATGCTGACCGACACCCGCGAGGAGTATGTCAAGGCGGCGTGGGAGGAAGCGACGCGATACCTGAATGGCATCGCACGGGAGGCTGGCGCCGCCGGCGTACCTTGCGAAACGACCTATGCGGTCAACGACCACCCATATGAGGCCATCATCAAGACCGCCGAAGACAAAGGCTGCGACCTGATCGTGATGGCATCGCATGGCCGGCGCGGGGTACAAGGCGTGCTGATCGGCAGCGAGACACTGAAGGTGTTGACCCATAGCAAGATCCCCGTACTAGTTTACCGCTAGAGCCATGGCATTCAGGCACGTTCGTCGTTCGCTGCAAGAAGACGGCTTCGCGCTGAGCACCCATCCGATAGACGGTGCGCCACGGCTGGATGACGAGTCGATACGAGGAGCAGCCTCTTGCACCGAGCTTGGGAAGCAAGGAGAAGCGACGATGGAACTGCTCGTGGAACAAGTGGAAGTCTGGGTGGCGAGTATCCCGGACAAGCCGGGCGGCCTGGCCGGGGCCCTGGCGACCTTGCGCGATGTAGGGGCCGACCTGCAACTGATCATTGCACGGCGTAGTCCAGACCAGCCCGGCGATGGCGTCGTGTTTGTGACACCGCTGCAGGGGGATCGGGAAATGGTGGCGGCTGCCGTGGCGGGGTTCAATGTCGCGCAGAAGCAGCACTGCGTTCGCGTCCTGGGCAGCAATCAGCCGGGGCTCGCCGCTGCGTTGACCGAGGATCTTGCGGAGGCGGGGATCAATCTCCGTGGATTTTCAGCGGCGGTGATCGGTACGCAATTTGTCGCCTACGTGGCCGTTGATTCGCAGGCGGAGGCGGACCGGGCAGCGGACGTCCTCAAAACGGTTGTTTGAAGCAGCGGCCTCACGCACGACACGCGCGTGAGGCTGAACTGTTCCCCAAGCTTATCCAACGTGTAATCGGTCCGCAGCCCGGAGGTGAAGATTCGGTCGGCATCGGCGACCGCTGCGCACGCATGTCAGTCTTGTGATGGCAAATTGCCTACATCCTGGCGTGTCCTTCGCGCGTGGAATAACTTGGTAATCCGCTTACTCAGCCATGAAGCTCTTCCTTCTTATGGCTTCAGCGCCTGCGTCTCGTTGTTATCCTCCGCTTGTGGCCTCTTGCTTCAGACCAGCACGTGACGCGCCTCTACAAAGAAGCGCTGAATCTGTTGCTCAATGTCCGGATCGATCATTTTGTCAGGGCGGTTTCCGTTCGGGCAGGCAAGCCTTGGGGTCGTTCCAAACAAGCGACAAATCAACGGGCGCTCCGCATACACGCTGCATCCCTTGGTATCTAGATGAGGGCAACTCAGGTTTGCCAGCGCAGTCTCGTGCTCGGTATCGCTCTTAACGGGAAGCCTCGACATCTCTTCCGTAGAGGTTGTCACGGGTCCACAACAGTCATGACATCCTGGGGTGCATTCGAATGCGGGAATTTGTGAGCGAAGAAATCTGATCTTTCGACTATTCATTGGTGCAGGTATTAGACAGTCGGTAAGGGACGAGCTGACGTAGTGGAGGTTGCGCGCTGCGTATAACCGCACGGTGTGCCGCGGGCTTGCTCAGCTATCGTTCTCCGGTGGTAGTCCGAGGAACGCCGACGCTTCTTGCATGGCGCTCTCGGCCAGTTCGCGGGCCCCTTCGCCTCCACCGGGTGTCATTACGCCGACCAGCGCTGCGTAGAGCAAGTGGATCATGTCAACGGCACAGTGGTACTGTTCTTCGCTCATGCTTTTCCCTCTACGAAACCATCGAGCCGTGCTGTCAGCTCAGGTTTGCGCAACTTTCGCAATGCCTGCGATTCCAGTTGGCGGATGCGCTCGCGCGTCAGGCCGAACTGCGCGCCAATTTCATCCAGCGTAAAGTCCGTCTGCAGCCCAATGCCAAAGCGCATGCGCAGGATCTTTGCCTCGCGCGGTTTTAGTCTTGCCAGGAGGGCTTCCAGTTCCTGCTGGAGCGCCTTTTGGATCGTCGCGTCCACTGGGGAGATCGTCTCCTCGTCAGCCAAGGTGTCTCCCAGTAGGGCGTCCTCGCTTTCACCCAATGGTGTTTCCAGCGAGATCGGCTGCTTGACGACATTCAGGATAGATTTGATCTGCTTCTCGCTCATCGCCAAACGGGCGGCCAGCATGGCCGGCGTTGGCATGGCGCCGGTTTCCCTGAAGATCTCGCGCGAATGCCGGTTGATCTTGCCAATGGTCTCGACTAGATGCATGGGGATCCGGATGGAGGGTGCCTTATCGGCGATGGCACGGATGACCGCCTGCCGGATCCACCAGGTGGCATAGGTTGAGAACTTGTAGCCGCGCCGGTAATCGAATTTGTCCACCGCGCGCATGAGTCCAAGATTTTCCTCCTGGATGAGATCGGGCAACGGCAAGCCGCGATTCTGATATTTCTTGGCAATCGAGACCACCAACCGGAGGTTGGCCCCGATCATCTCTGTCCTGGCTTGTTGGGCTTTCTTCTTCGCTTTCGCGACCCGTTTGGCGGTTTCCCGCAAATGTCCCGGCGGCATCGCGGCGCGAGCTTCCATGGCACGCAACTGTTGCTGAAGCGCTCGCACTTCAGGCGCCCATCTGACCAGGTGAGCGCGGATGGCAGGGTTCTCGGCCGCGAGCGCCTTCATCCAGTCATGATTCGCGGCTTGATCCCTGAATTGCTCTAGAAACACTTCGCGCGCCATGCCACATTGGTCGATCAGGATCTTGGCGACGCGGCGCTCCGTTTGACGAACCTCCTCGATCAACGCCTCAAGGATCTGAGTGAGGTCCGCAATGGCAGGCGGGCTAAAGCGAAATGCCGCGAGCTCGGATTGGATGGCGGCCAGCACCCTGACATATAGGAGGGGATCGGGCTTCGGGCAGCGAGCGACACTGGCGAGCTCACCGGCCCGGCACCGGATCGCCGCAAACCTTTCAAGGGCAATGCCCCGCCAGCGCAGTGATTCGCTATCAGAAGACTTCGTCGGCACCGGATCGCCATCGTCGAGCCCTGTGTTGTTCTGCACCTGCGCTCCTGATTGCAGGCTACCGCCTGCCTCGGCTTGCGGCTCAACCATGTGGTCGACCAGATCATCAAATGCCATCTCATCGCAGGCAACCCGGTCGGCCATCGCCAGGAGTTCAGAAAGCACAACGGGGCAAGCCGCCATCGCCGCCATCATTTCCGCCAAGGCATCTTCAATTCGCCTGGCGATCGCCACTTCCTCTTCGCGCGCGAGAAGGGGGATCGCACCGATTTCTCGCAGGTACATCTGCGTGGGATCCGTCGTGCGCGTCATTCGACCGTCGCTTTGGATGATGGCTGCCGCGGCCTCCTCTGCGGCATCCTCGTCGTCCGTCGAGGGGGCCGCGTCCTGCGTCAGCCAAGCTGCGCCTTCCGCTGGCGCACGGTCGACGACCTCGATGTCGAGATCTGCCAAGATCTCCAGGGTCCGCTCAAGAATGCCCGCCGCGTCTTCGCAATCGGAAAGCTGATCGCTCAGCTCGCCACGCGTTAGAAAACCGCGCTCTTTGCCAAGGGCGATCAGTGCAAGCAGGTTGGTGCGTAGGTTCTCGCTCATTTCATGCGCGCTCACCGCGCGATCCTGGACCTTGCACCCGCCTGAAGCGGGCGCAAAGCGCGTCATTATTGCCGCCGGCGGCGGCTAGGCCGTAACTTGGGTGTGGGAATGGAGACGGCTGCGCCTGATCGCGCCATCGTTCCTGGAGCCTCACCGCCCGGGCAGATGTCGCACGAGCCAGACCGATGCCGACACCGCAGCAATGGCCCAGAGCGCCACGATCACCATCGCCGCAACGTAGCTGACGGGGCGATTCGCGGCGGCTGCAACGGCCGCACGATGCTCGCGCATCACCTCAAGCGGAATCCATCGTATCGCCAGCAACAAGCCGAGAGGCACCACCACCACGTCGTCCAGATAGCCAAGCACTGGGATGAAATCGGGAATCAAGTCAATGGGCGACAAGGCGTAAGCGGCGACCAGCTAGGCCAGCGCCCTCGCATACCATGGCGTGCGGGGGTCTTGCGCGGCCAGCCACACCGCGTGCACATCTTCTTTGACTGCGCAAGCCCAACGCCGGGAACGCGCGGTCAAATGCGGCAGAAGGTCCCGGCGCCACAAGTGCAGACGCACATCGTCGAGCACCGGGACGGCAGCGAGGGCGAGCAGCAGGGTTGCCAGCATCAGCGTGGCGCTGAACCCGACGTGCTTGAACCCCAAGGCGCCGACGACGCCACCGGCAAAGAACAAGGCGACCAGCGTGATGAGTACCCGTAGCTTGTGCCGATTGGCGAGCACCAGTGGCTTACCGGGGTCGGCTCTGGACAGGTTGCAATAGAACAGCTTGCCGAGTTCGATACCGATGTCGGTGACCATGCCGGTCACGTGCGTGGTGCGGATCTCGGCGTTCGACAGCTTGGTGACCATGGCATTTTGCAATCCCATGATGAAACAGAGCACCATGACCGTTGCCGGTACGAACAACCATTCGTGGTGCTCGAGATTGCTGCCAAGCAGGCCAAAACACACCAACAGCGCAGCTTCCAGCATGAGCGGCAATGCGTATTCGCTATGCAGCCGCTCGCGCCGAGCCCAGTTGATCAGCACTGCTGAGCAGGCGGCACCCGCCAGAAACGACAGCAGGGCCCCAAGGCCGTCCAGCATCAGCCAGAAACTGCCCAGCGCCAGGTTGTCGGCCATGGCGGACACGATCCCCGACATGTGCGAGGTGTACTGCTGAACGGCCAGGAAGCCGCCCGCGTTGGTCGCTCCGGCAACAAAGGCCAGGTAGCAGGCCAGTTGCCGGTTGATTCCGGGATCGCGCTCCTTCCCAGTCAGCTTACGCAAGTACAGGATTGGCATGATTGCGTTGGTAAGGAGGTCTGCGCGTGGTGGAGGGGCCTGTCAATACCGGACTTGCGACCTTGCCGGGTTGGGCCAGGAGGCGCGATCGGACGCTAGGCGCTCGCCGCGTTTCAGGCGGCGAGCGGCCGCAGTCAGGTTCAGCGAATGCGCCGTTTGCAGGATGCGCGCACGCGCCGTCAGCGCGTCCAGGGAGGGCAGCTTGCGCACGCCTTTCCAGGCGAACAGGGTGTAGTTAGCACTGTCTTCGGCAAGGGAAAGCGCCATCGACTTACCGAACACGGCGCTGACTTCCTCCAGGTAGAGCGGAATATCGGGATCGCTCTTCCCCCCTGAGCAAGGCGGCGATGGTGACGATCGCGGCGGCCTCGTCCACGCCGTCCGCCTGGATGCACAGGTGTGTTCCCACGCGGGCGGTCAGGCGCATGACCTCAAGCACGTTCTTGGCGTTCGCGATCCAGGGGCCGCTGGTGAGTCGGATCTCGCGCTCGAACTGATTGGCCGTGAAAGCCAGTCGCGCGGAATTGCGTCCTTGAAATCCGTCCCTGGCAGTTGCCTCTAATGTCACCTCTACCACTGTGCCCTCATCAAAGAATAGTGAACTCCAGGACTCCTACGCGCAGGCACCGCCTGTGCGCTACTCGGCACGCGTCTAATGCCTGGACTTTCAGAGTCATGGCGGGATGGCATCCGGGGAGCGCGGCCAGTGTCGTAGTTGTATGTAATGATAATGCAGTTATCACACAATGACACTCCAGCACGTATGGAATCCAAGACTGCCCGCCTGACCGTACTGATCGATCCGGTGAAGAAACAGGCCTTTGAGGCGCTGTGTGCCGCCCAGGACCAGACACCGTCTCAAGTTGTTCGCCAGCTGATTCGCGACTATTTGCAGCAGCACGAGGCCACCAGGCCGAGGGTCGGAATACCCAGGGCGGCGATGCAGGAAGGCGAAAGCTAGCCAGCAGAAATCAGCAGCCGGCACTTAACTGTGGCTGTTCTCACGCATTGTCTGGATCAGGATGGTGTCGCGGCGTGGGCGACGCCATGCATCGGGCCTACCGCTATCGCGGACCAGACGGGGTGCTAGGGAGATGGGGCGGGGCCCCGAAGGGGCGTGGCTTCACCCCGACCACGACGTAGGGGGCTGCAATGCTGCGCTACCCTGTACGAATTGAGCCGGACGGCGACGGGGTTCCTGGCGACCTTCCGCGACATCCTGGAGGCTGCCACCGGCGCCCCCACGCGCGAGGAGACGCTCGAGTTGGCCGAAGACGCGCTGGTTACCGCGATAGATTATTACTTCGAGGATCAGCGCCAGGTGCCGCTGCCTTCCGCTGCGGAACCGGGCGAGAACCTGGTGGCGCTACCGGTCAGCCTCTAGGCGAAGGTGCTACTCTTGAAGCGGATTACCCGGGCCGATCTCGCGCGGCGCATGCACCCCCGTCCGCGTGCCGCAGTCACTTGGTGGGGGCGAGCGAGCCAATCGCACAAGCGCTCAATCTCCGCCGTAGTCTTGCCTAGCCGGGATCACCCCTCGCACACCGCCGCGCGGGTTGCCCACATCGCCCGCATAGCGAGGAATCAGGTGGATATGAACGTGCATGACGGTTTGTCCGGCGTGCACGCCTATGTTGACCCCGACATTGAATCCGTCGGGATGGAATTCGGCCTCAAGGCGTGTCCTCATTTCCCGCACCAGCGCATGCAAGGCGGCAAACTCCGCTTCCGTCGCATCGAAATAGTCAGCGAAATGACGGTTCGGGATGATCAGCGCATGGCCAGGCGCGACCGGGTACCGGTCATACCGGACGTGGGCCAACGCGTTGCTCGCTATGATCCCATCTGACGTGCAGAACGGACAGGGGTCTATGTGCAGGTCGGCCTGTGAGAGATCGTTTGGCATGAGCAAGTCTCCCTGTCATCTGTTGAGAACTCGTTGCCAACGCGGCTCGGGAGTTCGCGGCGGCAACCCTATCGATCCCATGGTAGGCCAGGCAGCCGACAGCGCCAGAGGGCTCCTACTCTCATAATCCGGAGTCAACCGGTTGAGCCCGATCGCGCCATATGGGCTCAAACGTCTAAATGCAATTAATCGCCAGGACTGCCAGCCAACACCCTTGTGGAGCTAGCAAGCGGCTTTCCGACCGGTCACCGTGTCAATCTACGGCAAAGGACGATCCCCCCTAGTTGCACGCGGAAGGCTGGCCTCGGGCTGGCTGTCGCGGCAGCGTAGCAGCGCCTGGTCGCTGCCGGGCGTGGCCATGGCCGCCACCTGCGGCGCAAGGTAGCGCAACACCCTGACCGCCAGCGCGCTGGTAAAACTGTAGCGCGCCGCATAAGGCTCGCGCACATGAACCGTTACGGTGCCGAAGTAACGCTCGCCCAGCGTGAACACAAAGGTGGCTGAACGTGTGACCGAGCGCGACGCGATCAACCGTCCGCCCGGCCCGTACACCTGCAAGCGCTGGTCACCCGTGCCGGTCTTGCCGGCCACCGGCAGCGGCGCCGCGCCCTTGCCCGGCACCACGAAGGCACCCAGGATGGACCTGGCGGTGCCGCGCTCTACCACATCAAGCATTGAGCGCCGCACCACCGAGGTCAGCTCCGGCGGCAGGAGGCGCTTGCCCGGGCCAGGCTGCAGCACGTACCGCGTCGAATACGGCGTGTTGGCGGCAAAATCGAGGCTGCGCACGCTGGCCGATTGCGTGGTGACGCCGCCATTCAGGATGATGCCGGCCAGCTCCGCCAGCGCCGCGGGCCGGTCGCCAGAGGCGCCGATGGCGGTCGCATAAGACGGCGTCAACGAATCGAAGGGATAGCCCAGCCGCTGCCAGCGCTTGGCAATGCGCTGGAATGCGTCCTGTTCCAGCAACGTGCGGATGCGGTTGTCCTGCCCGAACTTGCTGTGCGAGCGGAACAGCCAGCGGTACACGTACTGCCGCTCGGCGGTGCTCTCGTGCAGGATCTGCGACAAGGTGGCATCCGGATGCTTGCCCAGGTATTCCACCATCCACAGTTCCAACGGGTGGATGCGCGAAAGGTAGCCGCGGTCGTTGAGGTTGAACCTGTCATGGCCGTACTTGCGATAGAGCGCTGGCAGGTCTTCTCCCGCGAGCTGCTTGTCCGACAGGCGCGAGCGCATGATCCGGATAAAGCTTTCCTGGTCCAGCTCCGGGCGGGCGCTGAGCAGCGTCACCGACATGCGCACCGCGCTCAGGTGAGGCGAGCTCATTTTCACGCGGCCCAGCAGGGTGGCCAGCCTCTGTTCCGAATCCCTTCCGCGGTAGCGCTGGTAGAAGCCTATCATGTAGGCGCTGCCTTCCTGGTCCGCAAAGCGCTCCAGGTAGGCGCGACGCTCGGGCGAACCGAGGTCCTCGAAGATGTTTCTGACGTCCGGCCGGGCATGGAAAATCTCGTAGCGCACGATGTCGCGCATGATCCGGATGAAGACCAGGTTGACCGAGTGCTGGAAGCCCTCGCGCACGGTCATGTTGCGCTCGCCCTCCCAGCGCTCGAAATTGGAGAAGCTCTGCATCCCGCCCCCGGTGAAGAAGCCTTCACCGGTGCTGCCCGAATACTTACGCTCCATCGCCGCTTCCAGCATGGGCGTCAGCTCGCGCTCGGCCGGCGTGCCGGTCTTGACAAGGTAGTCGACGGCCCAACGGCTGAGCACATCCTGCTTCGCCAGCTGCACACCAGCCAGTTCGGCGCGGCTCATGCCGGCATAGCGCGCGTGCAGCTCGGTGATGATCTCCAGGTAGGTCACCAGCGTGCGCAGCTTGGCGGTGGACCCCAGGTTGAGCCGGCCACCGCTGTTGATGTCGAAAGGCTGTTCGATGTTGTCCGCCTGCACCCGCACGACACTTGCATTGCCCATGCGCTCGTACAGCGTGAAGCTGGCGATCAGTTGCGAAGGGTCGTCCTGCTCGCGCAGCAGGTTGTGGCCATACAGCCCCATGGTGTGCGCGTCGGCCTTGTCGTGGATGCGCATCAGCACGTCGGTGGCAATGCGCTGGGCTTCGCGGTTGATGGTGCTGTCCACGGTCAGATCCAGGCGGTCCATGTCGTAGCGGCTGTCGACCCCGGTGAGCCGGCCAACGTCGGCGCGCACCCGGTTGACCGCCTTGCGTGTGACGAAGGGCTCCTGCGCGGGCTTCTCTGGCGGCGCAGCCTTGTCCAGCGACTGCTGCAGCGCGGCGTCGCGCAGCTCGGGCGTGATGACGCCGTTGGCCGCCAGCAGGCGCAGGTAACTGCCGGTCAGCGTCTCCAGGTTGGTGTCGTCGCGGCGCAGGTGGTACGAGGGGCGGCGCTGCGAGATGATCAGCGACAGCGCGCGCTTGAAGGCTTGGGCCTCGCGGCCGGTGGGCGCGCGCAGGTCCATCTCCTTCATCAGCCGGTTGGCCTCGCCGAAGTCTTCGCCGTACCATACCCACAGTGCATCGCCGATGCCGTTGACCTCGCCGAAACCCACGCGCGCGGACAGCGGCACCGTGTTGAGGTAGTCGACCACGATGCGTTCGCGCGCACGCCGCGTATCCGGCCCGTCCAGATAGGCGCGAAGCGAGGCCGACGCCATCTGTCGGAATTTCTCGGAGATGGATTGCGTTCGGCCCTCCGGCGAATGCCGGTATTTTTCGATCTGGGTGGCCAGTGTGCTACCGCCTGGGGATTCATAGGCCTTGTCGACCAGCCGGACGGCCTGGTCCATCACCGCGCGCGACAAGCGCTTCCAATCCAGCGCCGGGTTCAGGTTCGGGTACTCGGGGTTGAGCAGCCCCTGGTTTTCCACGAACAGCAGCGAGTTGACCAGCAACGGCGGCACCGCGACAAAGTCCTCGTATTGCCGCTGCGGGTAGCGCTCCAGCACCAGTGTCAGGCCGTCGCAGTCACGCAGGACGAGGCCGGCCTGGTTCTTCTCGTGGTACGGGGGAAAAATGCCATGGTCCATCAGCTGGACCAGCTCGGGCGACATGCGCGCCTGTTCGGCCGGCACATAGCCGTGCCGCCCGAGCCGTTGCGCGAAGGCCGGCAGGCGCCCGTAGCCCAGGCGTACGTCGTAAGGACCGGAATGCGGGAAGCGAATGCTGTCGCTGGCGCCTGGCTGGACCTCGAACGTCAGCTGCCTGGTGAAGCGGCCGAAGTAGTACGCCTGCCATTGCGAATTGCGCACCTCACTGATGGCGAGGCTGTAAACGACATACCCGCCTCCACAAACGGCGGCCGCCAAGCCAGCGAAAATCCAGCCACGTCGTGACACGTTTCGGCAATCCCATAATGCCGAGCCCCGCCGCCGGGGTGGTCATGCCGCCGGCTCCAAGCGCAAGCGAGGCGCGCCGGAGACCGGCGCGCACCGCTCTATTTATATATTAGCAGGAGGGGGCGCTGTTATAAGATAAGCGTGCACGTGCAAGCACTGTTGCTAGCTCAGTCAAGGCCGGCTGGCGTTCACGCGTCGGCCCGCATTTGCGGCAAGTCGTGTCCGACCCGACCACAGCAAACCTCGCGGCAATTTCACTGTTGCTGTAGCGACATGCGTTCATGGCTTGAATCGCGTGGCGGTGGCTGGAGGGAAGGTAGCAATGCAGGTAGCTTGCCACGATGGTGCCGTGACCATAGATGGCTTTGCCCTGTGCGGTTTGGCGATGCTGGCTCATTCTAGGGATGCTCTGCACAAACGCGAATCGAGTGTGCTTGGCCGTTTAACAGGAAGCTGAATGCGCCACGACGCCAACCTGTCAGCCCGGGGCGAAGCTGTCTGGCACGCGCGGAGCAGCACTCGCGGGCTACGCGCGAGGCATCGGCATGAGCCTGAAACGCGCTCATGCCTCAGCAGCCAGCAGTTTGCCGCGCGCCATCCACAAGTTGGACAGCGCGAACAAGGTCATGACTTGCGCGGTGTTCTTCCTCAGCCCTCGATAGCGGACCTTGGTGTAGCCGAACTGCCGCTTGATGACCCGGAACGGATGCTCGACCTTGGCCCGGATGCCCGCCTTGATTCGCTCGACTTGATCGACGAGCGCGCCAAGCGGTTTGCTTTGGTCCAGAACGCGACGTTTGCCTGGCTTCATCGCCACGTGCCAGTTCACGTCCGCCCGCGCGTCAGGACGCTTCTCCACGCCCTGATAACCCGCATCGCCAAACGCGTCGGTTTCCTCGCCATGCAGCAGGCTGTTGGCCTCAACCACGTCGTTGATGTTGCCAGCCGTGCCCCGCACCGTGTGCACCAGCCCGCTTTCGGCGTCCACGCCAATGTGCGCTTTCATGCCGAAATACCACTGGTTTCCTTTCTTACTCTGGTGCATCTCCGGGTCGCGTTCGCCCGACGCATTCTTGGTCGAACTCGGTGCGCTGATCAGCGTCGCGTCCACCACCGTGCCCGCGCGCAGCATCAATCCCTTGTCGCGAAGGATGTCGTTTACCAGCGCGAGAATCTGAGCGGCCAGCTTGTGCCTCTCCAGCAGGTGACGGAACCGCAGGATGGTGCTCTCGTCGGGCAGCCTCACCGTCCAGTTGTCCAGCCCGGCGAACTCCCGATACAGCGGCACGTCGTGCAGCGCTTCTTCCATCGCCGGGTCCGACAGGCCGAACCATTGTTGAAGAAAGTGGATGCGCAGCATTGCCTCGACCGCGAACGGGGGACGGCCGCGCTTGCCCTCCGGGGCGTACGGAGCGATCAGCATCACCAGATCGGCCCACGGCACCACGCGGTTCATCTCGTCCAGAAATTCGCGCTTGCGGGTGCGCTTGGTCGACAAGTTCAGTCCAAGGTCAGTTTGCTTCATGCGCTACATGCTCGCTGGCTCGACGATTCATTGCAAGCACATCCGCCGGCTAATTGTGCAGAGCATCCCTAGGTCTTGCTGGTCCAGCCGATGCGGTGCCGTTCCCTGGGTGGCCTCATGCCGCGCATCCTCTTCGCTGTGCAGGTACGCGCTGGTGGTGGCGATCGAGGCATGACCAAGTTGTCGCACACAAAACCCAGGTCGACCTCCTGGTCGGTCATGTGCGAGCCGGCAGTGTGGCGCAGCCAGTGCGCGGAGGCGCAGGCCAGCACCGCAGTCTGCCCCCCACTCGGGCCCTCGCGCCCGCAGGCGTGCGGCCGCCATGGCAAACACCTCCTTGAGAATCAGGAGCAGCGCCCCGCGTGACAGGGCCTTCTCGCGACCCTCGCGACCCGTCTCACGGCCGATCACCGGCAGCACTAGCAGGCGCGGCTCCCCTGGCTGCGGGCTAGGCCGCGCAGCTGCTGACAGAACTGCTGCAGCACTTCCGCGGCCGTGCCCATGCTGCCCTTACGCACTGGGCTGTAGAGCTTGTTAGCCGTGGGCGTGACGCCGTCACGGAAGAACAGGAGGCCGCAGACCGCGCGGTACAGCGCGCGGGTTTCGGGGAAACGCCCGCGCAGCTCGGCCCAATCGGCCTGCAGCGCAGCGTCGGTCAGATCCAGGTCGGCAGCCGGCATCGATCATGCGGCGTGTCCAGAAGTCACCCTGGAGTTCTTGACGCTGCCGGCTCGACGGGCGGAGACGCACTCTCGTGCTGCGCGACTTTCTCTGGGAGCTGATGGCGCCACTGCGCATAGCATTCCAGCCCGCAGAAGTAGGCGACGTAGTCGCATGCCTCAGGGACGATCGCCTCGGACTTCGGTACCTCCTTCATGCAGATCTCGCAGGGGACGAGTTCTATGGGTGGGTCAGGCTTGCTCATGGCGCTACTCCCAGCACCGCGGCGGAGATACTTCACGGCAACGGCGCATTGACGTCGACGGCCAGATGGCCAGCCAACGGATCCAGGTTGGGCGAGAAGATCGAGTTCGTTATCGATCAGTGAGCCTGTATTCCATATTAAGCATCCTCTTTTGAGGAGCGCCGTGGTTGATCTGCGTCAAAGCGAGGCCTGTGCGAGCAATCGGGGCGTCGTGCTGGAGTGGGGGCCTGATCCTGGAGGACGCCCGCCAAGGTTCCGACCCCAATGCCCTGGTCGTTTCAAACCACGCGGGCTGGCAAGCCCCGGGAGCGACAAATCGGCGCCGCTATTGCTTCGTGAGTGAGCACTTGGGGCACCGACTATGTTGCGGCCGTCTAGCCGAGGCCAGTGGTGGCGAGGGCACCCCACGGTGCCCATTGCGTCCGATTGACGCGGACCGGGGCTGTCGAGGCGCCGGGGCCCTGGCCGGCCGGAATCACGGCTGCTCCTTTGCGCTGCCCCCCTGCACGGTGTCCAGGTCGCCCGCCGCTTTGCGCTGCGCCTGCTCGGCAGCGGTAAGCCGATCGGCGAGCGCCGCGGCCTGGGCTTCAAGCCGGGCCCGAGCTCTGCTGAGGTTCGTGCCCTCGGAACGTCCGATGCTCGAGCCATGCCGAGGCTTCTGTGGACCACCTAAACCCGAATGACGAGGTCGGAATACTTCCAGACGTGTTCGTCTGCCGATAGCAGTCGCAATGGTTCAGTGATCGCCTGGGCGATCAGCAGCCGATCAAACGGATCTCGATGGTGGTTTGGCAGATGACGCACTGCGGCGGCATGCGAGTTCGTCACAGGAAGCTCGCGAAAGCCTGCGGCGGTGATTTCAGCGATAAGTTCGTCGACATTGACGTCGATCTTTTCGAGGCCTGCCTTGATGGAGATCTCCCAGATGCTGGCCGCACTGATGAAAACCTCCTCGGCATCCAAGATCAGTCGCTCCGCGGCCTGGCTCAGTTTGGGGTCATTCGTGACCGCCCAGAGGAAAACATGAGTATCGAGAAGGATGCGCATTACCGTCCTTCGAAGGCCGCGAGCAAGTCGTCAGGGAGCGGGGCATCGAAGTCGTCCGCCATGCGGATCTTGCCCTTCAGCCCACCAAGGCGCCGCGGGCTCTTTGGCTTGTCGAACGGCACGATCCGGGCCATGGGCTTGCCTGCCTTGGCGATCACGACCTCTTCGCCTGCCGCCACCTCTTCGATGAGCCGCGAAAGGTGCGTTTTCGCCTCATGAATGTTCACCGTCTGCATGTTTCACTCCCGTGAATGGACTTAGTCTAGTTTAGTCAAGCCGGTTCGACAAGATCCTGTCAGGGCCATTAACCGAGGGCTTGGATTCCCCGAATTCACTAGACATAAGCGCAGTTATGTCTAAAGTATCCTCGCTGGAATTAGCTTTCATGCGTATTACGTAGTAATATTTATCATCATTTGCCCGGATTTTTATCCCATGCCCGCTGCCGACCTGGATCTGACCGACGCCGCGCTACAGGCCGCGATGGCCCACGACATTGCCGAGCTGCGCAGCCGCTTCCCCGAAACCCGTGCGCTCTATCGCGAGGTCTGCGGGCTGCTGTTTTTTCGCTACGGCGTGACGCCCACCGCCAACAAGCTCTACAGCCTGGTGCGCAAGGGCAGCATGGGCACGCCCGCCGAGGTGCTGCAGGCGTTCTGGCAGGAGCTGCGCGGGCGCACGCGCGTGACCATCGACCATCCGGATCTGCCGGACGCCCTCAAGCAGATCGCCGCCGGGGCGGTCCAGACCATCTGGCAGGCGGCCAACGAGGCCGCGACCGCGGAACTCGCGACGCTGCGCGCGGAGGCGCGTCACGCCGCGAGCGAAGCGGAAGCGCAGCGCGATGCGGCGCGCGTGGAGACGGCCGGCGCGCGCGAGGATGCCGCAGCGATCGCCGCCCAGCTGGCCGAAGTCCGGCAGGCGCACGATAGGGTGCAGGCGGACCTGGCCGCCGAGCGGCAGGCCCATGCGGCGACGCAGGCCCGGCTCGAGGCGGGGCGCACGGAACTGGAGGCGGGCCGGCGCCAGCTGGACGCCTTGCGCACCCAATTCTCGACGGAGCTGGAGCGGGCGCGCGAGGCCGTGACGCTCGCGCAGGAACGGGCCGAAGCCAGCGAACGGCGCAGCTTGCGTGAACTGGACCAGGAGCGCACCGCGCGCCAGAAGAGCGAGCGCACCGCCGAAGACCTGCGCGCCGAACTGGCGGCGGCACGCAGCGAAGCGCGCGATGCGGCCGTGGCGCAGGCGGAGGGCCGCGCGAAGCTCGAAGCGCAGGCCGCGGCGCTGGCTGAGCGGCTTACCGAGCGGCTCGCGGTAGCCGAGCAGGCGCAACGCAAGGCCACGGGCGACCTGGAGGTCGTGCAGGCGGAACTCGCCGCGGCGCAGCGCCGGGCCGAGCGCGGCGAGGCGGAAGCGGCGCTCGCGCGTCAACTGCTGGCCACCTTGCGCGTCGCGCCGCGCGAACGTGGCGGAGTACGACGGCGCAAGGCCGGCAGTTCGGCGGCGACCGCACAGGATGATCAGGGCGTAGATCAGGGGGAAGGGCCGGGCGAAGAACGGGACGACGAGCAGGGGGCGCTGGCGCGGCCCGGCCACCCGGAGGACGTCAACGTCAGCCGCGACGGTAACGACAGCAGCGATGACAGCAAAGACTGAGCGCGCGGATGCGATCCGCTGGATCCAGGCGCAAATGGCCGACTACGGGCTGACCCTGGAAGACCTGGACGCAGTGGGGGGCTTCGAGCCGCCGCCGCCGCCGCCGGTGGTCTGCTATCGCAACGCGGAAGGGCTGACCTGGGACGGGCAGGGCGAGATGCCATCGTGGCTCAAGCGGGCGGTCAATGCGGGGCAGAGCGTGGAGTTTTTCCGGGTCGACTAGCCCCGACCAATTGCACCATGTGATTTCATTGCGGGTGCACACGCAGTGTGTAAGGTTGCTGGCGCATTTATGTGAACGGGAATTCTCGGGGGCGGCCAAGGAACCCAGCCTGCGGCAGCTCGCACTCATCGCCAGGCTGCACAACAGCAGCGCGACCAAGTTGCCCAGCGACTACGAGGTGCCAGTTAGCGCCAACCGGCGCGCCCATAGTCGAGTGCGAGGATCGACAGATAGGAGTGTGAGGCGCGCGCATCTGGGCAATGCAGCACGCTCTCACCCTAGCCAAGCTGCAAAACTTAGTCCACGAACTCGACAGCTCCGTTGCCTGCGGCCGCGATGCGGACAAGGCTGTCGGTGCCGTGAATCGAGGCTCCTACTACTGTGACGCGCGATCCCTTCGCGCCTGCTGCCGCAGCGATTCTGATCAGGTTGTCGAGTGTATGGACGGTAGCGTCAACTCGAAACCCACCCCCTGCCGTAGCTATGCGGATCAAGTCGTCAACCGCGCGCGACGAAATGTTCATGTCTTCTCCTCCATGTGGCCTGAAGAGGGATGCTGCCACGTTAGAAGCCGCCGCACCAATAGGCCTGCGACCGAGATTCGCCCAATCCGCTATCGTAAGCTTTCCAGTTATGAGGAATCGATCGAGTTGCAGGTTTTTGATATAAGGCGTGGCAGGATCGCGGCCGCGTGATTGAGAGGCCAATGAGGCACCCAGAATGCGCGCATGGCTTCCGATCCTGGGCCCGCGATCTCCGTCCTTCAATTTCGAATTGCTCTGCGCGGTCTGAGCCCGCCGGTTTGGCGACGCGTCCTCGTTCCTGAGCACTTGACGCTCGGACAATTGCACAATGTCATCCAGGTAGTCATGGGCTGGGCCGACGAACATCTGTACACATTCAGCATTCGTGGCAGGCGTTACGGCGAAGCCCATGAGGGCGTCTTGCAGTTCTCCACCGTGGCAAACGAACTGCCGCTGACCGCGTTTCGTCTCCGCGAACACGAAGGATTCGTCTACGTGTATGACTTCAACGCGTGGTGGTGCCACGAGATTCGCATGGAGCGGCGTTTGCTGCGGCAACAGCCTGGCCAGTTGCCCCGTTGCGTGGCGGGTTGCGGGCCTTGCCCGCCCGAGGACATTGGCGGGATCGAGAGGTATCTGGAGGCCAGGGACGAACACAATGAATATGAGTCCCTCGATTGGCTCGAGTCGCTGCGCGAGCGGCCTATCGTGTTGGAAGACCTACGCGACGAGGTCGGCCGGTGGCTGACTTGGCTGGATCGTCGCTTTGATCGTCAGATGGTCAATGATCGGTTGCGAGAGCTCGAGGGGTAGACTGGTCGGCGCAGCTTCCAAGGGGGGAGGGCGGCCATGCGTATCAGCTTGCAACTCGTAGTGCAGGACGATGGAGGCGTGCCAGCCACCGTCACCGAGATTGCCCAGTTCGAGAGAGACGGCATGGATGTGGGCTCGCTGGGCCTGCATCTGGAAGAGGCGAATCATTGCTGGGTCGGCTACAGCGCACGATGAGGCCACCGACGCCCGGCAGCAAACGGAGGTTGCTGCGAGCGTCCGCTCGCCCAAGATCCCGGAGCCCAGTCCGGTCCGCGCGGTCGGCATTGACGGCGGCTACCTTCGGCGGGCCGGCCACCGGCGCCGCCAGGATGGCTGGTTTGAAGTGATCATCGGGAAGTCCCTGCGGGATCAGGATGGCGCCGTTAGCCTTATTCACCTCGCCGAGTGGCGCCGCATGCGTCAGTAAGCCATCCGGGTCCGCCGAAGCGCAGCGTGGACCAGCGTGTACAGGTTTACCACCTCCAGCCGGTCGTACTTTCCGGCCAGCGCCCGCTGCAGGCATCGGGTGATGGTCGGATCGTTGACCTCGTGGTCGGCGGGTTGAGCATGATGAAGCCCAGGCTCCGCCGGCTGGCATCCCACTCGCGCCAGAGGCGATAGCGGTACTGCTCGCAGTCGGACACGATGGCGCCGGCCTCGCCGTCGAGTGTGTGGCTGGTCAAGTGCTTCATGCTACGATTTCCCCATCCAGAGCGGAGGTCGTCATGACAATCGAAAGCTACCAGGGCTACACCGTCCGCGGCTTTGCAAAGCAGCTTGGCGATGGATCCTTCGAGGCATCCGGTGCAGTTGAAAAGGATGGGCGCCAGCTGGAAGGCTCTCGGACCCCTTGGGGTACTACCCCTCGTTTGAGCGGGCTGCGGCAGCCGGGATTGTCTGGGCGAAGGCCTGGGTGGACGCGCACAGTTGAGCCTGGCAAGGTCCCGATCCGCTAGGCAGCGGGGGCAGGCATGAGCGAACGGATTCGCTGGATCACTGAGGAGTACCGCGGCATGTATGTCCACGCGATCGCCTTTGAGATCGCGGAGATTGGCCGAATGGAACCGCCCCCAGGGCAAAAGTGGGCTACATGATTGCCATCCGCTACACGGCTGACCGGGACGACGACATGATCTACGGGCCGGCAGGAGACCGCAGCGACTACTTCACCCGCACGGCGGCGGAGCAGGCCGCGCTCTATTACGGCAAGCGGGCGATCGACATCATTCAAGATCTGCCTAACACGCTCATGCTACGATTCCTCCATCAAGCCAGAGGAGTTGAAAAATGCCAAATTCCTTCTCGATACATTCGCCGAAGCCGTCCGACGACGGGGAGCGGGTGTACTTCACCATCGAGGCGGATGGAGCTAAAAGTAAAGGCTATATTTCGCGCTCGGCTCTTGATGAACTGGCCGGTGGCCATATTGGCGACCTCGGGGAGGTCTTCGACAAGCATCGAGATCGGATCAAGGAAGCGGCCCACCTTAAGTGGTTGGTGAATCCTTCACTCGATCCCATCGTGCTCAGTAGCGACGATTTTTGAGTGGCTCAATATAGCCTCATGAACTCCACCACATGGATCAAGCCTTCCGCAATCGTGTCCGCGTCGCTGCAGTCGTTCAGCCGCCCCACACGGACGTTGGTCCCCCAACACCAGGCGGCACGCACCGCGCGGTATGTGGATTGACGGCTTCCAGCGGATGGCTTCGACAGGCGGGATGTTTTGGTATCCAAGCGGTACGCACGTGGGGTAGACCGCTCGGAAGACGGTCGGGCCGGGGTCGAGAGCGGCTGGCTTTGCCCGCGTCTCGCGCGCCCAAAGTCGATCGCCGGCATAGGCGTAGCGGCAATATCCGTTCTCGCGAAGCGCAACATAGTCGGGCGTGAAGCCGTCGCGCCTCGTCTGCGTCTTCCAGCCGTCCAGGATGGCGCGCACCATGGCGTCGGTGAACAGGATGGGGTGTTCTTTGGTCATGCTAGGATCCTTGGCAGCATTGGGAGACAGCCATGGACCGCGTTACCGAATATCGAGGATTCGAGATTCATATTGACCTTGTGAGCACATCCGAGGACATGTTCGATGTTTGGTTCCAGATCGAGGGCCCGATGAGGCCTCCGGGAGTTGCTGCACTCGGCAAGCGAATCAAAGTCCACGGCGGCCCGTATTCTCGTCGCTGGGCATATCTTGTCGCCGAGGTAGCAGGCAGAGCCGCGGTGGATGTAGTTCTTGGCGTGGAGGAATAGGTTCACCCCGCAATCCCCATCCGCCTTGCTTCCTTCGCGTGCTACGCTCCTCTGGAGCGATAGGGGACAAACCATGGCGAACTTCGAGACCGATGCCGAAATACTCGAGTGGATTGCTAAACACAGCGAGGACGAATTCCGGCAACACGTAGAGCGCCACACGTTTGGCGACAGGCGTTTAGAGTACGCGCGTGCATATCTCGATAGGATCGACAGCCAGCGAGCGCAGAGGCGCGAGGAGCGAGCGCTTCTGGCGACGGAGCAGGCAGCGGGGGCGGCGCGGGACCAAGTCGAGACTGCGCGACAAGCGCTCCGCATTTCGAAATGGGCTCTCGGTATAGCTATCGTTTCCGCATTTGTGGCCGTGGCCGGTTTGGTCGGAAAATAGGCCTCCGCAGTCTGTGCCACCGACAGAGCCACCGCCACCGGCCGTACCCACACCGGCGTGGCTGACAGCATGAACGTCTCGCCTGACTCGGCCAGCAGCAGGGTGGTCCCCATCACCTCCGTGATCGCGCGCGCCGCGTCCGGCGGCACAGCGTTGCCGATGCGCTCGCGCCAGCCCTGATCGCTCAGGCCGTCCAGCTCAAGATATTCCTCGGGCTCAACGAGGGACTGCAGGCAGGCCAATTCCATCGTTGTGAAAGGGCGGTGCCAGGTGCCGTCCAGCGCGCGGACGATGGCGATCAGCTTGTCGTTCGCGGAAGGAATGCGCGCGTCCGCCACCGACCACCGGCCGTTGTCGTGGCCAGCCGCCGTCGACACCGCGCCGCTTGGCTGATCCCACGCACGCCACCACACCGTAATGCCCGCCGGTCAGGTAGTTGTCGCCGAGCTGCCCGCGCATGCCCGGTCGCGGGCCCGCCACGGCGTAAGCACCTTGGCCCGGGTCATTGCGCGCGATGATCGTGCCGGCAGGTTCGTCGAAACCTGTCACCTTGTACTTGCCAGCACCCTCGAAGCCGGATGATGCGCGCGGGTCCTGAACGCACTGGCCGGTGCCGTGCGCGCTGGTGATGGCCCCGGCCTGTGCCCACGGCACGATCCTGAACTCGTTGTTGTGCTTGGCTGGGCCAGCGTGGCGGGTATCGGCGACGCTGAACGTGCCCTGACCTGGCGAGGTGCCGGCCGTGATCGCACCCGATGCTTAGCCCCAACGGAGGCCCCCGTGCTGCCGATACTGCGCAGCATTTGCCGGTCTGCGCGGGTCCGCGATTGATAATGTGCCGTTGCTGGGCAGCGATTCTCCTGCCACAGCGCCAGCATGCTCGTGCCAGTCCAGCACACCCAGGGCGCTATTTCGACGCTCGGGCACGATTAGGTAGTCGCGCAGGTGTCCGTCTTCCACCGCCAGCCGATTTAGGCTGCGCCAATCGCTGCCGGCCTCGACAAACGCCAGCCGCACCCAGGTCTTCCACTGGAAGGGACGGCACGCGGTGCATCGGGCCGCCGACCAGGTCTCCCGGCAGGGGCATACGGCCAAGGGCCGTGCCAACGCCCTGCAGGCAGTGGGTATGCGGCTCGTAGCGGAAGGCCGGCACCTTGGCGATGTGCCGGGGCCACCAGCAGGAAGCGCTACCGGCTCTGCGCCAGGCCGCCGATCTCGCCGCAGTCGTGCGTCGCCTCGTTCACCGCGTAGCCGTAGTGGCGTAGGATCTGACCGATCTGACCCAGCAGGTGCCGGCCGCGCGTGGCCAGTCGCGGGACGTTCTCGAACATGATCAGCTCGACCGGGTCATCCTTCCAGGCCTCGCACATCAGCCAGACGAAGCGCAGCGTCAGCTCGTTCAGCGCCTGATACTTCGGCGTGCGGCTGAGCGACTCGGAAAGCAGGCCGGAAGCGCCTTTGCATGGCGAGGAGATGAGCACGCAGTGCGGGTGCTCATGGTTGGCCACGATAGAGCGATTTGCTCTTCTTCATCGCTCCATCTTATCTGAACGACCGGCCAATGTGACATCACCATTGCACCCCAGCCTGACGCCCCTACAAAATGGCCTGGCAGGCATTGCGCCGCGCACCCGCCGCCCGCAAACGCAAACCGGTCCTCCACCGCTGGCACTACACTGAAATGGCAATCCACAGCAGTCTTCGCTGTCCGGATCTCTTTGCTTTTCTTCGGATCGTCGTCAACGCAAGGCTTGAGATGAACCGTCTCCGATACTCGGTGAGTCTGTCCTACGAAGTCATGGATCCCATGGCGGACTTCCTTCTGAACATTGAAGCCGCCAGGACTTCCCGGCAGGTCGTCGTTGCCGAGCAATTGACGCTCCCTCCGTCAATTCAGACCACCCACTACACGGATGCGGTGCTGTGCAACCGCCTGCTTAGAATGCGCGCACCCAAGGGTCACCTTGCCATCCGCTATGAGGCAGTCGTCGATATCGATCATCGCCTGGACGACTGCGATCAGTTGTCAGAAGTGCCTGTCGCCGAACTACCGTTCGATGTCTGGCACTACCTGGCGCCTAGCCGATATTGTGAATCTGACCGCCTAATGGAATTTGCGATGCGTGAGTTCGGGGGCATGCAGCGCGGCTATGCCCGCGTCTACGCAATTCGGGAGTGGGTGCGCAATCACGTGCGCTTTCTCTCGCGCTCCACCAACGAGCGCACGTCGGCGGTCGATACCATCGTGGAACGCACCGGTGTCTGCCGCGACTTTGCTCACCTGATGATTGGGATCTGCCGCGCCCTGAGCATTCCGGCGCGCATGTCCAGCAGCCTGGACTATGGGGCAGATCCGACAATGGGGGCGCCGGATTTTCATGCGGTGGTAGAAGTGTACTTGTCCCACCGGTGGTACCTGCTCGATCCCTCTGGCGTATCGATCCCGACGGGGTTGCTTCGTATTGGCACCGGCCGGGATGCCGCTGACATACCTTTCGCGGCGATATTTGGCAAGGTGGAATCGAAGCGACCCTTTGTCGAAATCCAGGCTGTGACAGAGACAGCGGCCGGGATCGAAATGCCGATGTTTACTGCAAAGGCTATCTCCACCTGGTAGCCGGAGCTAGTTGGCCGCTGCTACCGGCCTCGTGGTCCGTTGCGCATCAACGCTTGTTTCCCTTCATGCTCTCGGTTTCCATGGCGGCCTTCCATTCCTCATAGGCCTCGATGGGCTCCATGGACTGATCGACGAACGCGGCGGCGCGCTCTGCGGGCGACCTGCTTCGTGTCGGGTGCGTTACTCCTAATCCGGTGCAGATACCGACAGGCGCTGATCGACCATAGCGCCGCCGACGGCAAAGTGATACAAGCTTTGCCAAGCGTGATCCTTGATTCCGAGCATGGCGTGCATTTCATCATCGAAAAAGCAGCCAATCCCCGTGGCCCGCTTTCCGGTCGCTTCGGCTTCAAGATAGAGCGCTTGGCCGAGCATGCCACATTCCCAGAAAAAATGGCGATAACGCCATGGTTGTTTCAGGGCGATTTCGAAGTTCGCGAGCATCCCCAGCGCAAAGGAATCGGCGGCAATATCTTGGTGACAGCAGATCAACTTTGCCACCTCGCGCAAATCGTATGGCAGCAGAAAATAGAGTGGCAGATGGTCCGGTCCAGTCTTTTGCCACAGCCATTCCGGCCGCATAGCCTGTTTGAGGCTCGGCAGCGCCCCAGGGGTCCTCACTAGCACATACAAGCCCGGCTCGAGGCCGTCCACGCGGTGCACCAATAGCGCCGGATGCACAGCGACAGGAGACACCAGCGCATTCCACGGCGGCGTGTCGCGACGTACCAACAGGCACGCTAGCATGGTAAACAATGCCGCAGTGGTGATGCGCGTCGTACCGTCGAAACTCGTAGCGCTGCGGCGCTGCCGAGCGATCTGGGCAAAGCTCAGATCGAGGGCGGGCGTCGCAGACCACGGAGACCACAGGTGCGGCTCAGGACTTGGAAAGGTCGATTCGCAAGTACGAGACTTGTGCGTGGCGCGATGGATCGAATCGATATCCGGCCACCTCTCATGTCCCGCGCTTAGCCGATTCGCGTATCCGTGCCAGTGTGCCTTATCCAAAGCAACCCACAGGCGCTCTAGTTCAGGTTGTGCTTCAGGATTGCCGATCCAAAGCAGGACATCCGGCACCTCTGGTTCGGCTGCTCCGAAATCCTCGCTGCGGTCCAATCCAAGCAATGTGGCTAACGCATCGTCCGCAACCGCCTCCACCAGCCGCGTCTGCCAGCCGAGAGCCGCCGCCGCGTAACTTACTGCGGCGATAGCATGCCCGCAGTCATGCTGGCAGTAGCGCCAGGCGCGCATTCCGTATTTCCACGCCTCGCGCCAGTGGATCGAGCTGAGGCCGACCAGGATACCGCCGTTCGAAAACGCCTCGGTCCATCGCGGATCATCGACTCCAGCGCGATGTTCAAGCACGTGGTCGCGGCTCAGGTAATGGTAGACCCCGCCAGACAAGCCCGGCAGCGCTGGACACAGGAGATAGCCCTCGGTCGGATGCAGATTCCCACTCGAAGGGTTGCAGCGCAGTGCCCACCGCTGAGCGCCATAAGATTTCCACGCTGACAGGCCGAGCGAGAGTTCGAAAAGGATTGCCAGGGTACGAAGACTGAATCTCTGCGCGGGCGGAAGAGTGCCGGAGCGCAGCTCGTTGTAGCGTGCGGCCAGGGTGTCCGCAGCGAGCGGCAGAGCAATCCGCGGTGTGCCGTGAAACACCCGGAACGGGTCTGGCTGGGTTGCCCAGTCGAGTCCTCGGGGGCCAGGGGCATAGCTGTTGACACGGTGCTTGCTGCGTTCGTGATATTCAAGCAGCGCCTGCGATAATCGGCCCATGTTCCTTCAGCCCAAGAATGCGCGCCGCACCCCGCTACCATGCCAGATGGCGCGACGTTGCCGCGCGCGGTCGTCATCAAGTTGGACAGGGCGCGTTGAGGCCGGCTGCTCTAACCGTCGCCGCTCCTGCCTGGCGCCCAGCTCTGGCCCAGTCTCCACAAAGTCCGAAAGAACTCCCCCGGGGGCAAATCGCTTGAGGTGGTTTTCGGTGTTCTAGGCTGCAGACGTAAGATTGCGCAGCTTTCCAGCCTGAGCCACAAATTGCCTGACCCGGTCATCTGCGCTGACGGTCTTACCTCAAGGCTGGGCGAGCGGTGACGATGGTCTTCCCGCGGCCGGCCGATTGGGTCGATATCGCATCAGTGTCTACACGCTTCCTGATTAAAAAGGGGGCGTCGCGTTATGCTTCTCGTGGGGTGTTGAGAGATAGCATACATCGCGTTACCGAGTATCGTGGGTTCTATCGAGTCAGCCGTCAACCAGGTGGTCAGCAAGCGGTTCGTCAAGCGGCAGCAGATGGCTTGGCAGCCTCGGCACGCACACAACCTGCTGCAGGTCCTGACGACCGTGCTCAATGACAAGCTCCGGTCGTACGTTGAACGCTGGTATCCATCGCCGGAGAAGCAGACCACCGCCTTGCCGCTTGGTCAGCCCCCGATTTGACGCAGTCCCTAAATGAACCGTACGACTTTCCTGGATTCCCCGCTTGGGGTGCTCCCTACGCAGGCAAGTGCCGTTGGGGCAATTCCTTGGAACGCTGGGTCCTTCAAGCCTGATCGCCTTTCTGGATCATTTCTCTGTCAGGGTCAGCAAGATGTCGGCATACCAGGCGGAGTTGAAGCCGAGGGCTTCATCCAGTTCGAAGTCTCGCGAGCCAACGTCCAGCCGCGCCGAATGAATGCCGAGCAGCATCCACGGCAGCGTGCGCATGAATGAATCGGTTCTGGACGTCCGCATGACCACCGGTGCTCCACTCGTGCCGCGATGCGTCCTGGCATCGGTCAGGAAGTAGCCTTTCCCCTGAAAGCGCATCCCGAACGAAGATGAGATGACCGCCTGCCGTACCACGGGCAAATGATGAAGCGTGTCATGAAAGTCCAGCGGGAAGCCGACAATCAGTAACGAGGTGCCCGCTTCGATCCGGTCGCGCGGCCGAATTGTGGCCGGGCGGAGGGGGGCGCCAGCCAATTTGATCCGAAAAGCGCCAACTATAAATTTGTGCGATGCAAAAAAGGCGGTCCGGACACCTATACTGGAACTGAAGAGTAGAGGGGGAACAATAACCACCTAATAGGAGGTGGAACCATGTTTAAGAAACTCGTACTGTTCGCTGCTTTGGGTACCGCACTTGGCGGCGCGGGGCCTTATGCCGGAACGATGGGGCCGCGTGACCCCTATACCGATGGAGGGAAAGCTACAAAGTTTGACGTCTACACCGATGGCGCGGCGGTCACGGACAAGCGCGATGTGTTTTCCGATGGGGCACGAATCACCAACCGCGACGGGTACAACGACGGTGCATAACTAGATGGCTGTCCGGGAACGCTTTTGAAGGCTGTGTTCCCGGAACAGAAGTTGAAACAAATGACGTAAGTGGATCGCCCGCACGCTCGCCCCCAATGCGCGCTGGCTTTGCGCCAGCACGGCACGCCCGCAGAGCCGCGCGACCTGCTCGTCCACGCAATATTCGTTCGGCGTTGAGATCGTTCAAAGGTGGCCGCTGAAATGCGGCGCAGGCGGTCGCAATATGTAGTCCTCCTTGTCCGCTATCGTACCGACCGCGGACCGGAGTGGTGTCAGCCTTTGTTTGTTGACACTCTCCCACGGCGTAGAGTCGACGACGAATCATCGGACGATCCAGGATGATTTTACGCGTCGGAGTATCGCCAATCTCAGGAGTGGGATCATGAACCCCTACAATCTCGACGTCGATAGCGAAAGCCCGCGCGCGGCGATTCTCGGCACCATTGATCCGCAAAAGTCGGGGCCAGGTCCATTCGTGATGGCTGCGGATACGTTGGAAGACAACCTTGTCATCGGCCCCGGTGGCGATACGCTTGGTACGGTCAATCACATCATGCTCGACGTGGTCAGTGGGCGTGTCGCGTATGCCGTGCTGTCCTGCGGTGGATTCCTCGGGCTTGGCGAAAAGCTGTTCGCAATTCCATGGTCTGCGCTGACGCTCGATACGGAACAAAAGTGTTTCGTGCTGGGCGTTGATAAGGCGGGGCTTGAAGCAGCGACAGGCTTTGATAAGGAGAACTGGCCCCGTACTGCAGATCCTCAATGGGGTACCAATATTCACGACTACCGCGGCAAGTCCCCGTACTGGAAGAACTACCGGTACGAACGTGGGGCGCATCCCTGACTCCCGGTCGGATCACCACATTTTCCCAGGCGCCGGTGGCGGATGACCAGGCGCAGCCCAAATTTCGCAAGTTGAATCATGCGCACGGTGCTGTACTTCTGGCTTCATGATGCTGTGATCGCAAGAAGTATTCAGGCTGAACTCATTACGCCCCCAGCGTCCCCAGTTCGGATAGTCAGGCCACGTTTTGGCATGATCTCGCGTGGGAAGGAGTTCCTTTATCGTCATCCGAACTCTTGCGGATGCAGCGCCAGCGCCCCGCGTGACAAGGCCTTCTCGTCGTTCTGAGGCCGATGACCGGCAGCACCAGCGGACGGGTCTCCCCGGGCTGCGGCGTCGGCGGCAGCCCGTGCGCGCCGCGGTAGCGCGCCAGCTCGGCGATCAGCTCGTCGGTCGCGGGCACCAAGCCCGGTCTTGTTGCCCTTGCCGGTCACCTCCAGCCACCAGCGCTCGAGGCAGAATTAGTGGGCGCCACGACATGGAGGGGCCGGAGAATCTGATCCCCAACGTGGGCGACTTCGTGTCCCTACACCTACCCGATGAACACAACCAATTCTCCGGCAAGGTGAAGTCCCGGCTCTTCCGCTACATCCAGCCGGTCGAGGGCCAGGAGATCTTTTGCCATGTCAATATCGTCGTCGCGGAAAGCGTGACGACTGGGGACAGCTGATCAAGGCGTAGCGCCTAGCGCTTTTTGCCGGAGACGAGCGACGCACTGCTTGCGTCCTACGGCATCGAGCGCAAGCTCCAGATCGAAACCCAGGTGTCGTGGAGCATCTGTGCGTTCGTGGAAGCGGGGCTTGCCGTGGCGCTGATCGATTCAATTACCGCACTGGACTATCACGGCACCGGCGTTTGCTTCCGGATGTTCGAGCGCCCGTTGACGACGGAGTTCTCCGTCCTGTTCTCGGCGCAGCGGGCGCATTCGATCCTGCTCAAATCCTTTGTTGCCCATACGCGCGAATTTGCTGTCTTGGGGTCAGCTCGGACCGGCCCACTTTGTTTTAGCGGCGTACCGTATATTTCCGAGGCCGTACATCGGCAGATTCGTTCTGGCAATCATACCCACCTGAAGTTCGGCATCACGTCGCTGTGCTCGTCAATACTGACGCAGCCCAGTTCGTTGACCATCCGCTTCGTGGATTCCTTGGATTTCGAATCGCAACTGGCAATCATCAGCAACTGGCCCGGTGCCATTTGCGCTTTCTGCCGCCCCAACTCGAGGCGACCGACTTTGACGCCGACCAATCCGCCGATCCACCAGCCAATCATCGCGCCTAGCGCGATAGCACCAACATACGCAATGGCAGTGGCGCCCGTACCGGCAGAGACTCCGTATTTGAAAATTACCAGCGCCGCGACAATCGCGCCGACAAAAATTCCGGTGATCGCCGCTTCTTCGCGATACGTGGTCTGACCGACGTCAACCCTCGGCAATCCGTCAACTGGCTGATTGTCGCGCTGGACAAACCACGGTCCCGCGACTAGTGCAGATGTACCGGCCAGCTCGTCTAATCGAGCTTGCGCCAGCCTCGCCGTGATGGCGTCCTTCAGCCTGAAATACAGCAGCGTACGCATGGTGTTACCTCACTCAATTTCAACTTCCACTTCCGGCGAACCGGCGGATGTTTGCGGAATGATTACGGCCCAGGCCCGAGGTTTCAGAGCAGAGCCCCTTGACCGTGGGGCAGGACGGCGACCGCAGGTTGGGCCAGCCTTCGTTGACAGCGCGATCCCAGTCAATCAGTAGCATGGCTGCCTGATGCCATTGGGTTGCCACCAAGCGGATGAATCCAAATCTCCGGATGCTTCCCTTCGGCAACTGGCCGACCTGTCGGTCGCGCAGTAGGCGCGTGGCGGGAATGGCCCGGTAGGTGGTTTTCGCAGAATTGTTTGGCACGATATTTCCTTTACTGCTTGCAGGGCTGGCTGTGTGGCGGCCGATGTGACCAAGCGCCACCGCTGTGGGCTCCGATCTTCCATTGCGAACGGGTAATCATTTCCATCCGTCCCGAATTGCCGAGGATCTTTACGGCATCATCGTCACGATGAGATCGCGGCCCGGCCGGCCCGAAACGCGGAAGAGCAGCAAAGAAGGCGGCAATCAACCTGGCGATCGGTATTGCGGCAAAGGATCCCAATCGCCGGACATCGATTGCATCGATTCTGGCGAACGACCGAATTCCTTGGTTACTGGGGGAGCGAGCGAGCAGCGGTCGCCGCGTGGCATCTTGCATGAAATTTCCAGGAATCCCCGAGAGTGACTTCAGGAGTCACCAGTCCTAAGACGTTGTCGAGGGGGAAGGCCCGGAAACGAGTGGTAGGCGAACCAGAAGCACGTAGCTTCAGGGACGCCGCGACTATTAGTATAGATGTCCGTTGCATCTCAGCCCAATGCCCTTACAAAACGGCCTGGCAGGCGTTGCGCCGCGCACCCGTGGCGCACGCAAACGCGGACCGGTCGTCCACCGCTGGCACTACACTGGAATGGCAATCCACAGCAATCTTCGCTGTCCGGATCTCTTTCCTTTTCTTCAGATCGTCGTCAACGCAAGGCTTGAGATGAACTGACTCCAATTCTCGGTGAGCCTGTCCTGCGAGGTCATGGATCCCATGACGGACTTCCGCTGAAGATTTAAGCGGGCCAGGACTTTTCGGCAGTTCGCCGCTTCCGAGCGATTGACGAGGCGCTTGTCCTTCGCACCGATCGGTGAATCGATTAACACCACTGGCGAGGGGGGATACCGTGTCGGTCGCCCCGTTGTGAAAGTGGCTCGCAAGGCCATGCTTGCCATGCAAGCGCTACGACACCGTGCGCAAAGATTTGGCTTTGCATGCTTGACACCCACTTGACGCTCCCCGTCAGTTTTGCCAGTTGTCGACTGGGATCGCGCCGTCAATGAAGGCCCGAGGGGAGTAACGGCCAGGCCGGAGTGAGGTAACTCTATGCGTACTCTTCTATATTTCACGTTGAATGATGTGGCCACCGCAAAATTGGCACAGGCGCGGCTCGGCGAGCTGTTCAACAGGTCTGAACTCGTCGGAGGACCGTGGTTCGTCCAGGGCGACAATCAGCCCGTTGAAGGGCTGCCGAGGACGGAACTTAGCCAGACCACGTATCGTGAAGAGACAGCGATCGGTGGCTTTGTTGTGGGTGTTATCGCGGCAGTGCCAGTGATACTCGCGTACGGGGTTCCCGCCGACCCGGCTGCGAGCGTTGTCGCCTTCGTGGGTGGCCTCATGTTTGGCGGCATGATTGGCTGGTGGATTGGCGGGCTGGTTGGCGCCAGGATCCGGCGCTTCGGTCTGGCGAGTAAAAAGCTAAGACTCACACCTGGAGAAATGCTGATGGTCGTCAGCTGCGATTCGAAGTCCAAGGACCTCATGAAGCGTACTATTCAGGAACTGGGTGGGGTCAACGTCGACGAGCACAACGACTTGCTTCCGAACTTCAGATGGCTATGAGCGCCGGTGAGGTGGGTCTTACGCCGCTCCGAGCCGGAGTCCACTGTAGCGAGTTCGCAAGTGACGTGTGTTTTTGCTCTGCCGAAATCCGGGGAACATAGTTCTGGGGGTGATACGAATGGTGAGTGATCTCGGCTCGACTATGGATTGGCTTACTGAATACCGAGGATTCGAAATCCGTGTTGCCCTTGTCAACACGTCCGAAGATATGTTCGACGCCTGGTTTCAGATTGAAGGTCCGATGAGGCCGCCTGGGGTCGCTGCGATTGGCAAGCGAGTGAAAGTCCACGGAGGACCGTTTAGCCGACGCTGGGCGCATCTCATCGCGGAGCTTGCAGGTAGGGCAGCGGTGGATGTGATTCTGGGTGTGGATGAGTGATTTTTCGCACCAACCCGCCTTTGCCGGTGAGGTATCGGAATGGTTGTACGCCATGGAGACAAAGATGCGTCGGGATGTCATCGTTGGAGACCATCGCGTTTCGATCTTGGCAGAGCCCAAACACGATCCACGGAGACCGGCGAATGTCGCCGGGTATTCAGTTCGGTACAAGATAACTCGCACGGACGGGCGGCCAGTTAGAGAAGGCTTCGTGTCAGTGCAATCGTATGAACTTAATGTAGGCACTGATCTCTTCTCCACCGCCGAGGCCGCACTCGACTATGGCGAGGCGAAGGCTCGAGAGGACGTCTCGACGTTCTAGGCCATTAGACAACCGCTCAGAGAAAAGGTGGGGATTAATGACTCCGCAGCAGCGGCCCGTCGGCAGCCATGCTTTCTACGCCTAATCAACATATTGTCTGATTGACCTCCAGGCAGGAATCATCGTCGATGTCGAGGACGCCGACCAATCGAACGAACGAGGTGAACTCGACCGAGACGATGATGGATCGGGTGGAGCAGCGCTTTGCATTCAAGCCTTCTCACCTGGTGGGCGACACTGCTGCTTTCTGAGCGAATGGCCTGTCCTGCCCCGCGCATGTCCTTGACGCTTCGCAGTGACAGGGCACGACCAGGTCCTGGGTGCGGAGCAACTTCATTGACACGGACACGCCCGTTAGGCTGGTACCGCAATGCAAGTTTGCCGGAGGAATCCATCATGCCTACACCCGCCGTCAAAACGGATTCCGCATTCTGGCAGCTCCCTGTCTCGGCGCTCTTGGAACAGGTGGCCACAAGCCCTGACGGACTGAGCAGCGCTGTGGCGGCTTCGCGCCTGGCACAGTTCGGCCCAAACCTGATCCATGGGGAGCGAAAAAGAGCGCTGATCCTTCAATTTCTGACCAAGTTCCGCAATCCCTTGGTCATCATTCTCCTCACTGCCAGCGCCCTTTCCGCTTTCACTGGCGACACCGTCAGCTTCTTCATTATCGGTACCATCGTCATCATCAGCGTGTCCCTCGATTTCGTTCAGGAATACCGGGCTGGTCAGGCGGCGGATCGACTGCGCCAGTCGGTGGCAATACGGGGGCAGGTGCTGCGGGACGGCAAGCCCCTTGAGATACCGCTTGCGGAGTTGGTGCCCGGCGATGTCGCGCTCCTTACCGCCGGCGACCTGATCCCCTGCGACGGCAGAGTGCTGGAGGCAAAGGACTTCTTCGTCAACCAGGCGCTCCTTACCGGCGAACCATATCCGGTGGAAAAGACCCCCGGTGAATTGCCGGAAGAGACAGAGATCCTCTCGGCCAGCAATACCGTGCTGCTGGGGACGTCGGTGATCAGCGGCACGGCCAGAGTGCTGATGTGCCGTACCGGGCAAAATACGGCGCTTGGTGAAATTGCCGACACTCTGCTGGTCACGGCCCCGCCTACCGCCTTCGAGGAGGGGACCCACCGCTTCGGGAACCTCATCATGCGCATGACGATCCTGCTCGTCCTGTTCGTCCTTCTTGTCAACGCCTTCTTTCACCGCCCATGGCTCGAATCGTTCCTGTTTGCCGTGGCCCTGGCCGTCGGGCTGACGCCTGAACTCCTCCCCATGGTGGTCTCCGTGACGCTGTCGCGAGGCGCACTGCGCATGGCAGCCCGCAAGGTCATCGTTAAGAGGCTCGCCTCGATCCACAATCTGGGCAGCATGGACGTATTCTGTACCGACAAGACCGGCACGCTGACCGAGGCCCGGATCCACCTGGAGCGCCACCTTGACCCCCTTGGCCGGGAAAGTCAGCGGGTGCTGGAACTGGCCTACTTCAACAGCTTTTTTGAAACAGGGCTAAGAAGCCCCCTGGATGACGCCATCCTGGAACACACAGAAATCGACGTGAGCGGCTGGCGCAAGATCGATGAAGTGCCGTTCGACTTCGAGCGCCGCCGGGTGTCGGTGCTCCTCGACAACGGGACGACCCGACTGCTCGTGGTCAAGGGAGCGCCCGAAGACATCCTGCGTCTGTCAGTCAGCTACGGGTTGAATGGAGAGGCCGATCTGCCCCTGCATGAAGCGGCGCGCAAAGGGATCGACGCGCAATTTGAAGGTCTCAGCAAGGAAGGCTTCCGGGTGCTGGGAATCGCCTCACGGCAGGTGGGGATGGACCATCCCCATGCCGTGGTCGGCGATGAAACGGAACTGGTCTTTGCTGGCTTCGCGGCCTTCCTCGATCCCCCCAAGGAGAGCGCCAAGGCGGCCCTGGCAGAGCTCGCCGCCGATGGGATCGCGGTCAAGATCATCACCGGCGATAATGAACTGGTCACACAGCATGTTTTCTCCCAACTTGGGCTCCCGGTAGTGGGTGTGCTTACCGGTGCGCAGATCCAGCAAATGGATGACCCGGCACTCGCAGCGCGGGTGGAGCAAGTGAACCTCTTCTGCCGTGTGGCGCCTACCCAGAAAAACCGGGTCATCCTGGCGCTAAAACAGCGCGGTCATGTGGTCGGGTATCTCGGCGACGGGATCAATGATGCACCGTCGCTCCATTCCGCCGATGTGGGAATTTCAGTGGACAGTGCCGTGGACGTGGCGAAAGCGGCGGCAGACATGATCCTGCTGGAACGAGACCTGGTAGTCCTCCATGCCGGCGTCCAGGAAGGACGGCGCACCTTCGGCAATATCATGAAATACATCATGATGGGAACCAGTTCCAATTTCGGCAACATGTTCAGCATGGCCGGCGCCTCGCTGGTTCTGCCTTTCCTCCCGATGCTGCCGGTGCAGATCCTGCTCAACAATCTCCTCTATGACGTATCCGAACTGCCCATTCCACTGGACCGGGTAGATGATGACTACTTGAGCCACCCTCGCCACTGGGACATGAACTTCATCCGCAATTTCATGTTGATAATCGGCCCGGTCAGCTCGATCTTCGACTTCCTTACCTTCTACATTATGCTGACGGTCTTTCATGCCGGCGAGAGGCTCTTCCATACCGGCTGGTTCATTGAGTCCATGGCCACGCAGGTGCTGGTCATCTTCATCATCCGCACCCGAAGGAATCCCTTCAGGAGCTACCCGAATCCGTGGCTCATCGCCTGTTCACTGTCGGTGGTGGCGGTGGCCGTGCTGCTGCCGTTCACCTCTGCAGGCGTGCATCTCGGTTTCGTCGCGCCGCCGGCATTCTTCTTCCTCATCCTCGCTGCCATGTTGCTCTTCTATCTGTTGGCGGTGGAAGGCATGAAACAATGGTTCTTCCGCCGCTTTGCAACAGCGTGATGCAGAAGGGTGGATTCTTATCCCAGCTACGCCATCCTCCACCGCAACATCTGAACGGCATTATCGGTCGCACCCGTTTGAACCCCACCACAGGGATCTCGGCCAAAGGAAAACTGGAGGCGGTGTGGCACGAGAAGGTGTTCTGCCGGGTACATGCGAATCTGGATATGCCTGCTTCCAGGTGAGCATCCAATCGGGCAGGTAGTCCTATTTCACCCGCCGTCTCAATAGTTGTTCATCGGGCGCGCCCGACCCCGAAGGATGAAGCGGGCTTGCGGCCCATGCGTTGCGATGGGATGGGCATAAGATGGCGTCTGGTAACGGCAACGAGGTCGGCTTTCGCGTGGTGCCCCGAGCCCGTTCAATAGTTGGACCCGCAGCCCTGCGAGCACCCCGAATTGCGACCACGGGTGGTAACACCCCGGAACGCGCCTAGTAGATTTCGACGACGAGGGCTGCTGCCGATGCCGTTGACTCTGGCAGGAGGCTCCATGCAAGTACTCTATCCCCGTTGTGCCGGACTCGACGTCCACAAGGACACCATTGTGGCCTGTGTGCGCTGTGTCTCGGCGCCCGCACATCACGAAGTGCGCAGCTTTGACAGCACCACCGCCGGCCTGCTGGCGCTGGCCGACTGGCTGGCGCTGCACGGCTGCACCCACGTGGCCATGGAAGCCACCGGGGTGTACTGGAAGCCGGTGTGGCACATCCTCGAGGGCAACTTCGAGTTGGTGCTGGCCAATGCCCAGCACATCCGCAACGTGCCCGGCCGCAAGACCGACGTCAATGACGCGATGTGGATTGCCGATCTGCTCGCCCACGGCTTGATCCGATCGAGCTTCGTGCCGCCGGCCGCCATCCAGGAGTTGCGCGATCTCACGCGCACCCGCAAGCAACTCGTGCGCGAGATCTCCCAGCACAGCCTGCGTATCCAGAAAGTGCTCGAAGACGCCAACCTCAAGCTGGGCAGCGTGCTCTCGGACGTGCTGGGACACAGTGGCCGGGCCATGCTCAAGGCGATTGTCAACGGCGAGGCCGATCCCGAGCGGCTTGCCGCGCTGGCCCAAGGCAACGCCCGAAAAAAGCACGCCGAACTGTGCGAGGCGCTGCGCGGACGCATTACCGAACACCATCGCACGATGCTCAAGCTGCATCTGGATATCATCGGTGCCCTGGAGCACACGCTCGCCGAGCTCGACGCCGTCGTGGGAAAAGCGCTGGCGCCGATCCGACAACGCGCCCGCCTGCTGACCACGATCCCCGGGGTTAGCGACTTGACCGCTCAGGTCCTGTTGGCGGAGATCGGCGTCGACATGACGCGCTTTCCCGATGCTGGCCATCTGGTGTCTTGGGCGGGCCTGTGTCCGCGCAATGACGAGAGCGCCGGCAAACGCCGCAGCACGCGCGTGCGCAAGAGCGGTACCTGGCTCAAGACCGCCCTGGTCACCGCCGCTTGGGCCGCGGTGCGCGTCAAGACCAGCTATCTCCGTGCCCAGTTCCTGCGCATCAAAGCCCGGCGCGGCGCCAAGAAGGCCATCCTCGCGGTGGCTGCTTCCATGCTCACCGCCGCTTACCACATGCTCCGGGATGGTGTGGAGTACGCCGACCTTGGCCCCGATTACTTTGACCGCCATCATGCCGAGAAAACCATTCGACGCCTGCTCAAACGTCTCGCCGACCTTGGGTGCCACGTCGATCCCATCGCTCATGCTGTCTAACGCTTCTTAGTAGCATGCAGGATCTCATTCGGACTTATCGAAGATGCCGGCCTCGAGATCTTTCCTGAAATGCTGAACCCAATCGGTTTCATAGCCGATGGGGTATTCCCTTGTAACTTGTGTTGATCGTCTGGTTACCGTGACGTAGCCCTGCAAACCGAAGTTCTCGTCGCCTTTTGGGTCGGTCGTATCCGTTTCCAGGAGTTCGAAATCATCTGCTGCCAGACCATTACGCTGCAAGGTCGCAAGAAAGTCCTGTTGTTCATCCAGCTCGATCAGTCGCATCGTCGATCCCCTCACTGTTCAAAGGGGCGAACACCGGAACGCTCTTTCAACGATTCCATTTCCATGTCAGCCCTCCTACGCGTGGGCAGCCATGGGTGATGCCCACGACTCGCTCGGCTTACATCACGTCACCTTGACCTCAATGCGGCTTGGTTGCGCGTATTCGGCTTTCGGGATGCGCAGCTTGAGCACGCCGTGGTTGAACTCGGCGACGACCTTTTCGGCGTCTAATTCCTTGGATAGCGTAAACACGCGCCGGTAACGGGGCAGGGAAACCTCCGCGTGACTGGCTTCCATGCCTTCCGGCAGATCCAGGACGACTTCGCCCTTGATGGTCAGCATATCGCCTTGCACCTGCACGACCAGCTTGTCCTTGGGCACACCCGGCAAATCGGCGTACAGGGTGATGCCTGCGGCGTCCTCATACACATTCACTGGCGGCATCAGGGCCGCTTCAGTGCTGCCAGTGTCGGCTTGCTTGGTGACAGCAGTAGTTTCGCTCATGGCCAGATCCTCCTCGCTCACTGGATGCTGATTTGGCGCGGCTGCGCGGCTTCGAGGCGCTGGATGCTGATGTGCAGCACGCCGTCGCGGTACTTGGCCTCCACCGCATTGGGATTCACGTCGTTTGGCAGGCTCACCACACGGCGGAAGCGGCCAGCGAAGCGTTCATCGATATGCACGGAGGTTTGCTCGTCCTTGTCGGGGAGATCGGACTTGCGCTCGCCGACAATGGTCAGCACGCTCTTCACTAGCTGCACGTCCATGCTGGCCGGATCGACGCCAGGGGCAAAAGCGTAGATTTCCACCGAGTGGGGGGTGCCGCCTACATTCATGGCCGGAAAACTGACCCGACCGCGAATGCTGGGAGACAGCCCGAATGGCTGCTGCCACTCGCGCTGTAGGCGTTCCAGTTCTGAGAATACGTCATGGGGAAACAACGATCGATACAACATGTTTGCCTCCATTCGCTTCCGCGCGGGCGCCATATTCTGACGCCCCCGGTTGCAATGGTAAGGCTTCACCTGGGGATTTCAAGTTCTTGATTTGACTGATATTCGACATCATTCTTCCGAGGACAAGGGCAGCCCTCGAGACCGGAAAAGGGGAACACGCATGGAGTTCCAGGACTACTACAAGACGCTGGGGGTGGCACGCGATGCCACGGCGGAGGACATCAAGAAGGCGTTCCGCAAGCTCGCGCGCAAGTTCCATCCGGACGTTTCCAAGGAGTCGGATGCAGAACTGCGCATGAGGCAGCTCAACGAGGCCTACGCCGTGCTCTCCGACCCGGAAAAGCGCGCCGCGTACGATCAACTGGAGCGAGGCTATCATCCTGGCCAGGAGTTCCGTCCGCCGCCGGACTGGAACACCGGCTTCGAGTTCTCTAGTCGGGGCTTCTCGCCCCAGGAAGAGGCCGATTTCAGCGACTTCTTCGCGGAGCTGTTTGGCCGTGTCGGGGGCAGACACCGCGGCGTCCATGCACATGGTGGCAGCTTCCAGTCACGCGGTGTGGATCACCACGCCAAGGTCCTGCTGGACCTGGAAGACGCCTTTACCGGCGCCACCCGTCAACTTTCGCTGCGGGTGCCAAGCATGGACGCCCACGGCCTGGTGCAGCTCAGGAGCCGGACCCTCAGCGTGAAAATTCCCAAAGGCGTGCGCGAAGGTCAGCTCATCCGTCTGGCCGGGCAGGGTGCGCCGGGGATCGGCGGTGCGCCGGCGGGGGATCTTTTTCTGGAGGTGCATTTCAAACCGCACGACCGACTGAAAGTGAAGGGGCGAAATCTACACCTCACCATGCCGGTGGCACCGTGGGAGGTGGCGCTGGGGGCCGTGGTGCCCATCGATTTACCTGGGGGCGAACTGAAGGTGCGCATTCCCCCTGGCGCCCAGAGCGGCAGCGAGCTACGGGTGCGCGGCAAGGGCATCCCCGCTAATCCACCAGGCGATTTGCTGCTGGACATCCAGGTGGTGTTGCCGCCGGCAAACACCCCAAAGGCGCGAGAGCTTTATGAAACCATGGCGCGGGAATTGGCCTTTAACCCGCGCCCGGATAGGAGAGCCTGACCCATGCGTGATGATGACGTGCTGATCGGCTGCTTGATGGAAGATGCTTGGCTGACTCTGGAGCAGGTGGCGGCAGCCTGCATGGTAGAACCAGATTGGCTCAGGCTGCATGTAGATGAGGGCCTGTTCCCTCATGCCGTAAGTGTCGCTGGCATCTGGCGGTTTTCCAGCGCCAGCCTGCTACGGGCGCGGCGCATGCGGCAGTTGGAGCGTGACTTTGACGCCATACCGGAACTGGCCGCTCTGGTGGCCGACCTGCTGGAAGAAATGGATGATCTGCAAGCGCGGATGTGTTGATGACGCTCGCGTCAACTGCAATGCCCTCGCCTTGAACTATGCAGGATCGCTTTGACTTCGGCCGGCTAATGGGTGTCGCAGTAAGGGTGACATGACGCTGTCCCGCCCGGTCACGTACGCACAGTGGGCCAATCGCCCATGGATCGAAACGCTGCGCGACCGGATGGCTACGCTGATCGGATCGCGGCTCTGACGGGGCATGCGTGGTTGAGCCGCGATACGGTGCCCCTTCGTCATCCGCCGACGCCTGAGGCCGGCATCGGCCGACACTCCGCCTCTCTCCCTCAGATGATGCTATCCGGCACGCCGTCCGGCTTGCCGGATAGCAACCGGTTTGTGCCCTTCGGGCCGCACCGCATGATGACTCTGTGACACATCCTGACTTTCGCCTTGCGCCTGCTCCATCGTTCACCTATTTATTTACCATCCACATGGATGGCGTGTGGATGGTTGCAGGATGGTCTATAGGTGATTTGACCGCTGCTTCCATCGCTTGCCAACGCTTAACGACGAAATGACCTCTCACAAAACCGATGCGGCACAGCTGACGAACAAGCCGAAGGCAGGTGATACGGAAAAAATCACCATCAACCTCGGACCGGTAGACCTCGGGCAGATCGACCTGCTGGTCGAAGAGGGCTTTTACTCGAACCGCTCAGACCTGATCCGGACCGCCATCCGGAACCAGCTCGCCGCGCATGCGGTGGTCATCCAGGAAACGGTGAGCCGTCGGGCGTTGGTACTCGGGCTGCAGCACTTCACGAAGAAGGACCTGGAAGCTGCGCGCGCGGCCAATGCAAGACTCGATATCCATGTGCTGGGACTGGCCAGCATTGCCTCGGATGTCAGTCCGGAGCTTGCGCTGGCGACCATCGAATCCATCGTGGTGCTGGGCGCCTTGCACGCGCCAGCCGCAGTCAAGGCTGCGCTGGCCGGGCGCATACGGTAGTTCGCGGCAATTTCGCCGCCCCCTGGTTCGCCAGGTTGCCTGGATACAAGCATGAAAATGAATGACGCGTTCCTCGCCTCGATGCATGAGGCCATGCAGTTGCTGCAGACCGCAGGCCCGATGGAGGCCACCGTGGCCATCCAGCGGGCACTACGCCGGCATTCGTCCGTGGAAGTGAGAGCCGCTACGGCGGCGCCGATGCCTGCACAGGTGGTTGAACGCCTGCTGACGCACGACACGGCTGCGGCCCAGACCGGCGGTGTCGCCGGTGAACCCGCCGATGCCGCCGCGGTGCATGCCCGCGGCACCGATGCCGCAGGCCCGGACAGCGCAGCGGCGCGCGCACCTGCTCCACAATCCCCGCTCGCCCGTGCGACTGCGCAGGCCGGGCACTTCAGCCAGCGGACCTTCGCAAACCACGCGGGCACCCGCTCGTACAAGCTCTACATACCGGCCGGCAGGCACAGCAAGCCGATGCCGCTGGTCGTGATGCTGCATGGATGCACGCAGGACGCCGACGACTTTGCCGCCGGCACCCGCATGAACGAACTCGCCGACAGGCTCGGCTTTGTCGTGCTGTACCCGATCCAGCCCGCCGACGCCAACGCATCGAAGTGCTGGAACTGGTTCCGGCCGGGTGACCAGCAAGCCGAGCGGGGCGAGCCCTCGCTGATCGCCGGCATGACGCACGAGGTCATCGCCAGCCACGGCATCGACACCCGGCGCGTCTACGTGGCCGGCCTCTCCGCCGGCGGCGCGATGGCGGCAGTGCTGATCCAGCGCTATCCCGGACTGTTCGCGGCGGCGGGTATCCATTCGGGCTTGCCCGCGGGCTGCGCGCACGACCTGCCGTCCGCGCTGGGCGCGATGCGGGGCGGCAAGGGCATCGGCAGGTCAAGGGCCGGCGCGCCGCTGATGGCGCCAAGCCGACCGATGATCGTGTTCCATGGCGATGCCGACAAGACCGTGCACCCGTCCAATGGCAGCCGGCTGGTGGCACCTTTCGAGCAAGGCGAAGCGCGCAGGGACAAGCAACGCGAGACCGTACGCGCGGGCCACGACTACACGCGGCACAGGATCACGACGCCTGCCGGCATCGATGCCCAGTACTGGGTGATCCACGGTGCCGGACATGCGTGGTCGGGCGGCAGCCGCCGCGGCACCTACACCGATCCGAAGGGACCCGACGCCAGTGCGGAAATGCTGCGGTTTTTCCTCGCACATCCGCGCGCGGACTGAAGCGCGCACGGGGCGGAAACGCGCCGGCTTCTCGGGGTCATCGTACTTTCCGTCCATTTTCTGGCGGTATGCACCGGAAACGGCTTATCTATCAAGAGCTTACAAATACGCTGGCGCCAAGTGATTCATTGCTTTGAGAAGCGTTACTACAGGCGGGTTTGCGGTCTGCTACCGCCATTTTTTTCCGGAAAGTACGATGACCCCTAGAAGGTGAAGGCAGCTTGAGCGGGCGACTCGAACGCGCTACGCTGGCATAGGTTCTCACCGCAGAGCTGCTTTCAGGTATAAGCCACCTTCGTGCAAAGGGTCGACACGGCCCGGAGCGCGAGCCTTAGCCTGGCGAGCCGTTGATGGTCGAGGAGCTTCGTCGGAACGCGCGTCGGAGCCAGATCGGGCGGCCTGCGCAAGTGGCCATTCCACCCACCATCTGATGCTCATGCTCCCCGTTCTCCCTGTCCCGAAGCTCATTCAATACCGGCCGCGCGCCGTCATCGCGCTAGTGATCGGCATCATCGCTGCATCCGTGGCGCCGGTGTCGCTGCGCCCGCTAGTGCGCGTCGTGCTCGGCTGGGACATCGCCGTTTGGTCGTATCTCGTGCTGATCTGGTGGCTGATGGCCAGGGCGCCACAAGACATGGTCAGGGAAATTGCCATTCGCGAGGACGAGACGGCCACTACGTTTCTGCTAGTCGTTTGCGTTGCTGCGGTCGCCAGCATTGCCGCTATCGTGCTCGAACTGGCCACGGTGAAAGATTTGGGGCTGGGTGCGGGGCTGGCGCATCTTGCTTTCACCGTGGCGACGCTGTTCGGCGCCTGGTTCCTGATTCCGACAATGTTCGCGCTGCACTATGCGCGGCTGTACTACGGCTCAGCGCAGGAGAGCACCGATGAGCCGGTACTCAGCTTTCCCGATAGCGCGCTTGAGCCGAATTATTGGGACTTCCTGTACTTCTCGTTCACGATCGCGTTGACCTCGCAGACGTCGGACGTGGCACTGAGATCGCGGCCCATCCGCAAAGCGGTACTTGCGCAGTCCGTGCTCTCGTTCTACTTCAATATTGCTGTATTGGGTCTGTGCGTAAACGTGGCAGCAGGTCTGATCAATCTCTGAAAGCAGACATCTGGCTTTCACCAGGCCTTTCTTTCACCGGTGGCACGGCCTGGTGCTGCAGAACGGTCACATTTAGGTCCAGCGCAGATGTGGCAGGAAGTCGCCGTGCTCGTCAATGCCGACTCCGCCCAGCTCGTATAGCAGCGTCTTGATCGTTTCCTTCTCGGAGGATTTGCATCCGACGATCATGATGATTTCGCCTTGCGACAAGAGTGCAGCGGCCCGCGCCAGCCGCTGTCGCGGCAACATTGAGCCGAACAGCGCACCAAGGAGCCAGCCACAGACGCCGAAGGCCACGAAGCCAAGGCCATAGGTGGTAAGGCCGCTCAGCGGGGCGGAATGGTCGCCGTAGTACCCTGCCAGCGCGAGGCCAAGTATTGCAAATATGGCATAGCCGGCGATCGAGCCTTCATGCCGGAAGCTGGTGTGCGTGGTATCCGCGCCCGGAAAGCTCTCGACCGGCCGCAGGCCCCGGCCCACGAACCAGGGGCCGGTCACATGGGCAGTCGCGTGGACGAGGGGAAGCAGTCTTGCCCAGCCGTCCCGGGCGGAAGCGGCATCCTTGAAGCGGAGGCAGAGTAGGGTACGCATGATGACACTCTCGAGTGCCCGGGCGTGCTGGCGCCCGGGAGGATGGATCGGCACCGTCGTCAGTGTGTCGAGTCCCGAAGGAACTCGCCCTTGGCCCCCGCTTAGCGCAGGTGCCCGCCAAACAGTCCGAAGCAGGCCGATGACAATGGGGTAGATGGCGACGATATAGTTAAGCAGCCGCGGAATGACAAGAATCAGGACGCCGGCGATCAACGAGATCAGAGGGCCAGCGCTGGTGATGAAGTTCGTGATGGCCCTGCGTGATTGGCGTAGATGGTGGCGGCGCTCTTGTCGGCGGCTGTCGGTGTTACAAGGCAGCCAGCTTGCTGACCTTGGTACCTTCGAGGCTGACGCCCGCCATCAGTCCGCTGTTGGTGAGCACGAAGGCCTCGACCGGTGCGCTGGCGGTGTTGGAGTCGATGTTGCCGTTGGCGCCAACTTTAAGCACGGCTACGGTGGCATCGCCGCCAACTGCCCAGCCTTCGCTGTTGCGGAAGCGGTCGAGCGCATCACGGGTCATGAACAGAAAGATGATGGCCTTGGACTGCGCACCGAACTGGAATCCGATGGAACCGGTGGTGGTGCTGTAGTAGCCCACCGTGGTGCCCCGTACGCGCAGCGAGCCTTTGCCGTATTCGCCGCCAAGCCAGAAACCTGCCGCGATCACCGAAGGGAAGACCAGCACGCCCTGCGCCTTGCCGACGAGTTCATGCGAGCCACGGGCGGAGGCGTAGAGGCGGGTGAGCGTGGAATCCACTTCGGCGTCGATGCTGTGCCGGTCATCGGCCCGGCTGGCGGCACTCTCGGAAGAGGTGCCGGTGGTTGTGCAGGCCGGCAGGGTGGCGCCGATGGCCACCATGGATCCGGCCGAGATCAATATGAATCGTCGCCGTTGCATGATTCTCTCCAGTGTTCGAGGTATGAATTCAGCCTACGTCAATGCGGATGGGATTGCGGGTACGACAGGGTACGGAGGTAGCGCGAGGCGAGCTTCGCGAATCGCTGAGCATCGTTTGTTTGCGCGGCGTCCGTTGCGTCGCGCCGCTGCCGCTACTTGCCTACCTGATTGCCGATGACGCCGCCTACGGCGGCTCCACCGACAGTTCCTAACGCGCTGCCACTGGTCAGCACGGCGCCCGCCACGCCTCCGATGCCTGCACCCACTACTGTATCGGTGTCTCGCCGGCTCATGCCGCTACAGGCGACTATGCCAAGTGCGGCGATAAGGATTGCCGCCCGTTCGAGGAATATTTGTGTGCGTTTCATTTCTTGCTACCTCCTGCGGCCACGCAGGGATCCGGGTATCGTTGTTCCATAGGTCCCGGGCATCCGGCTGCAAAGGCCTGGTCGCCTGCCTGTGTCGAGACAATGTTCTCCCTATGGGCGCAAGAAGTCGGTCCGCTGGCGTACGCGGGCGCAAGGGTGGCGCAGAGAAGCAAGGCTCAGCCGAACACGCGCGATTTCAGGTCGTCCTCGAAATCGACGGTCCATTGGGCAGTCCGGCTTCCGTCGTACTGGCGGATTTCCCTGCCGAGGCCTACCGAGATGGTGCGGCCGTGAGCCGGCACAGCACCTGCCGCGTCTTCAATTGCTGTCACGGTAAATCCGTCAGGTGCGACCCCGTTACGCAGACAGGTCTCGCGGAAAGCTTCCTGCTCCATGGGAGGGAATTGATTCAGCATCGTGTCCAGCATGGCTGTCTCCTGACGCCCGCACGTAACGAGGAAAGGCCGAAAGCGGGCAAAGGGCGGCCGGTCGGGCCGCAGCCTTTGCCATCGTGCCGGCGGTGTATTGGCTCGGGTGCTCGCCCTCTCCATATTCTGTTACTCAGCCTTCTTGATATCCTCCTTGACGTCGCCGTACGCTGCCTGCGTCTTGCCAAGATCCTTCTTCAGCGTTCCCGCAACTTGCGTTTGCTTGTTTCCGGTCATCTTGCCGAAGGCTTCCTTGATTTTCCCGGAGGCCTCTGTGACCCGGCCCTTCACCTGGTCCTTGTTCATGATGAATACCTCTATATCGGTGTTGCGAGCCAGATGCTGAGGCAACCTGGCCGTGCGATGGACGGTGGCAACCAGGTTGTCACCGAGCGCGTGCCCCCGGTTGCGCGCCCCTCAGATTGGATTTCGGCAATTCAGGAAGCCAGCGCGATGAGCCTGCCTTGCAATGGCGGCCCCTGCGTCCGGGACGCTCCCGACGCCCGCCTCAGAGTCTGCCTAGCAGCAACAGGACAAGGACCACAACCAAAAGTATCCCGAGTGTGCCCGATGGCGCATAGCCCCATCCGCTGCTGTACGACCAGGTGGGGATTGCCCCCACGAGGAAGATAGCCAAGACAATCAACAGTACGATTCCAAGTGACATGATGCGCTCCTGGTTCTGCAAAAACATGCCTTCCGCTGGTTCAGCCGGGCGGAGGGTAGCCGTTCTAGCGGATCGCGTTGTCGATGGCCATGCCATGAAATCGAGAACACCGATTCGAGGGATTCGCTGAAGTACTTGTCGCCGGTACGTTGTCTCGATAGCGACAGCTCTATCCTGCTCAAAGCGTAGTTCGGATGGGATCTCGTGTCAGTCCGGTGCCGTACGCTTGACGCGGCGCCGACACGGATTGACTGCCCGGATACGTGGGAGCTAGACCAGGACCAGCAGCGCGTGCTCGCCCCCATCAAGAGGGACACTAGCCTGGCCGTCCTTACAGGGGATGCTGACGCCGTCGAGGATCGCCTGCGAGACATCGCTGGCGCAGTGCAACGGCGTCTCCACGCTGATCTCATAACGGGTCGACGCCACGTTCACGGTGGCCTTGAAGCCCGGCCACGAGGCAGGAATGCAAGGGGCAATGACCAGCCGGTTTCCCTCTTTCCTGATGCCGAGGATGCCTTCCACCCCGGCGCGATACATCAATCCCGCGGCACCCGTGTACCAGGTCCAGCCACCGCGGCCGATGTGGGGCGGCACCGAGTAGACGTCGGCCGCAACCACATAGGGCTCAACCTTGTAGCGCTCGACCGCTACAGGTGTCAGCGCATGGTTGATGGGGTTGAGCAGCGAGAACAGTTCGACAGCCTTGTCGGCCGCGCCGAGTCTCGCAAAAGCGAGAACTGCCCACATCGCGGCATGACTGTATTGTCCGCCGTTCTCGCGCAGGCCGGGCGGGTAGCCCTTGATGTAGCCGGGGTCGAGAGGACCTTTGTCGAAGGGAGGGGTGAACAGCAGTGCCAGCCCGTCTTCGTGGCGCACCAGGTACTTTTCCAGCGAGGCCATCGCCGCACGGGCACGGGCGGGATCGGCCGCGCCCGACAGCACGGCCCAGGACTGCGCAATGGCGTCGATACGGCATTCCTCACGGTCTTTCGAGCCGAGCCAGGTGCCGTCGTCGAAGGTCGCGCGGCAATACCAGTCGCCATCCCAGGCCTCTCGCTCCAGCGCCTCGCGCAGCAAGGCCGCATGCGCCTGCCAGCGGCGGGCGCGCCCGGCATCACGGGTCTGCGCCAGCGGGGCAAACATGGCGAGGGTGCGTACCAGCAGCCAGCCCAGCCAGACACTTTCGCCCTTGCCGCCGGCCCCGACAAGGTTCATGCCATCGTTCCAGTCGCCGCCGCCGATCAGCGGCAGCCCGTGGTCGCCGGCGTGCGCCATGCAGCTGTCGATCCCCCGCGCACAATGCTCGAACAGCGAGGCCGATATATCCGAGACCATCGGCTGGAAGAAGGCGTCGGCCTCGGTGGGGCCCAGGATCTGGCCTTCCAGGAACGGCACCATCTCGTCCAGCACGGCGGTGTCATCCGAGCTGGCGATATAGCTGGCGGTCGCAAACGCGAGCCACACGCGATCGTCGGAGATCCGTGTTCGCACGCCTTGCCCAGAATGTGGCAGCCACCAGTGCTGGACGTCGCCCTCGACGAACTGCCGCCCGGCGGCGCGTAGCAGATGCCGTCGCGTTGCGTCCGGACTGGCAAGGGTGAGCGCCATGTGATCCTGCAACTGGTCGCGGAATCCGTAGGCGCCGCTTGCCTGGTAGAAGGCCGAGCGTGCCCGGATGCGGCAGGCGAGTGTCTGATAGAGAAGCCAGCCGTTGAGCATGATGTCCATGGCGCGGTCCGGCGTCCTGACCTGTACCGCGCCAAGCAGGCCTTGCCAGTGCCGGGTCACACTAGCCAGCGCCGCGTCGAGATCCGTCTCGCGATAGCGCGCAATCAGCGCGCTGGCCTCGGCAGCCGAAGCGCATTGTCCGATAAACGAAACGACTTCGACGGTCTCGTCGGCCGCGAGCTCGACATTGCACTGCAAGGCCGTACAGGGATCCAGGCCCGAACCGGTCGTGCCGGACAAGGGCGCCTTGCCGAGCAGCGCTGCGGGCGCTTCGGGGCCGCCATTCCGGCCAAGGAACTCGGTACGATCGGCGGTCCAGGCGGTCTGCCTGCCGCCAAGATCGGCAAAGGCCACGCGACCCGGAAACGCCGTGCTCCACGGATTGCGGATCAGGATGGCGCCGGTGGCTTCGTCGGGCGCCGTGGCGATGAACGGCGCCGAAGCACCCCGGGACGTGCCGAGCACCCATTCCGTATAGGCCGTCACGGAAAGCCGGCGGGAAACGCTGGAGAGGTTGCGCAGCGTCAGGCGCGAAATCTTGATCGGATCGTCCAGCGCGACGTACTGCAGCAACGCCAGCGCAATCTCGTTGGCCTCATGCGTGAAGCGGCTGTAGCCGTGCCCATGGCGGGCTGTATAGGTGCCGTTGTCCCGGATCGGCTGCGCGGTGGCGCTCCAGATCTGGAAGCTGTCCTCGTCGCGGACATAGATCGCTTCGCCGCACGGATCTGCAACTGCATCGTTGGACCAGGGCGTCAACTGGTTGTCGCGACTGTTCTCCGCCCAGGTGTAGCCGCTGCCGCTGGCCGACGCCTGGAAGCCGAAGCCGGGATTGGCGATCACGTTGATCCATGGGGCCGGGGTCGACTGGCCGGCGTTCAGCACCACCACATATTCCCGGCCGTCCTGGTCGAAGCCGCCCAGGCCGTTGAAGAACTCGAGCCCGGGCTGCGCCGGCACCGGCGGCAGTGAGTGTGGCGCGGGCTTGCGGCGCCGGACAGGTACAGGAAGTGGGGCCGCCACTGCGGGCAGGCGGGCGAGCTGGTCCGCGATGGCGCCGCGTCGGGCAATCAGCGCGACACGTGCGACTGACTGCAGCAGCGCGCGGGCTTCGGGCTGCATCATGTCGGCACGCAGGGTGTAGACCGAGCCGTGGATCGGGTCGTGGACCCCTTCCTCGCTCGCGTGGCTTTGCGAGTGGCTGCTGCGAACCGCGGTCTCGATCGCTATCTGCAGATCCTGGATATAGGAAGAGGCGCGCTCGTTGACGATGACCAGATCGACGGCAAGCCCCTTCATGCGCCAGTACTCGTGGGCGCGCAACAACTGGCGCACCTGGACGATGTCCTCGATCTCGTCGATGCGCAGGAGGACAACCGGCAAGTCGCCGGAAATCGCCAGCGGCCACAGTGCCGACTGCGGACCGGCCCCGCGCAGGATGGCGTTCGGCGGGGCCCTGAAGCGGGCATCGGCGTAGAGCAGGGGCGCAGCGAGGCGCTGGAAGTCGGCCGCTTCCGCCGCATCGACGTCAAGGTGGCGGAGCTCGACCTGGGCCTGCGTCCATGCCAGGGTCTTGGCCCGGTCGAAGGCGTTGCGGTCCTGATGCTTGTCGATCAGGTCGAGCAGGTCGGCATGCGACGTCGCAATGACAGTCCAGAAGGCCACCCGCGCGCTGCCCCCGGGCGCAATCCGCACGCGCTGCCTGAGCGAGAAGATCGGGTCGAGGACCGTGCCGACCGTGTTCGAGAGCGGCAGTCCGGCTGTGACGACTGCGCACGCAGCGGGCGTGCGGCCGCCTTCCAGGAAGCGTGCGCGGTCGGACTCGTACTGCGGATCGGCGACAACGTCGCCTTCCACCACGCTGAAGTGGGCAGCCCAGACCGGCGGCTCCTCGGGCGAACGCAGGCGGCGTGTCGCGGTCAGCGCACCGGACTCGGCCAGGTGGGCGGTCTGGATGAACATCCGGGAGAAGGCCGGATGTGCATCATAGGACGCGCGCGTGGCGAGCACCATTTCCGCATAGGAAGTGAGTTCGATCTCGCGTGGGCGGCGCCCGTTGTTGACCAGCGATACGCGGCGGACCTCGCCGTCGTCCTCGCCGGAAACCAGGACTTCCAGGATGGTTGTCAGGCTGCCGTCGTGCCGGACAAACTCGGCGCAATCTTCGGCGAAAACCACTTCGCCGCCGCGCTCGCCATCGGCGGCCGTCTGCGCGCTGGCAGACCAGGTGGTGCCACTTTGCGTATCGCGCAGGAAGATGAAGGAGCCCGAATCGTCGCGGGTGGCATCTTCCCGCCAGCGCGTCACGGCCAGGTCGCGCCAGCGGCTGTAGCCCATTCCCGTGGTGGTCAGCATCACGGTGTAGCGGCCGTTGGACAGCAGATGGGTGACCGGATTGCCAGTTGCCGGCGCCGTGAACCGTCGCACCGCAGAGTCTTGGGGCAGTACCGCTGCCGCCGAGGCCTTCACTTCCTCAGCGCGGGGATGCGCTACGGCGACGTTGCGCGGCATGCGTTCCTGCAGCAGCAGTTCGCAGGACTGGATCATCGGCTCGCGATGGAAGCGCGCGCGCATGCGGCCATCGTGCAGGGCGTTGGCGATGGCAACGATGGTCATGCCCTGGTGGTGCGCCATGAAGCTGCGCACAATGGCGACCGTCTCGCTGTCGGCCAGGCGCGCGCGCGTGTAATCCAGCGCCTCGTAGAATCCGTAGCATCCAAGGGCGCCGAGTTCGGCCAGGCGACGGTAGTTGTCGCATGCAGCCTTCGGATCGACCATGGCCGCCAGTCCCGTGGCATAGGGGGCGATCACCGCGTTCTCGGACAGGCCGCGCTTGAGCCCCAGGCCGGGCACGCCGAAGTTCGAGTACTGGTAGGTGAACTCCCTGTCGCGGGCGTTGTACGCCGATTCGGATACGCCCCAGGGAATCCCCAGCGACTGCCCGTAGCCCTGCTGGCGCGCCACCACCAGGCGCGCGGTCTGTTCAAGCAGGCTGCCGGCAGGGGCGCGCATCACCAGCGACGGCATCAGGTATTCGAACATCGAGCCCGACCACGAGATCAGTGCCGAGCCCTTGCCTAGTGGCGTCGCCATGCGCCCCAGCCGGAACCAGTGCGGGGTCAACACGTCCCCCTTGGCAATGGCGAACAGGCTGGCGAGCCGCGCTTCGGAGGCGAGCAGGTCGTAGCAACTGACATCGGGCCGGTTGTCGGCAAGCGAATAGCCGATCGACAACAGCTTGCGCGCCGGATCGAGCAGGAAGGCGAAGTCCATTGCCATCGCCAGTTCGCGCGCGGTATGGGCGAGCGCCGTCAGCCTGGCAGCCAGTGCCTGCGGTACTTCAGCCTGCTGCAGCTGGTCGCGCTCATGCTCGATGACGGCGCGCTGCAGCGCGCCGGCCCAGAAGGTCAGGTCGGCAACACGGTCATCGCCGGCGGCGGGGTGGTTGTCATGCACCAGCCTGACGACCTTGTCTGTGAGGGGCCCGAGTGCCGGTGCCCCCGTCGCTCCTGTTGCCATGGTGAGGGAGCCAGCGAGCACGGTGTCGATCTCGGCCAGTAATTCGCCAAGCTGTCGTCCGGGTTCGCTGTGTGCGAAGGGCAGCGCCGCCAGGGCCTCGTTTGCCAGCCGCGCAGTGTCCGCCAGGCCGTGGCGGGGATCTGGCGCTGCAGCGTTTTTCCATTCCTCACAAGCGTTGGCGACCGCGATCAGGTGCGCGGCCAGGTTGCCGCTGTCGACCGACGAAATATAGGCAGGATGCAGCGGCTGCAGGCTCAGCGTTTCGTACCAGTTGTGGAAGTGGCCCCGGTAGCGCGGCAGCTTGCGCATCGCGCCGAACGCCGCTTCCATGCGCTCGACCGATTCGGTGGTCCCGGCCCAGCCGAAGTCGCGTGCGGCGATGGCCGACAACAGGTAGAGCCCGATATTCGTCGGCGAGGTCCGATGCGCCACCACGGGCCTGGGCGTCTCCTGGAAGTTGTCCGGCGGCAGCATGTTGTCCGCTGGCGTGACGAAAGTCTCGAAGAAGCGCCAGGTGCGGCGCGCCGTGAGGCGCAGCGCCAGCGCGTCGGCCTCCGGCAGGGCGAGCCGGCGCGCAACGGCCGGCGCACGGCTGGCCCATAGAGCAAGGGCCGGCGCCGTCAGCCATAGCAGGACAAAGGGCAGCACAAGCGGCCATGACGATGGCAACAGTCCCACGCCGGCGGCGGCCATCGACAGCGCGAGCAGAGTGCCGCCGGCCATCTGCCGGTAAAAGCCGGCCAGGTCCAGCCGCGGGCGCGTGGCGGACTGCGCAGCCGTGGTCCACTCGAGCAGGTGGCGGTGCGTGGAATACAGCCGTGCCAGCGTTCTCGCGATGGCATCACCCGCGCGCCAGGTCTGGTCGGGCACGAACGCAAGCACCAGCAGGGTCTGCGTGGCGGCTAGCCGCAGGTCTGCGAGTAGCGCCTGCATATGGTTGCGCAGGCGCATACCGCTGCGGTGTCGCAGTCCGGACAGGACGCTGGGCAGGACGGCCGGAATCGCAAGGGCAGCCAGCGGCAGGGCAGTCGCCAGCGGCCCCGCCGGCCAGGGCAGGAACCAGCACAGCACCAGACTCAGCAGCAACAGGGGCGCGAGCAGCGAGCGGCGCAGGTTGTCCAGCATCTTCCAGCGGCCGATGGCCGGCACCGCGTGGATGCCCTTATGGTGCCCGAAGATCCAGCCAAGCAGTTGCCAGTCGCCACGCGTCCACCGATGCTGGCGCCTGGCCGCCACGTCGTAGCGCGCGGGAAACTCTTCGACCACCTCGACGTCGGAGGCCAGCCCGGAACGGGCGAACACCCCTTCGAACAGGTCATGGCTGAGCAGCGTGTTCTCCGGGACCCGGTCGCCGAGCGCCGCTTCAAAGGCATTGACATCATAGATGCCCTTGCCCGTATAGGAGCCCTCGCCAAAGAGATCCTGGTAGACGTCGGAGGCGGCCGCCGCGTAGGGATCGATGCCGCCCGGCCCGGAGAAGACCCGCTGGTAGAGCGAACCCTCGCGGCCAATCGGCAGCGATGGCGTGACGCGCGGCTGGAGAATGCCGTAGCCGCCCACGACGCGCTGCCGGGCCGCATCGAACCGTGGCTGGTTCAGCGGATGGGCCATCTTGCCGATCAGCCGCAACGCGGCATCGCGTGGCAGCCGCGTGTCGGCGTCGAGGGTGATGACGTAGCGCACGCCGGCCGGCACTTGCGGTGCCCGGCCGTCGACGGGCACGTAGCTGGTGTCGCTGGCGCCGCGCAGCAGCCGGTTCAGCTCATGCAGCTTGCCGCGTTTGCGCTCCCATCCCATCCACTGGCCTTGCGCGGCGTTGAACACGCGCCGGCGGTGAAGCAACAGAAAGCGATCGCCGGCGGGACCCGGCCCATGGCGCTGGTTCAGCCGTGCGATCGCTGCGCTGGCCACGGCAAGCAGCCGGGCATCGCCAGGCAGCGCCTCCCGGTCCGCGTCGACGCCATCGGTCAGCAAGGCAAAGCTCAGCTCGCCGCCTGCGCCAGCGAGGTGATGTACTTCCAGCCGCTCAATCTGCTCGCACAGGTCGGCCTCGCCGGTCAGCAGGGTCGGCACCACCACCAGCGTCCGCAGCGCGGGCGGAACGCCGGCCTTGAGCTCCAGGCCGGGCAGGATCGTCGCGCCCAGGCGCCCGGCAAGCGCGCGGTTGACCAGCGCGGTGGCGACCTCGCTGGCCGGCACAATCCAGCACAGCGCCAGCAGCACAAGCCAGCCGGGCGCCAGGTCGGCAGGCAAGAGCCATAGCGCGAGCGCCAGCAGGGCGGCCGTGACCAGCACGAGCGCGCCGACATAGCCGCCGAGGCCCAGCTGCTTGCAGCAGCGGCTGACCCACAGGCGGGGCGGCGCGCGAAACCCGATGGCACGTTCGAGCGCACAGCGGCCCGCGCCGATCAGGTGATAGCCCGGATCGACTCGGCGGCCGTCCTCGGTCGCGTCGACCCTATCATCCACTTCGTCCGCTGAGGACGCCGGTGTTGGCGTGGCGCTGAGCGCCAGCTCGGCAACCCTGAGCTCCGGGCACGAGGCGCCGCGCGCGAGTTCCTCGATTGCGTTGCGATACAGGTTGCGGGTCGGAAAATCCATCTCGGCAAAGTCGCTGCCCGCGCGCAGCCGCGCGTCGACAAGGCTGACGCTCTCGAACCACTCAGCCCAGTCGATATCAGACATCAGCCGCATGCTCGTGATGATGTTGCGCACTGTCACGTTGGAGGCGCCTTGCCGCTGCTGCGCGTGCAGCACCACCTCATCGATCGAAGTGCCCTGCAGCCCGAGGCGTTCCTCAAGCCAGCCCAGTGCCGGCATGGTTCTCGGGTCCTGGTCGCGCAGGCGTCTGGCGAGTTGCGCGGCGAACAACTCGGACAGCGGCGCAGCAGGGCGTGCAGCAATATCCGTTTCGAGTGCCGTGCGGGCGCCCCCTGTGGCCAGCAGCCGCGCGGCCAGCGCATCCGCATCGGCGCGGGCAACCCGGCCGGCGGTGATTTGCCCGGTGAGCCTGCGCAGGTTCTCGACCAGAACAATGCGCAGCGTGATCGCCACCGCCCAGAGTTCGCCGATCGTCAGCGGCTGGATGCGTTGATAGGCGGCGATGAAGCGGCGCAGGATGTCGGGATCGAGGTAGCTGTCAGTGTGGGCGACAAAGGCCCAGGCCAGCCCGAAGACGCGCGGATAGCCCGTGAATGGCCCCTCGGCGAGCTTGGGCAGCTGGCGATAGTAGCCGGGGGACAGGTCGTCCCGGATCTCGCGGATCTGTTCCTCGACGATGTGATAGTTGTCGAGCAGCCATTCCGCCGCCGGCGCTACCTCGGCGCCGCCTTCCAACTCGGCAGCGCTTGCACGATAGGCGGCCAGCAGGACAGCGGCATTGTCCCTGAGCCGGCTGCGCAGCGATGCCACGCGTGGCGGCGATGCTGTCACCGGCTGGGCTGCGGCGAGGCTTTGCGCGTGCTGCTCCAGCCGTTCGATGCCGAACAACTCCTGCCGCACCGGCGCTGTGCTGTCCCAGGGTGACGGCGCGGCGGACGCGCCGAATGCGCGCAGTGGGAAGGTGAGATTCAGCTTCAGGTTCATGGACGGGACCATGCAGCGGCCCGGGAAGCAAAAAGGCGCCGTGGCACCATTGTTGCCGCGGGAGCTTTGTGTCAGCCCTGGCCTTATTTCGCGATGCTTGAAAGAGGCGTAGCGCTGCGAAGTATGAGCCAGCGAGAGGGGAAATGCCGTCCGCAGGCGTACGGATCGGGACATTTATTCCATTGCAGTCAGATTGCCCGAGCGGGCAGGGCGAAACTTGAAAGCGCCCATCCGCTGAAGTCGGCATGCCTTACAGCGCACTCCTGTCTGGCATTTGCCTTGTCCACCCGCTGACCTATATTGACAAAGGCAAGTGATCCTCTACCGTCCCGTGGTCTTGGCGCCAAGCCCTGGGCAGGGCCGGATTCACTGATATCAACCTGTTATGAGCGGTGAGATGCAGTCATGAGCGTCACGCACGATCCGAAGTCCAATCACCTTCTCGCTGCGCTGCCGGCCGTCGACTGGGAGCACCTCGCACCACACCTGGTGCTGGTGGAACTGCCGCTGGCCCATGTCGTGTACGAGTCAGGAGATCAACAGGGCTATGTCTATTTCCCGACCGATTCGATCATTTCGCTACTGTACGTGATGGAAGACGGGGCCTCCGCCGAGATTGCAATCGTGGGCAATGAGGGGATGGTAGGGATTGCCATTTTCATGGGGGGCGAAACGACCCCGAGCCGCGCCATCGTGCAAAGCGCCGGGCACGGATACCGCCTGAGCGCAACGATCCTGAAGCAGGAGTTCGTGCGGGGCGGATCTCTGCAGCGCCTGTTGCTGCGCTATACGCAGGCACTCATTACCCAGATGGCGCAAACCGCAGTATGCAACCGCCATCACTCCATCGACCAGCAACTGTGCCGATGGCTGCTGCTGAGCATCGACCGATTGCCCTCCAACGACCTGACGATGACGCAGGAACTCATTGCCAACATGCTCGGGGTGCGGCGCTCAGGCGTGACCGAGGCCGCCTTAAAGCTCCAGGCCGCTGGCCTGATCCGCTACAGCCATGGGCATATTGCAGTACTCGACCGGATGGGCCTGGAAAAACGAGTATGCGAATGCTACGCGGTCGTGAAGCGAGAGTTCGATCGCTTGTTGCCTGACCTGTCGGCGCATTGAGGTGTTGGGGCACCTGGCACGCCGCCCTGCCTGCAAGCCGCCGTCATTACGAAATGGTGTATGTATTGCGCGCGCCCGGCATGTATATGTTTTTTGCCAACAGCAATATCCGTTCGCGATGCCGATCGAATGTGGCCAGAAAGGCAGCCTCTTCGGAAGCCACCTCCTGACTCAGGCGCAAAAGGAGATTGTCAGAGACTTGGAATGCGACCTCGCGGGCGTTGTCGTAGCCCCAGAAGCATACGCAGTGCCGCGCCGCATCGTAGCTGCGGCTAGGATTGGGGAAATTCAGCGCCATGGTGGACTCCTATGATCCAGTGATGGCACCGCCGGGCGCTCCTTGACTACAGGCATCCGCACAGCGGTGACAACCCAGTATGCGCCGGTTTCCTGATCCAAAGCGGGGTTTCGACCACTGCGCGTCTGGACCGCGGGGTAGCCGTTCTAACGTCGCAATGTCGTTACGTGCCTTTGGCTCGCCGTAATCAAGCGCAGTATCAATGGTTGGAAAGTGCTCCGTACCGTCTATCAGTTCGTAGGACTGCACGCTCAGGAGACCATCCCTGACCGGCCGCCCGTCAGCGCGCGCAATCGAATAGAGGGCAACTGCAGGCGCGACAGGATCGTACTTTTGCTCACTACGATCGAAACCTGATGGTCACCAACAGTGACACGTCGTTGCATTACCGTCCCCTTTTCCTGCTGGGGTTCTAGTTATTCGATCCTAGTGCACGAAGAGAGCCATGCGCAGGAGCGTGGCGGCCGAAGAGAAGTCTCCACCAGGAAGTGGATGTCCCTGCTCCTACATCCCCAGTCGGGCAAGGGCTGACGAACGAGACATCGACAGCCGCTCTTGCTGTGCGCAGGATTGTGACGTCGTCGTAGTCGCCGGGGGCGTCGATGGTTTCACGGGGCAGATCAGCAGGGTAGATGACAGAAAGGATTTCGTAAATTGCATTTTCGCTGTCGAACGGGCCAAGCCGGCAGATGCACGCCGTCGGGTCAACCTCCGCAAAGTACCAATTGCGGGGGCTGCCGTGATAAATGACGATGACGGTAGTGGGATAATCTGTTGGCATTTTCCTCACCTTTTCAAGAAGGCCGGTACGATACCCGGAAACCCCGGAAGAAATCACTTCAAATCGGCATAGAGGTCCAGTCAAAGAGACTGGCCAGTCACGCGATTAGTCCGGTCAATCCGGAAGGAAAATAACGGAGTGTCGCCGGCGAGAATGGGACGCGGATTCCCTGCGTTCAATCGGCAGCAAGCACTGCATCGGATTATGGCACGGACTGTGCGCTGGCGGACGGCGCCCGTCTCGAGTGTGAGCTATATATAACCTTGGCCGCCAATGCCGATGTAAATTCCCCGGATTGCTGGTTGAACAGTACATTGGTTTCGGTTTGCCCCAACAGCAACAGTATCAACAGAACAAGCAAGCCAACTGCCATCCATTTATCCCGTGAGAACCAGTAAGGCTTCGCAATGGCCCAGAATCGAGTCCACAGATGACGGCTGGAAGCGCCAATACTGTTCTCATACGCTGGACTGATCTCCATCACAAAGTGCATCTACATTCTGATCCTGGCGGTGCCGATCTATGCATTTTACTATTATGTTAGAAATAAACTCGGCATTCGCTGGAGGCGCTGGCTGACCAACCACTATCTGGACGGATATTTCAAGGACAGGATTTTCTACAAACTCAATTCAGATGCCACGATGGACAATCCGGATCAGCGGATGACGGAGGACATCAATACGTTTACGCAGCAGTCTCTATATTTTCTGTTGGTCAGCATGGGTGCGCTGCTGCAACTCATTGCATTTAGCAACGTCCTGTGGTCGATCTCCAGGTCGCTTGTTCTCTTTCTTGTTCTCTACGCCGTCGCTGGCACCTCGATATCGATATATTTCTTCGGGCGAGTCCTGATTGGTCTGAACTTTTATCAGTTAAAGCGGGAGGCGGATTTTCGATTCAGCCTGATCCGAATTCGTGAGAACGCTGAGTCTATTGCGTTCTATCGGGGTGAAGCTCAAGAGTCTTTTCATGTGCGGGGCCGTTTTGAACAGGCCTTCCGCAACTTCAACAAACTCATCAACTGGCAGCTGAATCTGAACTTGTTTCAGTATGGCTATGGCTTCCTGACCATCATGCTGCCCAGCGCCATTGTCGCTTCGCGCGTCCTTTCGGGCGAGCTCGAAGTCGGTCGCGCCATTCAGGCTGCCGGTGCGTTTGCGGCCATACTGAGCGCATTGGCCGTGATCGTTGACAATTTTGAAAACCTGAGCCGATTTGTGGCGGGGCTGGATCGACTGGACACATTCTCCATCTCCCTGACCAGGAAGGCGGCAGCCTCCCCGAATGCAGGGGGCACGATCAAAGCCATGCAGGACTCCCGCCTGGCGCTAGCACATGTCACCTTGCAGACGCCGAATCATGAGAGGACGCTGGTCAGGGACTTGACCGTGTCGATCAACCCGGGAGAGGGGCTGCTCATTGTCGGTGCCAGCGGAGGTGGGAAGAGTTCTCTGATGCGCGCGATCGCGGGCTTGTGGAGCTGCGGCACGGGATGCATCATGCGGCCCAAGCCGGACGAAATGTTGTTTTTGCCGCAACACCCTTACATGGTGGTCGGCAGCCTGCGCAACCAGCTGCTGTATCCGAACAACCATGATAGGGAGATATCCGACGAGGAACTCCTGCTGCTGTTGGAGATGGTCAACCTGCCGGATATCGTCGGCAGATTTGGCGGGCTGGACGCGGAGCTGGATTGGGGCAAAGTGTTGTCCGTTGGAGAGCAACAGCGCCTCACGATCGGGCGTGTACTCCTCGCAAAGCCGCGCTATGCCATGCTCGATGAGGCTACCAGCGCCTTAGATATTGGCAACGAGGAAGGTCTGTACTTGCAGCTGGCCCGTATGCCGACGACGCTTGTCAGCGTCAGTCATCGACCCACACTCCTTAAATATCACCACCAGGTTCTGGAGTTGCCCGGGGACGGGAGATGGCAACTGCATCCGACCAGAGACTACCGCTTTGACTGGTAGTGCCTCCCAAGGATCCGCTTCATCCGGCCAGGGCAAGCTGCGACGCGCAGACCCTGCAGACCGTACCACATGCCGCCTTGCCGCGCCGCCAGTCATCCAATGTGGTGTTGACCGCTACCGTACAGACGTTTCCGTGTCGTGTGTGACAAAGTGGCACTACCCCTGCGAATAGCCATGGGCACCTCGCATGGTATGTCCGCGCGGACAGATTCACATCGCGCCTGCAATTCATGCAGGGGAATAGTTCAAGGAGCGCATTATGAATAACATCATCTGGCTTGTCGGGGCCGTCGTCATCGTTTTGTTCGTGCTTGGATACTTCGGATTGAGATAGAGCTTTCTGGAGCTCGGACAGATCTTTGAGGCTTATCGACGCCGAAACTGTTGCGAAGGAGCCGGCGATGCACTTCGGTTTGCTTAGTCTCCCCTGGTGGGGTTACCCGCTTGTGACGCTGGGCTTGACCCACGTCACCATCGCGTCGGTCACGATTTTCCTGCACCGTCACCAGGCCCACCGCGCCCTCGATCTGCATCCCATCGCCAGCCATTTCCTGCGCTTCTGGCTGTGGCTGACCACCGGTATGGTGACCAGGGAGTGGGTGGCGATCCATCGCAAGCACCACGCCAAGTGCGAAACCCCGGAAGACCCGCACAGCCCGCAGTTCTACGGCATTTGGCGAGTGCTGTTGGAAGGTGCCGAACTCTATCGCAGTGAGGCCAGGAACGCTGCAACGCTGGAGAGGTATGGGCACGACACCCCCGATGACTGGATTGAGCGCAATCTTTATGCGAAGCACGTCGGGCTAGGGATCGGCATCATGCTGGTGATCGACCTGGTACTGTTCGGCCCGATCGGACTGAGCATCTGGGCTGTGCAGATGCTGTGGGTCCCGTTCTTCGCTGCGGGCGTGATCAACGGCATTGGGCACTACTGGGGCTACCGCACGTACGCGCCAAATGACACTTCCACGAATATCGTGCCGTGGGGCATTCTGATCGGCGGCGAGGAACTGCATAACAACCATCATGCCTACGTCAGCTCAGCCAGGCTGTCCAGCAAGTGGTGGGAAATTGACCTTGGTTGGGTGTACATCCGCTTGCTGGTGGCGCTCCGTCTTGCCAGGGTACGCAGGGTGGCGCCAAAGATCCGCTTCAATCGGGCCAGGACAGGCTGCGACGCGCAGACCCTGCAGGCCATCTCCACGCACCGCTACCACGTACTGGCCAAGTTCGCCAGCACCCTGCGGAAAACCGCATTGGGGGAAATCCGCACCCTGCGGGCTCGTGCCCTACTGGGTCTGAATGAGGCCAAGGCGAAGGAAGCGCTCAAGCACTGGCTACAAGGGGAGGCGGGCGCCCTACCGGCGCGTGAGCGCGCAGTCCTGCACCAGGCCCTGCATGCCAGTGCGTTGCTGCGCACCGTCTACGCGATGCGCCAAGACCTCACCGCGTTGTGGAGCCGCTCTGCCATCCCGGAGGAGCAACTGGTCAAGCAGCTGGAAGACTGGTGCCGGCGCGCCGACCAAAGCGGAATCCGCGCGTTGCAGGAGTTTTCCGGGAAGCTCCGCTGCTATGCCTGACTATTGGGAGACATGAAATGACATTGGGAACAATACTATTGATCGTGCTCATCTTACTGCTGATCGGCGCGTTTCCAGCCTGGCCGCACAGCCGGGGGTGGGGCTACGGTCCCAGCGGTGGTCTTGGGCTGGTGCTGGTAATCCTGCTCGTACTGTTGCTGATGGGCAAGATATAGCGCGTTGCGCCGAGGTCGCGCTACTGACGCCGTTCATGAGGCAGTGAGATCCACGTTCTCTTTTTTCAAGCAATAGAGCTTGCATTCGGGGGGATTCTCGAATCGGATCGAACTTCGAGAGGGATTTTCGCATTGTCATTCATCTGGAGGGCCTAGCCATGACATACCTAAACCGTCTTTCCACCTTTTTCCTAACCGTCCTGATGGCCTTTTCCCTGGGGTGCGCATCGACGCCCAAGCAAGAAGGGACTGGAGAGTATGTCGACGACACGGTCCTTACCACGAAAGTAAAGGCGGCAGTTTTCAATGAGCCGACCTTGAAGTCCGCCGAAATCAACGTCGAAACCTTCAAAGGTGTTGTCCAACTGAGCGGCTTTGTCAGGTCCCAGGCCGACGCCAGCAAGGCAGTCGAGGTTGCACGTGGCGTCAAGGGGGTGAGGTCGGTCAAGAATGACATGCGGATCAAATGACAGTCGCTGGCCGCGAGCGATTGCCGGTCTGCGCCTGCCGTCCACCGGTGAGTGCGCGGGTACCGTTGCCACGTGTAAGTGATCACGCGATGGATACGCCTCAAAGCAATTGCCTGACCGCAGGCAAGGTTGAACCGGTTCGTCGCAACCGAACGGGGGGCGTCGCGTAGATCGCGCTACACGGTGAGCTTGGTCGGAAGCGGGTGAGTGGGCCCTACCATGACGCAGTTGGCTGGTCGGACTCCGAGATATTTGCAATTGACGGAGGCAGCCTTGTTTCTTGAGTGGATTCACCGGTGCGATAGGCTGGGCAGGATTGCGGGATGGCTGGCGATCTCGCTTGCCGTCGCGGGCGGATGCAGCGTGTTGCCGACCATTGTCCCGGATATGAGGAGCCGCCCCGACCAGCCCGTCCAACTCGGGGGCGCGCACGGTCCGCTTTCGGCCCAGCAAAGCAAGGAGATTCTCAGCCGCCTCAAGAGCCACGGCGATGAAACCAATATCTTTGATCGGCATCTGGCGCTCGAAGCGGCCATCGTCGGCAGCCCGTTGGTGGTGGGTAACAAGGTGCTTCTGCTGCAGGACGGTCCAGCCACGTTTCAGGCCATGTTTGCCGCTATCCGCAGTGCGAAAGACCATATCAACATGGAAACCTACATTATCGAAGACGATGCGGTAGGGAATCGCTTTGCCGATGCGCTGATTGAGAAGCAGGCCCAGGGTGTACAGGTGAATCTCATCTACGATAGCGTGGGGGCGATCAACTCGCCGAAGGAATATTTCAAGCGCCTTTCCGACAGCGGCATCAAGGTGCTGGAGTTTAATCCGGTCAACCCGATGTCCGCAAAAAAGGGGTGGGAGGTCAATCAACGCGATCACCGCAAACTGTTGATTGTCGATGGTCGGATCGCGTTCCTTGGCGGGATCAACATCAGCAGCGTCTATTCCAGCGGATCGTTCAGGCCGAAATCCAGGCCTCGACCCGATGGAAGCCCGCCCTGGCGTGATACCCACCTGAAAGTGGAAGGGCCGGTGGTCCGCGAATTTCAGAAGCTGTTTCTGGCAACGTGGGGTAAGCAAAAAGGGGAACCGCTTGCGCCGAAGAATTATTTTCCACAACTCGGCAATACAGGAACGGAGGTCGTGCGCGCCATCGGCAGTTCGCCTGATGAGCCCTACAGTCTCATCTACGCGACACTGCTGTCGGCAATCGGCAGCGCGGTAACCAGCGTGTATTTGACTAACGCATATTTCGTTCCCGACCCGCAGTTGCTAGCCGCGCTCAAGGATGCCGCAGTTCGCGGTGTTGATGTCAAACTCATCCTCCCGAGCAAGACCGATTCGTGGCTGGTGTTCTTCGCCGGACGCTCCTTTTACGACGAGCTGTTGCGCTCCGGCGTAAAGCTCTACGAGCGGCGTGACGTCCTGTTGCATTCGAAGACAGCGGTTATCGACGGTGTCTGGTCCACCATCGGTTCGACCAACCTCGACTGGCGCAGCTTCTTGCACAACGACGAGGTCAACGCCGTCGTCCTGGGGCAGGAGTTCGGGGCGCAGATGCAAGCCATGTTCGAGGTGGACCTCGCCGCATCCAATCCCATCACGCTTGAACAATGGAACGACCGTTCGATCGGTATGCGTATGAAGGAGATGACCGCGCGCGTGTGGGCTTACTGGTTGTAGATTGCATGACTGGTATGCCCGAAAGATAGGGGCGGCAGCCCCTGGCCGGCACCGATGTGACACCGGGTCTCACGTCGTCATGTGTGCAGGCTATGCTCGGTCTGTGGGAGTTGTCCGACGCGAGTTTCGGAATTTGGATTCTGACGCCAGGCATGCAAGCGATGTAGTCTCTTTGCAGGGCCTTCGAAAAATCGCGGCTGGAAATGCCAATACGCAACGCTGAGAAGTCCTGCTACGGATAGGGAGTGCGACATGATGACTAAATGGCTATTCGCTGCCTTGTTTGGGATGATGGCTATCGCGCCGGGAGGAGCTGTACTGGCACTAACCGCGCCTGCCGCGGGTTCGAAGGCAGACTACGACGCCACAGTGAAACAGGCCGACGCTGACTACAAAGCCGCCAGCGCCAAATGCGGCGGCATGAAGGCCAACGCCAAGGACGTTTGCAAGGCGGAGGCCAAGCGCGATCGGGATGTCGCGAAGGCGAACGCCGAAGCCATGCGCGACGGCACAGCCCAGGCCCAGGCAAAGGCGCACAAGGTCAAGGCCGATCGAGACTACGACGTGGCTAAGGAAATGTGCGGCGACAAGAAGGGCAACGCCAAGGACGTTTGTGTGAAGGAAGCCAAGGTTACCCACGAGAAGGCGCTTGGAGCGGTCAAGGTCGAGAAGGCCGCCGACACCGGCACCAGCAAAGATGTCGCCGAGGCTCGCCGCGACGCCAAGAAGGACACCATGGACGCCAAGTACCAAGCCGACAAGGAGAAATGCGATGCCTTGTCCGGCGATGCCAAGGACAAGTGCACGGCCGACGTGAAGGCGAAGTACGGCAAGTGATCGGGCAGGGCTGGCGCCAGAATGCGAGCGCTGCGAGCAGCTTGGGCCGACATCATGGTTCTGATGTTGGCCCCTTTGGCTAGAGCACGCCAAGGAGTATGCAGGCGCAACAAGGGATGTGTTCACGGATGCCAGCAGCATCAAGGCGCCGCGCGATCCCTATACCGATGGTGGCAAGGCGGGTACGTTCGATTCATACACCGATGGCACGCGGATCGGCAAGGCTGACCCCGTTTACCGACGGTGCCTATGAAGGGTAACAAGATAAGATGCTCCGCCTCGACAACGCGGGTTGAACAACGATTGACGTGGGCACTGATTCGTGAAGACTGTTCTATTAGGAGGGCGTGACGGGCTCTGGTCCAAACCGGAGGCTCGGCTATTTTTACGAGCGCGAGCGCGCAATGAGTAAACTTAGACCCATCGACTGGTTCTTCAGCGGCCGCCAATTTGACCAAGAAATCAGTGTGATGTGCGTGCGTTGGTACCTGCGTTACAAGCTCAGCCTTCGAGACCTCGTTGACATGATGGCCGAGCGAGGTCTGTCGCTTGCGCACTCGGCGACCACGCGCTGCCTCAAGTGCTTCACGGCGGAGTTCGTCACGCGCTGGAATCGGTTTGCGAGCTCCGCTGTTCGTTCATGGCGTGTCGACGAGACGTATGTGAAGGTCCGTGACAAGTGGGTCTATCTTTACCGTGCGGTTAACCGAGCAGAAGAGACGGTCGATTTCAGGCTCAGCGCCAAGCGCGATGTCGCTGGCGGCAGGCCTTCTTCGCTAAGGTCATCAGGAGTCCAGGGGATCGTAGCCGCTTCGCATTCCAATTGCGACACAACTTGTCGACGAGCCCGCGATCCCAATCTCAAAAACCCTCCGCATTTTCGGGATGTTAGGTGGGCTGAAAAATAACCGCCCGCAGAGCGGTTCTGGCGCGTTCGTGGTCATCGTGGTCGATGCTGGACCGGCACGATCGGCCAGAGCATTGCCATGATTACTCCCTTGAACGCAGCTTTGAAGGTGTCGGCCTTTGGGAAGCCTCGGAAGACTCTCGCGTATCCAAGGCCGAACCACATGCCCGTTGCGACGGAGACGAGCGAGCTAGGCTCAAGGACGTATCCCAGCAGATGGTTCAGCCCACCGTGGACCACGAATACGGCGATGAGGGCACGAATGTATGGCATGTTCTTCTTCCTGGCAATTTGGAAAATTCTCGGCAAGCCAGAATGAGGCGTTTTCCTTGTTGCGCAGACGACGCGCCTATGTTTGGCCTTATACATCTCGTAATATCTGCCCAAGTCCTCAAAGGCGAACGTAGTGCGCGAAACGCGTCTGACGCTTTGCAATTGGCCACCGATATTGTCTGTCAAGAATGCTCAGGAAGGGCCGAGCATGAAACATGCATGAAGTTTAGGTAGACAAAGCTACAAAATCGATGTGCATACTCTGGCGCATCGAGGCGTGATGGTGGTGGCCTGCGCCGCCGGCGGTGTGGCTTTTTCGACTCCTTGTATGATCGTGCGGTGGGGACACCGGTGGCGTGGGTCGCAGCGAGACGATGCGACGTGTCTATCCCGGCGTCCTGCAAGTTGCTGCCTTCATGCCCATGAGCCTCGCGCGTCACGTTAACGCGTGACCCACTGCCACTGTGAGCGCGTGCATGGCGATGCGGCGAAAACGGCGACGAAAAGCTGGGCCAGTGGCGACGTGGATGAGTAGTCCGCCGGCGATTTGGGTGGGACCAGTTTGCCCTCGACGGTGCGCACCCTATTTGCCCCGGGGGCAACTGAGCATCAACACCAAAATTTGACCTCTCAGCAGGCCTGGTATCGGCTCATCATTGCTCGGTTCAGCGAGGTGCGCTCGCCATGGCGGGGCGTCTCCACAGGCACTAAAGTGAGCTTAGGTTGCCCATTGAGGGAATGGTGCGGCACTGCGACCGCAACATCGCCAACGGTCTGGTAGTGGCGAGGAAAATCATGATTGAATCAACTGATCCGAAGGCTGTGGCTTCCGTTGCAGGCAATATTCCCGTGAAGCGCACGCCGAAGACAGCTCGTTACGCAGCATTGTTTGCGGTACTGCTATGTTCAGCCTATCAATATCCCGCCTTTTCGCAATCGATTCATATACAGATTCTGGGCATTCGAAGCAGCACAGGCATGGTGGCTTGCACTCTTTTTGAATCGCCAGTCGGATTCCCCGCAGACTATCTGCATTCAGCGAGGAATATCATGTCAGTAAGGGTTAAGAGCAATCAGGCGCAATGCAATTTTGAAGGAATTCCACCGGGAACGTATGCCATAGCCGTCGCACATGATGAGAATATGAATGGTAAGCTGGATACAAATTCGCTTGGAATTCCTACCGAAGGATATGGTTTTTCAAATGATGCCGTAGGATGGCTCGGCGCACCGCCGTTTTCCGCTGCCAGCTTCTCCTACGTTGGGGGTGATTTGAGTTTGACGATTAGATTGCATTACTGAACACGCTTGTTAATACATAGCTTCTATGCAATCGAGTTTATCGATTAATGCCTTCCGGTCTCCATAAAAAGTTAGATACCATCCTGATTGACGTCAGGGTGGTAAGATCCAAAGATCAAACTGCCAGAACTAATTACGGCAATTGAATCAAATAATCAGAATTGATTCTGACCGGATATTCGCCAGAAAGCGGGTGAAATCGTACTCGTGCTTCCGCTGAGCACTACTTTTTTATCCACTGACCTTCAGGAGTCTTGACAAAGGATCCGGGCGCCGCCTTCTCTATGGCTTTCTGTCCTGCGAGGATCGCCACTTGCTCCAGAGTGGCGCCGTTCTTCTTGGCAATGGCGTCGTACGCCGCGCGGCGCTTCGCATTGATATCCGCGGCAAGTTCCACTGCGTCCGGGGTCGCCTTGACAACACCCAGATAACCATCTGGTTGCTCCCCCACGAGCCCCTGTGACTTGGCACTATCCAGGCCCAATGCCATGGCAAGCGTACTGCCAGACAGCAGTAGCACTGCCATCAATCGTGTCGCCATTTTCATGGTTGGCTCCTAGAACAATGTGCGGTCTTCACTGATGAGTTTATCGACATCTTTTTCCACCTTGAGGCGGATCTCGTGATCAATCTTCACATTCAGATTGATGGTGATCGGGTCTTTGGGGGCCTCAAGGGCGATCCGAGGCGTGCAGGCAGCCAGAGGCAGTAAAGCGACAAGTAAAACAGGTTTCATGGCGTGTCCTCCACGTCATCGCTGCGCGAGCCTTCTGCAGGCATCCGGTTCAGTACCCGCCGGGAGACATCATCCCCAATGCGCAAGCTGCGCAATAGCTCGAACACGTTCTCCCGGTGCGTGTAGTTTAGTACGATTGGCAAGCTGGTCTTCTGCGAGTTCTGGCCTTTGATGGTGACCGCGGCATCCAGCCAGCCGTCCGGTTTCATATTCAGACGCGCCTCGAATTCGTCAATCGCCAGATTGCTCAGGGCATCGAGCGCCAGTGCCACCGCGCGATTGGATTGGCCCATCGCGCTGACCCCGGCAGATGGCAAGACCTTGAGTAACAGGGGGCCCTCGTTGCTGACGCGACCCGACTGCAAGGCCAGGGAGTCCTTTGTCAGTTGTAGCGGCAGATTGCCGCCCACGCGGCCAGCGAGTTGAACGGTCGGGTTCGGATCGCTTTGCAGCGCGGCCACCTCTGCGAGGTTAATGCGGCTGATGGTCACGGCCTGAAACTGAGAGGACGGCCATTGCAAGGTGGCGGCGTGCATATGGCCTCCTAGCACGTCGGCGGAAACATCGACGGCGTGCCAGGTGGTCAAGTCAGATTGGAACGTCATGCGGATATTGCGCACCAGGGTGCCCACATCCAGTTCGGCGAGCATGATCGGGCCTATGCTTGTGAGCGTTACGCCATTTCTGTGCAGTTCAATATGCGCAGCCCCATTGCCACCCGTGGCCAGAATGCCTCCCCAGTCCAGCGCCAGCCCGGACACGAATATGTCGCCTTGCAGCCGCCAGTCATCCTGCCACTGCCAGTGGCCTTGGCCATGGAGCATGCCTTGCTTCAAAGTGAAGCCCAAGCTGCGGCTCATGGATGCAGACAGCGGTGTCCTGATCTCCATCATGCCCTTCGCTCCAGTGTTCCTTCCGCGGCCAGCCAGCTCTGCGGTCAGGGTCAGCTCGGATTGCCAGGCCGGCGCACGCAGCGTGGCCCTGCCTTGCTGCCCGGCGACGGCGATTTTCCCGGTGACGGCAGGCAGTACCCAGCGCGTCGCAACGACGCCCTCCGCCTTGACCTCCAGACTGCCGAATACGCCTTGGGGCCCGACGCGCAAAGGCGCTGTGGCGACCACGGCGATCGGCTTGATCAATGTCGTTCCGACCAGCCCGTCGGCTATCGTTGCGCGACTGCCAGTGCCCAGGTACCACTGCCCATCCTTGCCAAACCAGGATGCGACGAACTTCAGGCCCCCGCCCCGTGCATAGAAGGGGAGCCGCGAGTCGCCTTCAACCGTACCTTCCCAGCGCCCTCGTGCAAGGCTGGCGCTGAGCGCCCCCGTGAAGGGGGCGTTGCCATAGTGGCCATTGAACTCCGCGCGCGCGGTCCAGCCCGGCGCCTGGAAGCCGGTCACCGGCACGCGCACTGCCAGCAACAAATCTGGTCCTCCGACCGTGAGGCTGGCTGGTTCCCCCGCCAGCCCGGAGGCTTCGATGCGGCCTTGCCAAGACCCGGTCAGGTCGTATCCGGCGGTTTTGCCTGCCAGGTCAACCCGTCCTTGCCAGTTCCACTTGGCTTGCTGCCAGGCCAACCGGCTGTCGACGGTTTTGACTTCCAGATCGCGATACTGAAGCTCGGCCGAGATTGCGCTTTCACCGGCCAACGCCAGCGGCAGTGTCAAAGGCCGAGGCCAGCGCAGCAGAAGCCCCTCGGGGAGTTGTATCGACGCCGGCAACAGTTCCAATTCTTGCCGATTCCAGCGAATAGGCACTCTGCCAGCTAGCGAGGGCCCGGCCAGCGTCAGCATGCCCTGGCCGCGTGCTACGCCGGTGCCCTCGGTATCCAGGGTCAGCACTATGGTGCCTTGCGGGCCTGCCGCTCGCAGGTTCAGGCGCAGGGACTCCACCCCCTCCAGATTGCCGCTGGCCCGTAGCACTTGCCGGGCTTCCAGGCTCCAGTCACCGCCGAGCGTCAACGGTGCCCCCAGTTCGGCATTCAATTGCCATTTTTTCGCGGCGAGGCTGGCCTCGAGCCTCATGTCGGACCGTTGAGACTGGCCGCGATAACCCAGCTGTTGCCCCTGTGCCTGCAAATCGCCGTCCAGTCGGCTGGCTTGCCACAACCCATGGCCCGTGAAGGTCAGCGCGCCCATGAGCCTGGGCGCGATGTCAGCCACCTGAATCTGGCCCTGCGCGCTCCAGCGCCCGGAAATGCGGTCATAAGCAGCGGTCGCATTGCTGTGCTGATACTTTCCCCATACCTGCCAGCGCTGCTCGCGCTGGCGGACGGTGAGTGCTATCGGCGGCAAGCCGGGAATGGAAAGTGCATCGATGATGAGATCGAATGGCGGCGTCCATGGGGGAGGCCGTGTCTCGCCGCCAGCTTGGCAGTTGGCCAGGCTCACGCTGGCTACGGCGATCGTCACGGGCCGCCAGTCGGTGATCCGCAATCGTTCGCCGCGGGCCTGCACGCAGCCGTTTTGTATCCTTTGCCAATGCGCCAGCTCCAGTCCGCTCTGCCAACCGAGCCCCTGGACACGTACACCGAGCGCAAATGCCGTGATCACCACCGCCAACAACATCCACACTGGCAGCAGCGCCAGGATGATCAACCAGACATCGTTGCGACGCAAGAATGCAAGCGTTGGAGAATATTGCCGGGAGAGGAGCATGTCGCAGCCCATCTACGTTATTGAGCGGACACTGTGATTCTTCCCTTGCCTTGGCAAACAGGTTCTATGTTCCCACGTCGCCAGGAAGTAGCTCAGGATCGACCGCATTCTCGGTTCTGATTGTGGCCAGACATGCGTCAACCATACTCCGAACCGAAGTGGCATAGTGATTGGCGCCAATTGCGCTCTGGAGCGTTTCGCTCCACTGATCGGTATCACCTCTTGGCCAGAGGCCGACGACGATCCACGCATCTGGGAAGCGCTGCTGCACGCGCCGGACAAGGTAGCGCAAGTGGGACGGGATGCCTTCAATGTTCAAATAAAAAATACACACAATCGTCGGCGCGGTGACCACCATACCTTGCATCCGGGCGCGCGAGGCAGCGTCATGAGGGACAACCCTGCAATCCAGATCGTGCTTGCCGAGGAGCTGGACGAGAATGCTCGACGCCAGTTCGTCAAGCGGGCCCCGTCCCGCGATGCAAAGGACGTGGCCGTCGGCGCTACGCGCGGGTTGCGTTGCGATACCCGGCAAGGGGGGGCAGGGACCTGGCTGGTGCGAATCCTGTTCAGTGATGTACGGTGCCAACGTCGCCGCGTGGTCACCAGGCCCGCCTGGATTCGGTTCAATGTCGGCAATGCTCTCCAGACCTTCGACAAGATCGTTCAGCGTAGTTTCTATTCGCGCCAGTTGGGCGGCTGTTACCACGCCGCGCAACACGTCGCTGGCTGCAAGCTGCAATCCCTTGATGGCGACCTCATCGTAGTACGAGGAGAGGGATCGGTCGCGCAGCAGAACTTCGGCTTGCTCGAGTATCTCATCCGGATCGCCGGCCAGCGCTCGCTGGTAAAAGTTCTCAACTGGCGTGAGCGTCGGCTGGTCACCCAGCAGCACGTCGAGGATTTCGAGTCCGCCGACATGCCGGCCGAGGACTACCAGGCAGAGCGTCAGCGGGGTGGACAGGATAAGCCCGACCGGGCCCCATATCCAGCTCCAGAAGATCGCGACAACAACAACGGAAAACGGCGAAATGCCGGTGCTATGGCCATATAGCATCGGCTCGATGACTTGACCGGCCAGTAGTTCGACGATTACGAAAAGCGCCAGTGACCAGATCGCCATCGACCAATCAGGACTGACTGTTGCGGCGATGGCGGTAGCCAGAACCGCGACAATCCAGATTCCCACATAGGGCAAAAGGCGCAACAGTGCGGCCAACATGCCCCACAGCACCGGACTTGGTATGCCAATCAGGAAGAGCCCGGTCCCGATAGCAACGCCAACGCCAGCATTGACAGCGAATTGCGAAAGGAAGTACCGGCTGAGGCGCCGCGCAGCGTCATCCATCGCCGTGGTGGTCCGGTGCAAATCGCCCGACCCGAACAGCCGGATAGCCCGATCCCTGAGGTCATCGCGCTGTAGCAAGATGAAGATGCTCACGATGAATACGATGAAGGCGGTCTCAAGCGGCTCGACGACAGGGGAGAGCACTTGCCGTGCCAGATGAAAGGCGCTAGAAGCCGGCTCGATCGCCTCGACCGGACGCGCTGCGGGGCGCTGTGCCTGCGATGAGGCGGAGCGGGGCTCGCGAGCTACTTGTGGCAAATCAACGGTTACCTGCTGAAGCGCCCTGCCAGCGGTGCCGGCCATACTGCTGAGCTTTCCAATTGTCAGGCGATGCACGGTGTTGATTTTTTGTTCGATGGTGGCCTGATAGCGAGGCATGTCGACGGCGAGCGCCGTTATCTGGGCGACAATCACGCCGCCTAGCAAGACCAACACCGAAACCGAAATTGTCACGGCGACCAGAACCGAGACGATCCGGCCGAGCTTGATACGACAAAGGAAGCTGACCAGTGGCGTTACCAGGACACTGAGGAAGACCGCGAGCGTGATGGGGATCAGAACGTCTCGCCCAAGATAGAGCCCGGCGACAACGGTCACACCGATGGCGAGCCTGATCAGGCCATGCAGGCTGGGGGACTCGGAAACCTTAAGATGCGCCACTTGCCTCGCGGGGCGCGGTTCAGCCGGTTCAGGCATGATCACAGGCTCGCAGAAAATCTGCCACGCCGCATGTCACCCTGCCCGCCTGCACGCGTCAGGATGATGCGTGCAGGCGACCAGGTCGGGAAGGGTCAGGGAGACGATGCGGCTGGCCTCCTGGCCCGGTGCGGGTGATAGTCCGCTGCGAAACTGTTCAGGATGCGCTGCGCATGCCGCGATCAGAGATCCAGTTCCCGCTCGTGCCGGCCTGCCTTCCAGTACGGGGCGGCGCCATAGTACTCGTGGATACTGGTGGCCCATTGCTGATCCGCCATGCTCGGCCAATGATCGTGATCGAAGCCTGGTGCGGCTTCCAACTGCTCCCTGTCTATGCCCAGCACAAAGCTCTTGCGTACGGTGTCGAGTGTCAGCGCCGACCAAGGCACGGCGAACAGTTTGGTTCCTACGCCCAGAAAGCCACCGAATGACAGCACCGCATAAGCGATTTGCCCGCGGGGAACATCCAGCATGATGTGATTGATCTTGCCGAGCTTGTCGCCGCTCGGACCAAGAACCACATTCCCGTCTAGCGTGTCGGCCGCCATGATGACTGGGCCGGGGCCGGAGTTGTCGGACATGTCGTTGCCGACGATGGTGGCACGGGGGCCGCTGCTTTGATGTTCCATTTCATAAACGTTCATGGTGTGACTCCAGGTATGGTGGGTAGTAGCCCATCGGACAGGCGTTGGGCGCCGGCCCGGGCAATCGGTCAATGCGTACCGGTTTTGCCCTTGCGTTGTGCAGCCGGCCCGGCGCCCGAGGGTTGGCTTTGACTGCCGGCAGCCAGCTTCCAGTCTGTTTCGTCGCGCAGCGTACTGACCTGTCGTTCCGCGTGCATGGCGGCGCCCGGCGAGATGGGATCGCTCGCCGGAAAAGTCATCTCCAGCGATGCATCCACGGCGGCCTGATAGGTATTGCCCTCCTCGGGGGCAGGCTGTGAGGCGCAGCCACCGGGCTTTGGCTTGCGGTGCTGTGCGGAGGTAATTGCCCTGTGCATGATTGCTCCTGTGTTGGTGTGAACCGGCCAGTAGTCGTTACGACCACCGGCAAGGTACGACACAGCCTCTCCGGCCGAACGAGGCGTGCCAGGAACCCGCCAACCCGTCAGGACTTGTGGATGCCCAGATGGTTCTCCACCGACGTCACGCCGGATACGCCCTTGGCCACGTCGGTTGCCATCTGCCGTTCCGTCGTGGTTGGAACGCTGCCGGTCAGGCGTACCACGCCTTCGCGTGTGCGTACATGGATGTGCACCGAGCTCAGGTCCTTCCGATCAATCAGGCCGGCCTTGACCTTGGTCGTGATCGCCGTATCGGAAAGGCCCTCGCTGACGGTCTCATGCGTGGGGTTGGGGTTCGTGACCGAGGCAGGCGGTGCTGCCTGGCCGAGGGGAGCGTAGAAGCCGGCAGTGAGCGCAAGCAACGCTGCGCCGGTGGCAAACGCGATGGAGTGGGTGGATCTCATTTGAACTACCTCGATTGGGACGAAAATTAGTGATTGCAGGCGCGGAGTGTCCCCGGGGTATGCGAACCGCCCTGAACAGGCAGTCGCGCGCCGTGGCATCACGAAGGAAGCATTCCTTCATCACGCAGCCCCGACAGACCAAGGCTGAGGCCAATCGATGCTGAAGTCGGTACGCTGGCGGACAGGCAGGCGCTTCAGAGGCGCATCAGGCCAACGGCACGGGCCACCGCATCCCGGTACGGCACCGTACCGACAGGCGACAGGCGCATGCCTATCGTCGCAGCATTGGCGCATCGCCATGCCGTGCCTGATGACGGCACGCCGACGATCCTACGGAATGTGGAACGGGTGGGGAAAGTGAAAGAAGCCAGTCAAGTGCAGTGCTGAGGATTTCGCCCCGGCCTGCATAGGCACACTGGACGACAAGCCTGGCATTCCCAGCCATCGGCCGTGTGGCCGAGGGCTGGGAGCCGCCCACGAGTCACCAACGAGCCGCTCAATGACTCCGGCGCGGATGGCTGCGGCCTTCGCGCCTCGATTCCGCTTCCGTCGCTTCACAGGGGTGCAGATTCCAGGAGATCCAGATTGGACCCGATGATTTCCCCCGGCCTTCCTGCTACCGGTCTGGATGAGCTTTGCATCAACACCCTGCGCTTCCTGTCGGTGGACACCGTGCAGAACGCCAACAGCGGCCACCCGGGCATGCCGCTGGGTGCGGCACCGATGGCCTACCTGCTCTGGACCCGCTTTCTCAGACATCATCCGGACAACCCGCACTGGTTTGACCGCGACCGCTTCGTGCTGTCCGCGGGCCATGGCTCGGCCCTGCTGTACAGTCTGCTCCACCTCGCCGGATATGCACTGCCGCTCGAACAGTTGCGGCGCTTCCGGAAATGGGGAAGCGTCACGCCGGGTCACCCGGAGCGAGGCCTGACGCCAGGGGTAGAGGTCACGACCGGTCCGCTCGGGCAGGGCTTCGGCAACGGTGTGGGCATGGCCATCGCGGAGGCCAGCCTGGCGACGCGCTACAACCGCGACGGGTTCGACATCGTCAACCACTTCACCTATGGCATCGTGAGCGATGGCGACCTGATGGAGGGCGTAGCCTCCGAAGCGGCTTCGCTGGCGGGGCATCTGCAACTGGGCAAGCTGATCTACCTGTATGACGACAACGCCGTCACGCTCTCCGCCGGTACCGGCATGACCTTTACCGAAGATCGCGCGCAACGCTTCGCGGCCTATGGCTGGCACACCGAACGTGTGGAAGACGGCAATGACCTGGACGCGATCAGCCGGGCGCTGCATACCGCTCGCGCCGAGACGAGCCGGCCGTCACTGATTCTGGTGCGCACGCATCTTGGCTATGGGTCTCCCAACAAACAGGACAGTTTCGAGGCACATGGCTCGCCGCTTGGCGCGGAAGAAGTGCGGCTGACCAAGCTGAACCTTAACTGGCCGGAGGCACCTCCGTTCCATATCCCCGAGCCGGCGCGACTCCACTGGCGTGAAGCAGGGGCCCGAGGGAGACTTGCCGAAGCGGGATGGATCGAGAAATTCTCCGGCTACGAGCAGGCCTTCCCAGCGCTGGCGCGTGAACTGAAGCAGCGCATGCCCGGCGCGGCGGCTGGCGAGCCGGCGGGCTGGGAGGCAGGTTGGGAAGCTACGGTCCCACACTTTGACGCGGACGATAGCGGCATGGCTACGCGGACAGCGTCGGGAAAGGTCATGAATGCCATCGCTGCGCATTACCCTGCGCTGATCGGCGGCTCGGCTGACCTGGACCCATCGACCTACACGGCATTGAAAGGAGCCGGCGACTTCGAGCCGACCAGTCTCTGCGCGCTTGATCGCCAGGGTTCCAGCGGCGGGGGCTGGAGCCGCGCCGGGCGCAACCTGCATTTCGGCGTGCGCGAGCATGCAATGGGCGCGATCATGAACGGTATCGCCGCGCACGGCGGCGCGGTTCCCTTCGGCGCAACCTTCCTGATCTTCTCCGACTACATGCGCCCGTCCATCCGTCTGGCCGCGCACATGGGCCTGCATGTCATCTACGTTTTCACGCATGACAGCATCGCGCTGGGCGAGGACGGGCCTACGCACCAGCCGGTGGAGCAGCTTGCCAGCCTGCGCGCGATGCCTCGCCTGGTGGTGATCCGTCCCGCGGACGCCAATGAAACCGCCGTTGCCTGGCGCGTTGCGCTGGAATCCACCGATCATCCGGTGGCGCTGGTGCTCACACGGCAGAGCGTTCCCACGCTCGACCGCGCACGCTTTGCCGACGCGGACGGCTTGCGCCGCGGCGCCTATGTCCTGTCAGATGCCCCGAACGGCAAGCCGGAACTGATTCTGATCGGCACCGGTTCGGAAGTTTCACTGGTCCTTGCCGCGCAGCAGGACCTGGCGCAGCGGGGCGTCCAGGCGCGCGTCGTCTCCATGCCGAGCTGGGAGCTCTTCGACGCCCAGCAACGGTACTACCGCGAAGCGGTGCTGCCTCCCGCATTGCGCGCGAGGCTGGCGGTGGAGGCGGGCGTCTCGCAAGGCTGGGAGCGCTACGTTGGCGAGCACGGCGATGTAATCGCGGTGGACCGCTTTGGCGCTTCTGCGCCGGGCGCGGCGCTGATGAGCGAATACGGCTTCACGGTGGAGAACGTCTGCAGGCGCGCAACGCTGTTGCTGGGTGTGTAGCGGTCGGGCCTCAGCCCTTGAGTGCGGTATCGACGATGGCCTGGGCCGCTTCCACCACGCGGCGCAGATGTTCCTCGCCGCGAAAGCTCTCCGCATAGATCTTGTAGAGGTCCTCGGTGCCGGAAGGCCGCGCCGCGAACCAGCCGCTTTCGGCGATGACTTTCAGCCCGCCGATGGGCGCATCATTTCCCGGCGCCCGTACCAGGATGCGCTCGATGCTTTCACCCGCCAGTTCCGTGCTTTTCACCTGTTCCGGCGAGAGTTCAGACAGAATCGTCCTTTGCGCCAGCGTGGCGGGCGCCTCGACGCGGGTGGAGAGCGGATCGCCCAACTCCTGCGTGAGCTTGCGATAGATCTCGCCCGGATCGAGGTCAAGGCGTGCCATCATCTCGGCCGCGAGCAGGCATGGCGCGAGGCCGTCCTTGTCCGTCGTCCACACGGTACCGCCCAGGCGCAGGAAGGAGGCGCCCGCGCTTTCTTCCCCGCAGAAAGCCAGGCTGGCGTTCCGCAGCCCCTCGCAGAACCATTTGAAGCCGACCGGTACCTCGTAGACCTTGCGGCCAAGCCTGTCACAGACGCGATCGATCATCTGGCTGCTGACCACGGTCTTGCCCACGCCTGCGGCGTCGGGCCACATCGGCCGGTGCCGGAAGAGATAGTCGATGGACACCGCAAGATAGTGGTTCGACGCAAGCAGCCCCACGCTCTGCGTGACGATGCCATGCCGGTCGTGGTCGGTGTCGCAGGCGAAGGCGATGTCGAAGCGGCTCTTCAGTTCGAGGAGGCGCCGCATGGCATAGGGCGACGACGGATCCATGCGGATCTGGCCGTCCCGGTCGACTGACATGAAACGGAAGGTCGGGTCGACTTCGTCGTCAATCACCGTCAGATCCAGGCCATAGCGCTCGCCAATAGCGCCCCAGTAGTGGACGCCAGCGCCACCGAGCGGATCCACGCCAAGGCGGATGTTGGCGGCGCGAATGACCGCCATGTCGATGACCTTGCCGATTTCACTGACGTACGCATCGAGATAGTCGTACCGCCGCGTCGTGGGCAGGCGCATGGCGCGCTCGAAGGGCATCCGCCTGACGCCCCGCAACTCCCGCCGCAGCAGCTCGTTGGCCCTGGCTTCGATCCAGCTGGTGGCGGCGGCATCGGCGGGGCCGCCGTTGGGCGGGTTGTATTTGAAACCACCGTTGTCGGGCGGGTTGTGTGACGGTGTGACGACAATGCCGTCGGCCAGGCGGGTGGTGCGGCCGCGGTTGTGCGTAAGGATGGCGAGCGAGACCGCCGGCGTGGGTGTGTACTCGTCATGTTCTGCGAACATCACGTCCACGCCATTGCCCGCCAAGACCTCGAGCGCGCTGGCGCTGGCCGATCTCGACAGCGCATGTGTGTCGATGCCAAGAAAGAGCGGGCCATCGTAGCCTTCCCCGGCGCGGAACTCGCAGATGGCCTGGGTGATGGCGAGCACATGCCATTCGTTGAAGCTGCGCTCCAGTGACGAACCCCGGTGGCCCGAGGTGCCGAATGTCACGCGCTGCGTGGCGACGGACGGGTCTGGCACATCCGTGTAGTACGCAGTCATCAACTGGGGAATGTTTACCAGGACCGACGGCGGGGCCGGCTTTCCCGCAAGAGGGCTGATGTTCACGATATGGCCCCTTGGGTGGCGCCGCCAGCATCGCACCGTATGGGGCCGGTGTCGTGCAGGCTGGCGCGTTCAAATATTCCCACCCACTCGACATACTGCCGCGCGATGCGTGAAATGGCCTGCTGGCGCGAGATCGTCTTCATGCCGAAGTCGGCAACGGCATCCAAGAAAGTGGTGCGTCCCACTGCAAAGCCGATGAGGCCCGGCACCGGCGCGGCGGCTTCGAGCCAGTTCATGACCTTGTGTTCGTCGGCGCCCCGTCCCAGCACGATGCACCCGACCTGGCCTCGGCCATCGCGCCGGACCAGGTCGACCAACTCCTCGTAGTGCTTGCGGCAATCGAGTCCCTCGATCTTCCAGACGTCGGGCTCGATGCCGGCATCCTGCAGGACACGGATCGCCCCGCGCATTAGTGCCGGCCTGAGTTGCAGGTCGTAGACTGTCTTGTCGGCCTGCACCTCGTCCATCTGCTGCGTAGTGGCCGGCACCAGCAACTCGAGCATGAAGCGCTGCGCGGACTTGCGGCAGTAGTCAGTCAGTTGCCTCAGACGCGCGGTCTGCCGCCTGTTGAGCGCAGCGTTGCCTTCGGGGTTGTAGCGCACCAGCACCTTCGCGAAGGTGGGTCGGAACGCCTCAATATGCCGGGGAAATTCGCTTCCGTACTCGAATTCAAACTCGTCCGAGTCGCTTTTCTCCACCGATACCGCAGTGATATAGCCATCCCTGACCGCGTCGCGGAGGACCGCGGCGCCAAATTCTTCGTCGACGAGAATGCCAGCCCGGGATGCGGGCACACCGTTGTCGATCGCTTCCCCGAAGCCTTCGTAGATGAGCCGCTTGCTGTCGATGATGGTGTCGCGCTGCTCGGGTGTCAGCGGCGGCCGGAATCCGAACATGCCGCTCACATAAGACTGGCGATGGTCGAAAGGCAGCAGGTAGAGCGGTGTGTCATAGCCTAGTTTCATGATCTATTCTCCCGGAGTCGGCGATAGCGGCGAATCAGGGCGTTGGTGGAGCTGTCGTGCGTCAGCGTAGGGTTCTTGCCGTGGTCGAGTTCCGGCAGGATGCGCTGCGCAAGCAGTTTGCCGAGCTCCACCCCCCACTGATCGAATGAGTCGATGCTCCAGATCACGCCTTGCGTGAAGACGCTGTGTTCATACAGTGCGATCAGCGCGCCGAGGACCTCTGGTGTCAGCCGCCTGGCCAGAATGACATTGGTCGGCCGGTTGCCCTCGCAGACGCGATGCGGCACCAGCCAGGCCGGCGTGCCCGCGGCGCGGAGCTGTTCCGCGCTCCGCCCAAACGCCAGCGCCTCTGCCTGCGCGAAGAGGTTGGCCAGCAACATGTCATGGTGGCGGCCAATCGGGTTCAGCGGCTGGCAGAAGCCAATGAAGTCGCAGGGCACCACATGGCAGCCCTGGTGGAGGAACTGGTAGAACGAGTGCTGCCCGTTGGTTCCCGGTTCGCCCCAGTAGATCGGGCCCGTTGGCGCATCGACCGGCGTGCCGTCCTGCGTGACATGCTTGCCATTGCTCTCCATGGTCAGTTGCTGCAGATAGGCAGGCAGGCGCTTGAGGTACTGCTCGTAGGGCAACACTGCCACCGCCTGCGCACCAAGGAAGTCCGCGTTCCAGACCGCCAGGATGCCCATCAGCACCGGCAGGTTCAGCTCGAATGGTGTGTAGCGGAAATGCTGGTCCATGGCGTGGAAGCCGGAGAGCATCGCGCGAAAATTCCGCGCACCGACAGCGACCATGGTTGACAGGCCAATGGCGGACTCCATCGAGTAGCGCCCGCCGTCCCAGTCCCAGAAGCCGAACATGTTTGCCGTATTGATGCCGAACTCCGCTACACCCGCGGCATTGGTCGAGACGGCCACGAAATGCCGCTGCACCGCCAGCTCATCGCGCAGCGCATTCAGGCACCAACTGCGGGCGGATCTGGCATTTGCCAGCGTTTCGAGCGTGGTGAACGTCTTGGAACAGATGATGAACAGCGTTTGCGCGGGGTCGAGGTCGTGCGTGGCCTCGGCAAAATCGGTGCCGTCGATGTTGGAGACAAAGCGGAAGGTCATGTCGCGCCGGCTGTAGTGCCGCAGCGCCTCGAATGCCATGACGGGACCCAGGTCGGAGCCGCCGATGCCGATGCTAATGACATTGCGGATGGCAAGCCCGGTGTGGCCGCGCCAATTGCCGTTCCGCACGCTCTCGGAGAAGGCCGCCATATGCGCGAGCACTTCGTGCACGGCGGGCACCACGTTCTCGCCGCCGGTCTCGATCCGCTCGCTTGCCGGCGCGCGCAGCGCAACGTGGAGCACGGCCCTGCGCTCGCTGGTATTGATCCGCTTGCCGCCGAACATGGCTTCGATCTGCCCGGGCAGCCCGCATTGGGCGGCGAGTTGCAGCAACAGGCGCATGGTTTCAACGGTGGCGCGGTTCTTCGAGTAGTCGAGGTAGAGCCCGGCGCCTTCGGCAACCATGCGCTCGCCACGGCTCGGATCGTCGGCAAAGATCTGCCGCAGATGCAGGTTTTCCACTTGCTTGTGATGCACCGCCAGGGCTTGCCATGCCGGCAGCGTGGATAGTTTCGGAAATGAGGATACCTGCTCATGCATGACGGTGAACTCCGCAGGATTTGCCCTGTGCAGACGCGGCTCTGGCATCGGCCGCCCGTGCGGCGTCCCGCAGCGCCGGCAAGCCGTAGTGCAGCAGGTCGCCAATGCGCTCGATCGTCAGGTCAGGTGCAGGTGTGGCATTCCGGGCGTCCAGCGCATGCCGGTCGTTGGCATAGTGGCCCTGGCGTGGGAAGACAGTGACGACGCGGTCCCGCCATTCACGCTTCATGGTCGCCAAGATGCGTGGCTTGTCGTCAACCAGCACGTAATGCTGCGCCGGATGGCGTTGCTCGATGTCGTGCAGCTTCGTCTCCTTGTGCACATAAACCAGGACCCGCCCGCCCACCGCCTGCCACAGGCCGGAGCGTTTGAGCTTGTGTGGCTGGAGCACCACGTCGCCGTCGGTGAGCAGGACCGTGTTGCCCCATGCACCCAGATACTCGATGACATCCATGGCTGCCGGATACAGCCGGGCCGCAAACGGGTAGTCGAGCAGGAACGCGGACAACTGAAGCACGCCCATATCGTTGGCGACCTCGAAGCGCAGGCGCTGCACCGCGCCGAGGTAGTCGGCATAGCCAAGCTCGGTGCGCAGGGACTCAAAGATCTGCCAGTAGCGAATGCGGCCCGCGATGCCCAAGACGTGGTCGAGTTCCGCCTCCAGATCGGCTTGCAGCCGGTCGTTGTCGAACAGCGTGTTGTCGCAGTCCAGCAGGAAAACCGGTTTGGCCTCGTTCGTCATGGCAGCACCTCCTGCGCGGTGGGGTTGTGCCACTGGTCGCCGTGAGCCAGGAGATGGCTGGCTGACGGCGGTCCCCAGGTGGCCGGTTCGTAGGGGGTGAGCGGCACGGCGTCGTTGAGGATCGGGTCCACCACACGCCAGGCCGCCTCGATCATGTCGCCGCGCGTGAACAAGGCCGCGTCGCCGCGCAACGCGTCGCCAAGCAGGCGTTCGTAAGGTGTCATTCCGCCGCCGGCGTGGCAGCGTGCGACCAGTGCCGTTGCCGTGCCAGTCATCCGCTCGCCGGGAACCTTGGTGCGCGCGCCGATGGTGATCGCCACATCGGGGCTGAGGCGGAAGCGGAAGTAGCTCGACTGGCCGGCACGGGGGACGTCGAAGACGGCAGGCGAGGGCGGCCTGAGCTCGACCGTCACCTCGGTGCAGGTGACCGGCAGGCACTTGCCTGCGCGGATATAGAAGGGAACTCCGCTCCACCGCGCGTTGTCCACGTGCAGGCGCAACGCCGCAAACGTTTCTACCTGCGAATCGGCCCTGACGCCGGGCACCTCGCGATTGCCGCGGAACTGGCCGCGCACGGCTTCGCCCGGTGCGACAGGGCGCATGGCGCTCAGTGCGCGCAGCTTCTCGTCGCGAATGGCATCGGGGCCGCCATCCAGCGGCGGCTCCATGGTGAGCAGCGCCAACACCTGCAAGAGGTGGTTTTGCACGACGTCGCGTATCGTGCCCACCTCGTCGTAGAAGGCGCCGCGTCCCTGCACGCCGAATGCCTCCGCCATGGTGATCTGCACATTGGCGACATGGTCACGATGCCAGACGGGCTCGAGAAAGCTGTTGGCAAAGCGGAAATAGAGCAGGTTCTCGACCGCTTCCTTGCCGAGATAGTGATCGATGCGGAAGATCGCGTCTTCGGCAAGGCGAGCGAGCAGCGTGCGGTCGAGCATCTGTGCCGAAGCCAGGTCGCGCCCGAAGGGCTTCTCGACGATGACCCGCGCGCCTTCCGCGCAGGACGATGCGGCCAGGCCACGCGTAACGGGCTCGAACATGCCCGGCGGGATGGCGAGGTAGTGCAGCGGCCGGCTGGCATCGCCCAGGGCCCGGCGCAATTGTTCATAGGTGCTGCCGTCGTGGTAATCGCCGCTGATGTAGCGCAGCCGCGCTGCCAACCGCTCGAAGGTGGCAGCATCCACGGTGCCGTGTTGCGCCAGGCTGTCGCGCGCGCGCGCGCGGAACTGGTCCACGCTCCAGCCGGAGCGCGCCACGCCGATGACGGGAAGGTCGAGATGCCCGTCCCGGGTCATGGACTGCAGCGCGGGGAAGATCTGCCTGTAGGCCAGGTCGCCGGTGGCGCCGAAGAAGACGAAGGCGTCGGAACGGAGGGAAGTCAGCATCATTCGCCCCCCGCTTTGGCCGCTTTCTCGACATGGCCGCCAAAGCCGTAGCGCATGGCAGACAGCAGCTTGTTGGCAAAGTCCGCGTCCCCGCGCGAACTGAAGCGTTCGAACACCGCTGCGCTCAGGATCGGCACCGGCACGGCCTCGTCCAGCGCGGCGGCAATCGTCCATCGGCCTTCGCCCGAGTCCGCCACGCTGCCGTTGAACCCCGCGAGGTCCGGGGCTGCCTGCAGGGCTGTGGCGATGAGATCGAGCAACCAGGAACTGATCACGCTGCCGCGGCGCCAGAGTTCGGCGATCTCCGGAAGATCCAGTTCGTACTGATAGTCGGCCGGGTTGCGTATTGGCGTGGTTTCGGCATCCGTGCTGCTTGCGCGCTTGCCGATGTCGGCGTTGTGCAGGATGTTCAGCCCTTCCGCATAGGCGCCCATGATGCCGTACTCGATGCCGTTGTGGACCATCTTGACGAAGTGTCCGGCGCCATGCTGGCCGCAATGCAGGTAGCCCTGTCCCGCGGTGCTGTCCGGCGTCTGCCGGCTGGCAGTTGGGGGCGCCGCATCCGCGCCCGGGGCCAGCGCGGCGAAGATCGGGTCGAGATGGCGCACCACCTCTTTCTCGCCGCCGATCATCAGGCAGTAGCCGCGCCGGAATCCGGCCACACCGCCGCTGGTGCCGACGTCCACGTAGTGGATTTGCCGCGCGGTCAGCTCGGCGCCACGGCGGATGTCGTCGCGGTAGCAGGAATTGCCGCCGTCGATAAGGATGTCGCCGGGCTCAAGCAGCGGGGCCAGCAGCGCGAGGTCGTCATCGACGACACCGGCGGGCACCATCAGCCAGATCGCGCGGGGCTTCTGCAGCGCGGCCACCAGCGCCTCCAGGGACGAAGCGCCGACGATGCCGGGACGCACGGCAGCCTCGATCGCCTCCGCCCGCAGGTCATACACCACGCATGCGTGGCCGTGTTCCGCCAGACGCTGCGCCATGCTGGCGCCCATGCGCCCCAGTCCAATCATGCCGAGCTGCATCTTGGCTCTCCCTGGTTCAAAGGCTGGTTGCGGCCGCCGTCACGCGGAATACGGACCACTGCCACATGCGGCTTGCCGTCGTCCACCAGAGGAATTGCCGGTTCCTGCCGTTCGGTACCGTCAATGGTCAGTTCCGGGCCGCCGTCGGTGCTGTTCGGCAGGACGGTGATGCGATAAGGCGTCTCGCCAAAGCGGTAGTCCACTTCAAACGAAGTCCATGTAGCTGGTACGCATGGCGTCACATGCAGGCGGCCGGACACGAGTCGCAGGCCCAGAAGCGATTCCACGATGAACTGGTACATCCAGCCGGCCGCGCCCGTGTACCACGTCCAGCCGCCGCGCCCATCGTGCGGCGCGCAGGCGTAGACGTCCGATGCCATCACGTAGGGCTCTGTCCGATAAACGGCGATGGCGCCGGCCGACGCGGCGTGCCGGATCGGATTGAGCATTTCGCAAAGCTGCCAGGCCCGCCCGGCATCGCCCAGTGCGGCGAATGCCATCGCAACCCAGACCGCCGCGTGCGTGTACTGCCCGCCGTTCTCGCGAACACAGCGCGGGTAGCCCTGGATGTAGCCCGGATTGGGCGCGAAGCGTTCGAAGGCGGGGGCAAGCAGTTCGATCAGCGCGGCATCGCGCCGTACCAGATGCCGGTCGACGGCATCCATTGCCCGGCGCGCGCGCTGTGGGTCGGCGGCGCCGGACAGCACTGCCCAGCTCTGCGGGATCGAATCGATGCGGCATTCCGTGTTTTCGGCCGAACCCAGCGGCGAGCCGTCGTCGAACCAGGCTCGCCGATACCAGTCGCCGTCCCACGCGCAACGCTCGATGGCGGCGCTCAGGCGGGCGGATTCGTCAAGACAGCGGCGGGAGAACGCGGAGTCATCGTGCACCAGTGCGAGCTTGCTGAAGCGTGTCAGCACCGCGCAAAGGAAAAAGCCCAGCCAGACGCTCTCGCCCTTGCCGCCCGCGCCAACCAGGTTCATGCCATCGTTCCAGTCCCCGGAGCCCATCAGGGGCAGGCCGTGCGCGCCGAAGCGCAGGCCGTGCTCGACGGACCGCACGCAGTGCTGGTACAGGCTGCCCGCTTCCGCTGCTACTCGTGGCAGCTCGTAGCTGGAATCCTGACCGTCCTTCAGAGCGCTGCCTTCGAGAAATGAAACGGACTCGTCAAGCGCGCTGGTGTCTCCGGTAGCCTCCACGTAGCGACAGGTCGCCAACGGCAGCCACAGGTAGTCGTCCGAGCAGCGTGTGCGTAGTCCGCGCCCCGTCGGGGGGTGCCACCAGTGCTGGACATCGCCTTCGCGGAACTGGCGTGCGGCGCTGCGCAACAGGTGTTCGCGCAGCAGGTCCGGCCGGGTGTGGACCAGGGCCATCACGTCCTGCAACTGGTCCCGGAAGCCAAAGGCACCGCTTGACTGATAGAAGGCGGTACGCCCCCATAGCCGGCTGGCCAGCACCTGGTACATCAGCCAGCCGTTGGCGAGCACATTGAGCGCCCGATCCGGGGTCCGGACTTGTACGGCGCCCAGGTTATGCCGCCAGTGGCGCCTGGTCGCGGCGAGTGCGCGGCGCGCTTGCGGGGCGCCGCGCAGGCGCGCGATCAGGGCAAGGGCATCGCCCTGATCGTGCCCGGCACCAAGACGGAAGACAACCTGGTGAGCCTGCCCGTGGGCCAGCCCGAAGCCGATGCGGATCGCGGCGCAAGGGTCGAGCCCTGCACCCACTGCACCAGAGAGCGTCGGCTCGGACATCGCCGCGGGATGTCGCAGCGATCCGTTGCGGCCAAGAAAAGCCTTGCGGTCGCTGCAGAAGGACCGTTCTTCGATGCCGTCGGCATCGAAAAAGGCAGTGCGTCCGGCAAAGTCCGTGTTGTAGGTATTGCGGGCCAGCAGTACTCCACTGCCGGGTGCCAGGCTGGTGACGACGTGCATGCGTGTTTTCTCGCGCAGATCGCCGAGCACCCATTCCAGGTAGCCGGTGACGGAGAGGCGGCGTGCCCGCCCCGAACGATTGCGCACCGTCAGGCAGGCAAACTTGACCGGCTCGTCATGCGCAACGAAGACACACAGTTCGGATTCGATGCCGTGCTCGCTGTGGCTGAAGACGCAGTAGCCCATGCCGTGCCGAGTTTCATATGGCGTTTGCCCGCCGCATGGCAGCAGCGTGGCAGACCAGAAGCGGCCGTTTTCCTCGTCGCGCAGGTAATAGGCCTCGGTGTTCGCGTCGCCTACCGGGTCGTTCGACCATGGCGTGAGGCGGAATTCCTGGGCATTCTCGCACCAAGTGGTGGCACTGCCGCTCTCCGAAACCACGCTGCCAAACGTCGGGTTCGCCAGCACATTGATCCATGGCATGGGCGTGGGGCTCGCGGTGTCCACCGTGATCGCATACTCGCGTCCGTTGCGCGTAAAGCCACCCAGCCCGTTGGCGAACAGGCGTCCGTCGCAGTAGCGCGGGCGTTGTCGTGTCGGCCCGTTACGCGCGCCGGCGGCGGCGCTGGTTTCACGGCCCGATTCTTCCTCCGGTGTCGCATCGCGCGCCGGGACGGGGGACTCGATCTGCGAGGCTCTGGCGTCGTCGCTATTATCGATCACGACACGGGCGGCCGTTTGGAGCAGGATCATGTGTGCGTCGTCGATCGAACCAGCTGGCAACACGTAGATGCCGGCGGGCTGGCCGATGGCGTCGGGGCCACCGTGGGCGCCGGCAATGGCCGCGATTCGCTCCTTCAGCAAAGGCCCACGGCCATCACACTCCTCGCCGACGATAACGAGGTCGGTCGCCAGCCCGTGAAGCCGCCAGTAGCCATGCGCGGCGACAAGCCGGCTTGCCTGCGCGAGGTTCTGCGGCTCAGTCAGCCGCAGCAGGACGACCGGCAGGTCGCCAGAGATGGCATTGCCCCATAGGTCGGACTGGCCCAGGCGGTTGCTGGCGAGGATGTCCGGCGCGGCGCGCAGCGAGCCATCGCCATAGATCACCGAAGCGGCCAGGCGCAAGTAGAAACGGGCGTCGGCTTCGCTGGCATGGAGCCGGTTCAGGACATCGCGGCTATAGGCAGGGGCTGTGGCGAGGGCCGCGTCGCGGAACTGCAGCTCCTGGCATCTTGCGAGCAGCGCCATGCATGCCTGGCGGGTTGCCGCGACACCGCTGACCAGATCGACAATGACGGTCTCCCCCGGACCCGGGGCGATCGGGCAACGTATTGCGGCGACCGGGTCGAGCACGGAGCCGGCGCAGCCCGATAACGGCGCGTTCCCATGCATCGCACAAGGATCCGCGGCGTCGCGGGTGCGCCCGATGAAGCGCGCGCGATCGGTTTCGTAGCTGAGGTGGTGCGGGTTCGTCAGGCTCGCTGCGGCGGTGAGCAGGTGGAACATCCACGGCGTCGGCTCCCGCGGCGTGCGTTGCCGCCGGGTACACAGGATCGCCTGATGACCGGTGTCGATTTCCGTTTCGATGAACAGCTTGTTGAAGGCCGGATGATCTGCGTCTTCCGCCGATGCGGCCAGCGCGATTTCGGCGTAGCTCGTCAGGTCAAGTTCCCTGCGCAGAGCACTGTGGTTGGTGACGTGAATCCGGCGTACTTCCATGTCGTACTGCGCCGAGACGGCGATCTCGGTGGTTGTCTCGATGTCGCCGTCGCGGCGGTGGAAGATCGCGCGGCCCTCTGGGAAGCTGACTTTCCAGGTGTCCGCCCGTCCCGCGGTGGGCTGGTAGGTGCAGGACCAAAAGTGCCCGCTCGCCAAGTCGCGCACGTAGCAGAAGCTCCCTCGGTTGTCGCAGGTCGGATCGTCACGCCAGCGGGTCAGCGCGAAGCCATTCCAGCGGCTGTAGCCGCCGCCTGCGCTGCTGATCATCACGTGATATGTGCCGTTGGACAACAGTTGCACGGCAGGGGTCGGCGTGTCCGGCTCGTCAAGACTGCGGCACGCCGTTAGCGGACCTGGTGCGGTCGGCGCGAGAGCTTCGGAATATGGAGATCCGTCATCTACCTGGTTGGCCATGGTGATGCGCCTCGTTGCTTGGCCCGGGGCGCGCGAGCAGACAGCATGTAACAAGCAAGCTACTGCAATGAACGAAACGTTTCGGTCCGCTAACGTACCGTTGCAGAAGGGCCGTGCGAAATCTGTTGGAAAGGTCCGGGATGCGCGGACCCGGCGATCAGTCCAGCCATCCTCCGCTGAAGTCAGCGCGAAGCAGGCCGGCCTTGATATATGGACATTCCCGCATGAGTGCCCAGATTCTGCCGCTCAGATAGTTCTCGATCATGATGACCGTCGGACCTTCATTGATTCCGAAGTGATATTGCGACACCCATCCCGCCGCTCTAGCTGGCTCGCATGGGTAAGTCGGATTGAACGACGCCTTGAAGCCGTAGGGATTGGTTTCACAGAGCCGGAGCCGGCTGAAGTGCGCGATGGTCGGCAACACAATGTCGGGGGCAAAGGGCAGGGATGCCACCACGGCCCACGGCGCGAGGGTGCCGTCATCGGGGCCGTAGGGAACGCCGCGCGCAATGTAGTCGAAGAACGTGCGCGGCACGCCGTTGATCGTCCGGGTCACTGCGCCGGGGCCGTCGCTGGCGGTCGTGCCCCAGCAGAACTCGCCGTATTGTTCGAAATCCAGCGGATTGCGGATCGCGTACTGCTGCTGCACCAGGGTCGCGCGGCGGCTGTTCTCGAAGTAGTCGCATTGATGCCGCAGCATGAATGCATCGCGGATGCCGCGAAAGTCCACCCATGCGTGGGATAGCTGGTGGGTGAACAAAGGGCCGGCATACAGGTATTCGATGCCGTAGACCGTCTTCCAGCAATAGCTTGCGACCCACGCCAGATAGCTTTGCGCGGGAATGGGAAACGTCGGCGAACCAAGCGCGAGGAGGTACAGGATCAGCGCCTCGTCATAGCCTTCCCAGTGCCATTTCAGGAATCCGTGTTCGGGCGTCCAGCCATGGCACAGGAGCGGTTTGGCCCCGAGCATCCAGTGCCAGTCCACCCGTTTGTAAAGCATGTCGGCCAATCGCCTGATCTCGGCCTCGCCTGCGGTCTCCTCCTGGAAGAACGCGGCCGCTGTCAGGATGCCCGCCATCAGGATGGCGGTGTCCACGCTTGACAACTCGCACAGCCACGCCCGGCGGCCGGACGTCATGCTCAGAAAATGATAGTAAAAGCCCTTGTAACCGCTGGCATTGGGCGCGGTGCTCTGCTCGCAGCGGGCCAGGAAGTGCAGCGTTGCCAGCGTGCGCTGCATGGCGTGGTTGCGCGACATGAAATGGTGTTCGACGCCGATTGGGTAGACCGTAAGCGCCATGCCGATAGCCGCAATGCTGGCTGGCCACTCCAGGCACGTCTTGTCGAACACCATGCCATTTCGCGGGTTCGCCTCGTTCACGAAATATGCAAACGAATCCCTCTGCAACGCGTGCAGCATCTCGATTTCTGTCATCGTCCTGGCGACTTTGGCAGTTGTCATGGCCGGTTCTACCCCCATCAGGGCCCGGAACCAACGAAGCGGCATGCCTCGGAGGCTTCCCCGCGCCGAGCGCTGCTGCCGCAAGCTGTCCGAAGGATGTTCCTGTTTCGCTGTCTGTAACCTGTTCCGGGAAATCATGCGGTCCGGAGGCGTACAGTCCGCAGAATATTTCGTTGAATCACTGTCTCGCTGCGCTCAGGTGCTGGCGCCGGCTGGCAAGCGCGATGAAGGCTGTTCCGGACTGTCCGTCGTCGTACCGACAGGAGGAGATGCCGCGACTAGTCTTTCGTAGAGGCTGGCAGAGGCATGTCAGGTCCTCCTCAAGGAGCAACATCATGAACCAGGCGCAGATGCAGGTCCGCGTCGCGCGGGCAAAGAACATCGTAAGGGAAATCATCGCCAGAGAAGCACGCGGTGAGGCCGTGGATTCGGATGTCAAGTTCCAGCAACCCATCGTCTCCACGCTAGCCGCGCATGGCGATGCAAAGGAGGTGGCCGTGACACAGCGATCGCGTTTCATGTGGTACATGGGCCGGTAGCGTACAGACGCTGCCGGCATTGCGCAGGACCATGGTCAATGCCGGAAATTTCGGCTGCGCGACCTTCGATAACCACTGCATATGGGCGTATGGGCCCTGGAATATTGCCTGTGTTCTGAATCGCAGTGAGACCGCGCCACTTTCAATCTTGCGCCGCGGCAGCGAAGGGTCGTGCCGCATCGTGGTTTCAGAAGGAGACCAAGATGCGTGCCTTTCTCTGTATTTGCCTTGCTGTACTGTCCGCAACCCTGGCGAGTTGCTACTGGGGGCCGCCCCCGGGGGGGGAACGCGGCTACTGGAGTGGTGATGGCGGCCATCATGAGGCTGGCCGTGATGACGGTTGGCGGCGCGAAAGCCGCTACTAATCCCTCGGCAGGGCGTGTGAGCCGACTTTACGTGATGCTGTGATGCTGGCAAAGAGGCCGGTACTCGGGTACTACGCGCCTCTACCAGCAAAAGCGGTAATCCCGCGAAGTATGCAGCGCCCAATCCCCGTCTCCTTTCAGTTCCAGCACCTGCTTGTGATACTTGAGCAGGGTGGGGCGGTGGCTGACGCTCACGAGCGTTGTCGAAGCGGTCGACAACTGCAGGTAGAGGCGCTCTTCGTTGCTGATGTCCAGCGCGCTCGTGGCTTCATCCAGCATGGCGTAGCGCGGTCTGGCGAACAGCACACGGGCAAAGGTAAGGCGCTGTTGCTCCCCGACGGAGAGCACCTTGCTCCAGTCCAGATCCGAATCGAGTCCGCCAAACCTTCTCGCGATATCAGACAGATTGACCATCTCGAGCAATTGCAAGAGTTCATCGTCTGCAACCTTCCGATCCTTGTGGTTAGGGTACAGCAACTGGCTGCGCAGGCTCCCCAGCACCATATAGGGATGCTGCGGCAAGAACAGTATCTGCTCAGCTTCCGGCCGCACTATGCGTCCGGTTCCGCAATTCCACAGGCCTGCCATCGCGCGCATCAGCGAGCTTTTTCCACCTCCGCTCGCGCCCACGATCAGCAGTCCCTCGCCGGGGCGGATTGATACGGTGAGATCCTTGATGAGCGTCCTTTGGCGGTTTGGCGTCTGCAGGGTGACGTGCTCCAGTGCAAGGTGGACGTCTCGTTGCGCCTCGATTCTGCCTCCTGCTGGGCGAAGCTCTTCCGGCGGCTCATCGAGGGAGCTCGAGAATGTGTTCAGCCGGTCCATCCCGGCGATAAACCGGCTGAGGCTTTCGAAGTTGTCGACGATGACGGCCAGCGCAGTCAGGATCGCTGCAAATGCACCCGCGGCCTGGATTGCTCGCCCGACTTCAAGTTCTCCGGAAATGACACGTGACGCGACAATGGCGCTTGGCAACATGATGGTCAGAAATCCGTAACCATACTGAAACAGGTTAAGGTTGAATTGCCATCTGATCAGCTTGTTGAAGTTGGTGAACACATGATCGAATCGTCCTCTCACGTGCGAGGACTCATGCGCCTCGCCACGATGGAAGGTAATCGATTCTGCATTCTCGCGGATCCGGATCAGGCTGAAGCGGAAGTCTGCCTCTCTGCGTAGCTGGTAGAAGTTCAGTCCGATCAACACCTTTCCGAATACGAGCGCTGAAATCAGCGTCCCGGCTACTGCGTAGAGGGCCAGGAAGTAGACCAGCTCGCGGGAAATCGACCACAGGACGCCGCTGAAGAGCAAGAGCTGCAACAGTGCGCCAAGGATGAGCAGTGAAAAGTACAGAGACTGGCGCGTGAAGGTGTTGATATCCTCAGCGATTCTCTGATCCGGATTGTCAACTGCCGGATCATAGTTGAGCTTGTAGTAAGTGTGGTTTTCGAAGTATCTGTCGAGATATTGGTTCGTTAACCAGCGACGCCAGTGAACGCCAAGCTTGTCTCTGACGTAATAGTAGAAAGCGTAGACAGGCACAGCCGCGATCATGACCGTGAAGCACATTGCGATGGCGTGCCAGAACCTGACGGTATCCTTTGCCGCGAGTGCCGATGTGAACTCCCCGGTCTGGTTGTTGAACAGGACATTGACCATGGTCTGGGCAAACAACAGCAAGATCAACAGAACGAGGAAACTTCTGGCCTTCCATTTTTCCTGCGAGTACCAGTAAGGCCTCGCGATCTTCCAAAATCGAAGCCATAGGTTGCTGCCATCGATTTCCATGATGCCTTGCCCGGATGCAGTGGGCGCATGCCAGTCGGACGCCCACTGCCTTTTTCTCGGCGCCGGTGTTACCTGGTGCGGGCGTCGGGATTCCTGAACCCATTCCTTAACCAGTTCAGCTGACTTCAACGCGGAACAATGATCACGGTGCCGTCTGATGCAACGCCTCTGGTGCCTGGACTGCCGGTATTACCCTTTGAGCCGGTACTGCCGGTTGCGCCCGTATCGCCAGTCGCGCCGGTGTATCCGGTTGCGCCAGTGTCGCCAGTCGCCCCGGTCCGTCCGGTAGCCCCGGTGTAACCGGTAGCGCCCGTGTTGCCGGTGTTGCCAGTATTGCCTTGAGGTCCGGCCGGGCCCGTACATGCCATGACGGCGAGTGTCATCAGTGTTGTGACAATCAGATTTGCATATTTCATCACAGTTCCTTCCTCGTAGCTGACTTGAAGCGCCCGCGGGATTGCGGACAATCTTCCAGGCTGGATCGGCCTCAACGCGTAACATGCAGAGGCAGGCAACACACTCGGACGTCACCAGGCTTGTGGCCAGTGACAGGTTGCCTTTGCACGGTGCCCCGGAGGACCCAGGGATAGCGAACCGCCATCACATGTGACACTAGACTGAAGCTGTCTTAGTGTCGGTACGGTAACGGGCATGCACTGCAAGGAGTTCCATCGCAAGGAGCGTGACTTGTCCGCGAATGCGCGGTAGATCGTGGCGCTTGCGGCCTCGATCTTCCCAATCGGCTGAGATTTAGCACCGTGATCATGGAAGCCTGCGCCTGCACCGACCATATGGCGCACAACCTGGCCGCCGTCGGCCATTAGGTCAAACTCATCTAGTCGTAGTTCGTGCGGCCCTTCGTCAAGGCCAAAAAGAACGACTTCGTTGATGCTAGGCGATCTGCGAAGCGGCATCGCGCCGGTCCGTGCGTTGGTGTGCCCTGAGACGGAATCGCAGCAGACGCTCTCGGCGCTGCACCGAGTTCGTGAGTCCCTGATCCGCGACCGTACCAAGGAAGACCGCCGACGTCGCTGAACTCCTGCCCCGTCGCTGGTACGCTCTCGCTGCATAGCCCTGTCCAGAGGGGTTCAGATCGACCAAGCCCTTGGCGGGGGCCACCTCTATTTGGACTGCGAGTTTTCTCACTGCCGCCCTGCGGCGTATCAACGGAGAGTCGTTCGCCATGGCGCGTTGTTTGCGTACCGCAGGCTATGGCGGCATTGAGCCGAGATTGGAGAGGGTAATGGGACAGCAAACGCACAAACCGCAGCAAGGGCAGGATGTTCCTGATCTGCCGTCCGATGGGCAGTCTTCAGAAGAAGCACAGCCCATGCATGATGAAGGTTTGGGAAGGCCTCAAAGACAGCCCGGTCAGGTTGATATCGGTGTCCCTGCTAAAGGCGATGCAGGCAAGGACGCCTAGTCCAAGAGCGACCTTCGAAGCTCAATCGCCGGATGTCGCCTGATGGCGGCTTCCAACCGGCTGGGCACTTCCGCCGATTGGCAGTCGCCAGTGGAAAGTGGGTGCAGCGTTTCGAAGACGCCGCTGAGACCTTGTTAGCGAGTGTTGCTGCGCAGGTCATCGGAGAAGACGCTCTCCGCATATCGTTCTTTCAAGGAGCGAGTCTGAAATACAGTCGGAATCTTCAAGTGTAGTCCGCCGTGTCCGCTAGAAGTGCGCTTTGCAGCCCGATCGAGATGCCACTTTTCGGGCAAGCGATATGCCAGTTCCGCGGCGCAGGCGTGCGCGCCCAACTCGTGAAGATCATTCCTTCTTCTCCTCCTAGCGTATATTGGATCCCTGCCATTACGGCGCGTGAAACAGCAACTTCTGATGAACCGGCCTGAACGGGGTTGCCTATATGAACGAAGATCTCGCACAGCTACCAAGTGAACTCGCTGATCAGTTTACAGAGCCTCTACTGCGCTTCTTTCGCATTGAGGCGATGGCCGGCGCCATCCTGTTAGGTTGCGTGGTAGTTGCACTGTCGTTCGCCAATTCGAAGTGGTCGCCTCAGTACTTTGCACTCTGGGAGATGCGAATCGGGTTGTCGCTGGGGGACATTGAATTTTCTCGCTCGCTTCAGCACTGGATCAACGACGGTTTGATGACGCTCTTTTTCTTTGTCGTCGCACTTGAGCTCAAACGGGAAATAACTCTCGGGGAACTCCGTGACCCACGACTGACGATGTTGCCACTGGCCGGCGCGATCGGGGGAATGATAATACCCGTCGGACTGTATTTGCTACTTGTCGGGGGAGGGCCGAGCGCCGCGGGGTGGGGTACGGTCATGTCGACGGATACTGCCTTCGTCATCGGTTGCCTCGCATTGCTCGGTCGCCACGTGCCAGAAAGCCTGAGACTGTTCCTGCTGACACTTGCGATTTTTGACGACATTGCAGCGATTCTTGTAGTGGCCATTAGTTATGGAGATGCCTTACAGTGGATACCTCTAGCGATGGGGGGGCTGGGCGTTGCCGTCATAGCAGGCATTGGGTGGTTCGGTATCCGGAGCATTCCTCTTTATTTTACTGTTGGCCTCGGTGTCTGGGTAGCGCTAGACGCGTCGGGAATTCACGCGACCCTGACAGGCGTGATCTTGGGATTGATGGCACCCGCACACAGTTGGGTCAGCGATGATCGTCTGCATGCCATCTTCAACCGCGTGGTTGCCTATCCACCTGGAAAACACTGGGGTGGTGATACGGCCGGGCGACGCGATCTCCAACGGGCCGGGGTGGCAGCGCGAGAAGTGTTGTCGCCAATTGAGCGGCTCGAGATCATCCTTCACCCATGGATTGCCTTCGCGGTCATGCCGCTGTTTGCGCTGGCAAATGCGGGGGTAACGTTTGTTCCTGACAGGTTCGATTCTGCCCTCGCGATGGCTATCTTTGTCGGCTTCGTGGTTGGAAAGCCCGTTGGTATTGTAGTGCTGAGCGCTCTCGCCGTGAAACTGCGCGTGGCAAGGCGTCCCCACGACTTGCCTTGGCGGATTTTGACAGCCGGCAGCACTCTGGCGGGAATTGGTTTCACAATGGCGCTATTCATCGCGGGATTGGCATTCAGCTCGGAACTCCTTGGCTCCGTCAAGGTTGGCGTACTGGCGGCTTCGCTGGCTTCAGCCATTGCCGGTATGCTGGGTCTGATATGTTTGTCCACATCGAATCGGCGCTGAGACGATCGTTGCTGTGCGGCGCATCCGGCAAGGCGGTTTTCCCATGTATAAGCATCGACCTGGATGACATCGCCTTGCAGGCCGATGGCCTGCAAGGCGTTATTAAGGCTAGCGTTGAAGGTTTGTGACAGCCGGGCCAGGTTTTCCCCGCCGTCGGCCGAGGCGATGCCTTTTGGCGATAGTCCGACATTCGGGACATTGATTACTACGACATGCGTGGCGCCGTTCTGGACGATCTGTCCGACAAGTTGAGCCAAGGTCGTTGCCGCCGTCTGCACGGTCTGCGCCGCAGACGGCAGCGCTCCGGCGCGAAGCACGTCATTCGAGCCTGCCCAGACCAGCACCAGTTGGTTGGCCTTGAAGCTTCCGTGGGCGGCCATATAGCTCGATACCTGCTGGTTGACGGGCATTTCGATATTGCCGATCACGTCAACGAGAAAATCGTTCAGGTTGGCCGGCGTCTCCACCGTGGCGCCGCCCTCTGCATAGCCGAGGCCGCTTTGCGAGTCAGTTCGTGAGTGATGTCGATCGTAAACGCAGCGCTTAGCGTACCGCCGTAGTATTGCGCAATACTCTGAGTCCACACCTAGCCCGGATTGGTCGTGAAGCGACCCCCGCCGATCACACTGGCGATTGGTGCAAAGGTCCCGAGGTTCGACAGGCTGTCGCCGAACGACACAACTTGCAAACAAATTAATGCCGCCCTCCAGGGTTGTCGCGCCACTACCGATATTCGAGCCGCCGCCCCCGGCCGCAAGCGGTAAGCAGCAAGGTCACCGCAGCAAGAATTCAACAAGTACTTTGACATGGCTTCCTTGCATACTCCCCCTGGCCGGCCCGGCTCCGGCGAACGCCGGTTACAGACGTGCCGGGTCGCACTGCACACGCCTACGCGGCCGTCTTGAGGGGCATCACGGGTCCGGCCGGAGCTACCGCGTCGGCCAGTTCCGCGCTGGCCACCGCAAAGGCCAGCGGCGCCGGGTTCATGCTGTCGACCATCGAGCTCGGCATCAGGATAGTAACGCCGCGCTCCTTGGTAGTCTCGTAGATGATGTTCATCGCACGCAGTTGCAACGCCTGCGGATGGCCATCGTAGGTGCTGGCCGCTTCCACGAATTTGGCGGCGATGGCGGCCTCGGCGGAGCCGAGGATAACGCGGGCCTGCTTCTCGCGCTCGGCCTGCGCCTGGCGCGACATCGCATCCTGCAAGGCTTCCGGTATGGCGACGTCGCGGATCTCCACCGAGGTGACGGAGATGCCCCACGCGGCGGTCTTGGCGCCGATCTCGTCGCGCAGTTGCTGGTCGGCTGCGCGGCGGTCGGATAGTAATGCGGAGAGCATGGAAGAGCCGATCATCTCCCGCAACGAGGTCTGGGCAACCCGATCAATCGCCTGCAGGTAATCGGTGATGGCCAACGCGGCCTTCTCGGCGTCGGCCACGTGCCAGAAGATGATGGCATCGACGTTGACGGGCACAGTGTCCCTGGTCAGTGCCTGCTCGGCGTTGAAGGCGGTGGTCTGGATGCGCTCGTCGATGATAGCGGTGACGCTGTCCACCACCGGGATGATGAAGAACAGGCCGGGGCCCTTCACGCTTTGCAGTTTGCCTGCGCGCAGAATGACAAATTTCTGCCAAGTGTTGGCCATCTTCAGGGTAAAACCGATCAGTACCGCCGGCACGAGGAAGGCAATGCCGAACAGGGGATTCGCGAACGTACCGACCAGCACACCTGTGCCGAGACAGATCAGCACCAGGAAGGAGGTGATAGGGTTCATAAGAAGGGTGCGCCTCACGCTATGGATTAGATGCGCAGGCGGGCCATGGCGATGACGCCTTGTCCTGTGGCTGCGGCCGCATGTCCGGCGCCCGCCCGGGTGGCGGGCCGGACATGACGACAGCGTGGCCCGTCCGCCGCCGCGTGTCTGTACGCTGACGGACCGGCAACGTGGCAAACACGCGCGCCGTCTTGCGGCCTTCCTCCGCGCCACCGGTACGCCACCGTACCGACTCGCGCGCCTTGACCGCCCAGACTGATTTGGTCCGCTACCTTTTTTGCCGCCCTCCGGTCGGCGCTGGCAGTCTCCCGTGCGTGGGGTCGGATGTGGGGACGCTTTCCATCCGGCCACGCCGGCAAGGAGTCTCACCATGAACAAGCACGACGTGGTCATTGCAACCTTCGACGATCATCTCCACGCGGACGCCGCGGTGAAGAGGCTGATTCACGGTGGCTTCGACATGAAACACTTCAGCGTGGTCGGCAAGGGCTATCACTCGGAAGAGAAGATCGCGGGCTTCTACAACGTCGGCGACCGCATGAGATTCTGGGGGCGTTACGGTGCCTTCTGGGGTGGCCTGTGGGGCCTGCTGTTCGGCGGCGTGTTCCTGACCGTACCGGTACTGGGGCCGTTGGTCGTGCTCGGGCACCTGGCGACCATCGTGCTGTCGGTCATCGAGGGCGCGGTGGTGGTGGGCGGCTTCTCGGCCCTGGGCGCGGCGATTGCCAGTATGGGCATTCCGAAGGACAGCATTGTCAAGTATGAGACGGCCATCAAGTCAAACCACTTCCTGGTGATGGGCCATGGCAGCCCCGACGAGATGGCCCGGGCCAGGGCTGCGCTGGAAGGCTGCGACCCAGCCGATCTCGACCTGCACCAGGCACTGATGCCGCACGCAGTGGCACCGCAAGACGTTCCCGTCACACTCTGAATCTTGATTGGGTGCGTCGGAACGGGGCGGCAGCAAGCGCAAATGGCACCAGGCCAGTTGCTGATGATTGCCGGTTGCGACTCGCATTTTAAAGTATCCACGAAGCAGTTGATTCACGAACTGGGCGGTGTAAGCATCGACGAACACAACGACCTGATGCCGAACTTCAGGTGGGTGTGATTGCCTGGATTCCGGCTATCTACAACGACACGCCTTCGACTTCGTCGATTCCAGTCTCGATCTTTTGAAGGATGCCAAAGCGACCAGGAGATGAGCATGCAACGCACCACAGAGTACAGAGGTTTTGCGATACGCGTTAATTTGCTGAAGACCGCTGAGGGGATGTTTGATACGTGGTTCCAGATCAAGGGGCCAACTAGAGTTCGTGGTACAGGCTACGGGACGCGCCGCAAGGTGTCCGGCTCTCCGTTTTCACGCCGCTGGGCGCATTTGGTGGGCGAGCTCGCCGGACGGGCGTCCATAGATGAGATCCTGGATGTCGATGCATTTTGAAGAGGGGCGGGCGAGCGACCTGATGGTCTCGTCTTTCGCTCTGGCGACGTCCGGACCCCGCGAAAACGTCCTGCATCACGGGGCTCGTCAGCATCAATGTGCACGGATGCTGTGCCCAGCCGTTGGCGCTAAGGAAACGCTGCTAAATCAGTGCGCGAGTCATCGCGGCATTGAGTAAGTGCGTTGTCATAGGCATCCCATGATTCATGGTCCGGTGATGAAGCGACAGATCAGTTTTGCGGAAGCAGAAAGCCACGGCAAGAAGCGGGTGACGCGCCGTCAGCGCTTCCTGACGGAGATGGAAAACGTTGGCACTAGCACGCTTTGCTGCGCGGGTGACTTGACCGGCACGAACCACATGTGGGGGCGGCTCGCCGCTTCGCAGGTCGCTTCGGCATCGAGTAAGTCGTTCTTTACGTGAACGCCGCCTTTGCGGTAGGGGGCGACAAACTGCGGTGGAATCAGACGTGCGCGCGCAGCTTGCGTGCCCAGTAGTGCGCCGCGCTGCAAGCCTCCATCGCAACCAGGCACGGTTCCAGATTGGCAAACCAACTCACGAATCGCTCGCGCCGAATCGCTTTGTGCACCACGACACGCCCCGCGGCGTCGACCGCATGAATCTGCATGACGTTCTTGGCCAGATCCACGCCAACATGTGTAATCTTTTCCATGATTTCCCCCTTTCCACAAAAAGGTTGTGTAGCACTTGCCATGATGTCACCAGGCGGTGCCGATCTGGTGATTGGGAGGTCCTTACCAATTCAGTGGTTTCTGGGCCGCCTGCCGGGCGGGCATACCGAATGTGCAGAGCCGGGTTTCCAGGTGAGGGCCGGCGGTCTATGGTGACTAGGAGGCCGGAGAGGGCGAGCGGAGCCGGTGCGAGACCAAGCCAGGGCTTGCCCTCCGCCTCTCTCCCTATCTCTCTATTCGTTACACGACTACACAGGAGAACACCATGGATTCGTCAGCATCCCCGCGCCGTATCGTGATCACAGGCGCTGCCGGTGCGCTAGGCCGGGCCGTCACCCAGGCGTTCGCGGACGAGGGGGCCCGACTAGCCCTGATCGACCGGAGCGTGGACGTCCTGAGGGCGCAGGCACCGGTCCCCGAGGCTGCCGACTGGCATTTGCTGCTGGCGGCCGACGTGACCTCGCCGGACAGCATGGCGGTGGCGGCACGCACCATTCTCGATGCGTTCGGCGGTGTCGACGTACTGGTGCACGTGGCTGGCGGCTTCGAGTTGGGCGAGCCCGTCTCTGCGCTCAGCCGGGAGTCCTGGATGCGGATGATGGATCTCAACGCCTGGTCGCTGGTGGCCGTCACGCAGCACTTGGTGCCCGCCATGCTCGCCCAGCGCGCCGGCAAGGTGGTGGCGGTCACGGCGCGTGGCGCGGCCAGCGGGTCCGCCGCGATGGGCGCTTATTGCGCGTCCAAGAGCGCGCTGCAGCGTCTGGTGGAAAGCTTGTCGCACGAGGTGCGCAGGGGCGGCGTCAACGTCAACAGCATCGCGCCGAGCATCCTCGACACCCATGCTAACCGCGCGGCCATGCCGGCCGCCGACCCGAGCGACTGGGTCTCGACCGCAGCGGCGGCATGCGCCATTGCCTTCCTCGCATCGGACGCCGCGCAGGCTATCCATGGACAGCACCTGGTTCTGGACGGGTTGAGTTGATCCGCGGCCGGCACGTGGGCCGGCGCGGCACGAGGCTTCCCGCAGGGATTCCCTAGCCCCGGCAGGCGCAAGACCTGCGCGGGACGCTGCGTCCATGTTGCACAGGTAGGCAACTGCGAGACCGCGCCAAAACCAATGGGATGGACGCCCCACTCGAACGGCATCGGTGTGCCAAAGTGGAGTTGCATACCACGTAACCGTCAGCGGAACCCGTTTGGCGAGCGACGGTAAGCGGTTGGAGCTACAGATCGACGACCTTGCGCAGTAGCGCGAAGGAGACGCGCCACTGGCCTTCATTCGGGTCGCATTCGATGGAGGCGGTCTTCTGGTTGACGCGCACGATGGTGCCGATGCGCTCGCGCAGGTGCTGGTCAGTGAAGCTGACGGTGTCGCCGACCCGGAAGTCCGCACGCTGCGCCCGGGGCGGTGGTGGCGGTGAAGCGTGCGGCGGTTGCTGCGCAACAGTAGTGGGCTCGGCGAGCACGGCGGCGTAGGGCAGGATCCAGTGGCGGCCACTGCTGGTGTCCTGGACCACGGCCTGGGTCTGACGCAGCTCGAGGATGCGCCCATGGCGCACCGGCTGGGTGAGATCGTCGGCGACGTAGCCCACAGCCATACCGATATGCAGGTGCCTGCGAACCTCGAGGATACGCTTGGGGTCGTTGATCATCCGCCCGACGGTCAGATACAGGCGGTACAGGTCGGCACTTGGGGCCAGGCGCAGGGCGTCAAGGATATCCATGACGCGCAGTGTAGCGGTTAGCGCGCCAGCGGCAGCAGTTCGTGGACCTGGCTGATCGGGTGGGCCGGCAGGCGCTCCAGCGTGTCCTTGAGCCAGCCATAGGGCTCGATGCCGTTCAAGCGACAGGTGCCCAGCAACGAATACATCGTGGCTGCGGCGCGCCCGCCGCGCGGTGAGCCCGCGAACATCCAGCTCGCCCTGCCAAGGGCAAATCTACCTTCCAGTCATCATCGATTGAGCGCTTGGCAAACTGGGGGCGTCCATGTAGGAGGCTGACGACCGGACCTCTGCTGAGAGCCATTGACCCATTTACGGTCACGGCGATGCGGTTTGTTTCTCCCTTTGAACGGCGCTTGCCGAGGCCCAGAAATCTCACGGCCATTAGCGTCTCCAACCTTGCCCTCCAAACGGTCTTGCACGTAGTGGCGCACCCGTGCGTTAGCCACCAGTGTCGACGGTTTGCATCTGGCGCGATTCTTCCCAGCGCAGCCATGCGCGCATGGCGAACTGCTGGGTGCAGCGCGCCAGTTCGAAGGTGGGGTCGTTCTGGTCTGGCATGGTGGGACTCCTGTAGACAATCGGGGCGGCCTGCCACGGGGGCGCAGGCCAAAACAAGTCTAGGGGGGCCAGCCTGGCGGGTATTGACGTATTGGAGGTGACCCGCTTTTTCGGACAGTGCCTATCTTGAGTAAGCAGGAGGTGCACCATGCCGAAAACGCGCCCACCGTACAGTGCGGTCTTCCGTCAGCAAATGGTTGACTTGGTCCATGCAGGTCGCCGTCCGGAGGATCTGGCCAAGGAGTTCGAACCCACGGCCCAGACGATCTACAACTGGGTTGCCCAAGCGGATCGCGATGCCGGCGTTCGTCAGGACGGCCTGACCACGGCGGAGCGCCAGGAACTCACGCGGCTGCGCCGTGAGAACCGGCAACTCAAAATGGAGAGGGAGATACTTGCAAAAGCCGCGGCCTGGTTTGCCCGGGAGACCGACACGCTGCCCGACAAGGGTTCGAGTTCATGAAGGCAAATCAGGACCGCTTTCCGCTGTCCACCATGGCGCGGCTGCTTAAGGTCTCGCGCAGCGGCTTCCATGCATGGATGGAACGACGTCCGAGCGCTCATGCCGTGAGTGACAAGCTGTTGCTCGCGCAAATCCGTGAGATTCACGCCCGCTCGCGCGGTACCTATGGGATGCCACGTGTGCATGCCATGCTGCTGCGCCAAGGTATCCACGTCGGGCGCAAGCGCGTGGCGCGTCTGATGCGTGAGGCCGGCCTGCGCGGGGCTTGCCGGCCGCGCTTCATTTGCACCACCCACCGTGCGCCAGCGGGCAGACCCGCGCCCGATCTGGTGCAGCGACACTTCTCTGCCGATGCGCCAAATCAGCTGTGGGTCGCCGATGCGACATACATTCCGACCGTTGCCGGCTTTTACTATCTGGCTGTCGTGTTGGACGTGTACAGCCGGCGCATCGTAGGTTGGGCCATGGGTAGTCATCTGCGCACCGCACTGATGCTGCAAGCGCTGGACATGGCGCTGGCGCAGCGACATCCCAGCGCAGTGATTCACCATTCGGACCAGGGCTGCCAATACACGTCTGTTGCCTTCGGGCGACGTTGCCGCGAGGCCGGCGTTCAGCCTTCGATGGGCTCGGTGGGCGATGCCTACGACAACGCCATGTGCGAGTCCTTCTTCGCAACGCTCGAATGCGAGCTGCTGATGCGTTCGCGCTTCGCCACGCACGACGACGCCCGTCAGGCATTGTTCACCTGGATCGAGGGTTGGTACAACTCGCATCGCCTGCACAGCGCACTGGGATATCGGTCTCCGCAGGAGTTTGAAAAGCTTCCCGTCAATGGCATGAATCCGGCGCTACACCGGGCATACACTGCCCCATCACAAGGAGAAAACCCATCGACATAAAATTCCAATGCGAATCTGTCCGATGAAACGGGGCAACCCCATATCGCAAGCAGGGCGCAACGCGTCGGGCGGTACGGCATGGTCAAGTCGCGCCTGCGCGAGACGGCCAGCGAAACCAGGCCGATCAGGAGGCCGACGCTGAAGATGTGCTGCGCACAAGGCTGCGCTCGCAATGTCGGTGGATGGATTCAAACGTCAAGCCGAGAAGTATCAAGAGGAGATAACCGCGGAAGTCTTCTTGGAAATACGCACCAATCCAGCCAATGGCCGTGCTGTCGAACCGGCAGTCAGCCAGCCGTGGCTAGGATCCACCAAATTTGACATAACACCCGATCAAAGAAACATTCTTTGCCGTGATGTCAGAGGCGGAAGGTACCCGAGCGGCTGGCCGGCGCCGTCCCTGTCTCAGTCGTCCGCCGACGCGCCCGCGCCGGAAAGGGGAGCAAAGTCGAAATGGGCAGCGGCATATATGGCATTGCACGCCCAGACTTCGTCCCCGTGCTTATCGAAGATGACCCATTTGCCGTTGCTGACGCAGTGCGCGCCTGGGAAAACCTCGTCATAGCCGTTCTCACCGTCCAGCGGGAAGGGCGCGTGGGGCGTGGCCCAGTAGTGGCCGCTTCGTAGAGGTGCGATTGTCTTTGGCATGCTCGTCAGGCCCGGTGCGGGGCTACACAAGGCGCAGTTCCGACCCTGCTATGACGTAACGGAGGCGGTGTCAATCCCGCAACGGCGTAGCATCGTTTTGTGGCAGCTTCGTGTAATCTCGCCACGCATTACCTCCTGCTGGCCGTTGCAATTTCCATGGCACGATACCTTCAATTTGTGGCGCGGGCCTGCTGCGTCGGTGCCATCATTGTGATCGTCGCCATCGTCTCCCGGCAAGTCTATCTTCGTAGCGCCGTGGAAGCCGGCACAGCCGGCGGGGATGAGGAGCCCGCGGCTAAGATGTTGATCAGTTGCGAGACGGTGCACAACCGCCTTCACAACCGGCACAGTTCCCCGGACACGGCGGATGCTGACGAGCCACCACGAGCTCGTTGCAGGGAGTCTTGAAGCCAGTGCTCTCGCATTCCACCACTGCCCTTCAACGCCAGGGAAAACCACCGCGGCCGCGGGGGGCATTGTCACTGAGCTGTGTCGTCCCGCTTCGTGGGCACCACCCGTTCGTTCAGGCCCAACCGGTAGAGTGTTGCACCCACTTGCGTCAACAAGGCCCGTTCTTTCCCCGCGATCGTAGAATCGGCCAACAGCACGTAAAAGGCGTCGGCCAAAGCTTTCGCTCAAGCGCATCAACGGACGGTTTGTCCCACTCGTGTAGTAGAAGTGCGGGGTCGAGGTAGTCGATCTGTTGGGACACAGGCGCAGTCTGCGCGGCGATAGGACGCGCTGGTTCCAACCCGACGCGCTGAGCTCGGCGCAGCAGGCGTTCGCCGATCGCATCGAAGCGCTACGAAATGCGCTCAACCGCGACCTGTTTCTCGGCCTGATCGGCAGCGAATCACACTACGCGGTATATCGGCCAGGCGCCGCATATGCACGCCACCTCGACTGCCTGCGTAACAACGTCAGCCGCGTGATTTCCGCTGTGTTCTACCTCAACGAAGCCTGGCAGGACGCCGAGGGCGGTGCACTGCGGCTCTACCTTGCCGATCACGCATATCACGACGTCTTTCCGCACGCCGGAACGCTGCTGCTGTTTCTCTCGGCACAGTTTGAACACGAGGTGCTGCCCGCCACGCGCGATCGTATGAGCGTTGCATGCTGGATGAGGCAGCGGGTGTAACCCGAGGCGAGTGCGCAGCTACGATTAACGATCCATCATCACGCCCTGGCGGATCAGGTTGACGATAAGTTGTCGGATTTCGTTAGTGTCCCTATCAGCACGGTGCCGATGGCATATGTGCGAAGCCAACGCAGCTCGCGCTGCCTCACATCAAGGAAAAACGGCGGAAACGGGTCCTGGTTCCGTTCTCGCCAACCTTCCCAGGCTTCTATCTCTACTATCCAAGCCGGCGCAACCAGTCGACCAAGCTCAAAGCGCTGGTGGAGTACGTCAGTGGTCGACGCTCTTGATGCGACGGATTTCGTCACCAACTGCTCGAGGTTGCAAGCGTGCGCGCCTGATCTCTCCTGGCACAAGCTCGGACAGATGTGCGCTTCCCGTCGTGGGACCGCGACTGATTGCGGAAACACAATTATCTGCGCGAGACTGGCCGTACAGAGCAAGCAGCCGGGGATGATCATGACTTCTCGAAATATCCACGTCATGCCGGATCACGATCGAGGCTGGGCTGTAACCGTGGAAGGCCCGAACGGAGCCACCGTCCTGTACCCAACGGAAGCCGAGGCAATCGCTGCTGGTACGGACGCGGCGAAGCAGGACGGGGTCGAGCTCTTCATCCATGACCGTGATGGCCGGATCCGTGAGCGCAATTCCTTCGATCCTGTGAAGCATTGCCATTCATGACGACGCAGATCCTCTGGGTGAGCCGCGCCGCCTCCATGGCGCAGCCTTGTCCACTAGCAGGATCGGCCGATGCCTCGCCCGCGTCCGCGCTGGGGCGCGAGCGCCGCGAGGCGGAAGGGTCCAGTCGCGATGCTAGGAACAGGGACCCTCCCGCCTGCAGCCATACGAAGATATGGGTTGGACGAAATAGTTCCCTTTGCCGAAGACTAAGGATGCTCTGCACAATTAGCCGGCGGATGTGCTTGCAATGAATCGTCGAGCCAGCGAGCATGTAGCGCATGAAGCAAACTGACCTTGGACTGAACTTGTCGACCAAGCGCACCCGCAAGCGCGAATTTCTGGACGAGATGAACCGCGTGGTGCCGTGGGCCGATCTGGTGATGCTGATCGCTCCGTACGCCCCGGAGGGCAAGCGCGGCCGTCCCCCGTTCGCGGTCGAGGCAATGCTGCGCATCCACTTTCTTCAACAATGGTTCGGCCTGTCGGACCCGGCGATGGAAGAAGCGCTGCACGACGTGCCGCTGTATCGGGAGTTCGCCGGGCTGGACAACTGGACGGTGAGGCTGCCCGACGAGAGCACCATCCTGCGGTTCCGTCACCTGCTGGAGAGGCACAAGCTGGCCGCTCAGATTCTCGCGCTGGTAAACGACATCCTTCGCGACAAGGGATTGATGCTGCGCGCGGGCACGGTGGTGGACGCGACGCTGATCAGCGCACCGAGTTCGACCAAGAATGCGTCGGGCGAACGCGACCCGGAGATGCACCAGAGTAAGAAAGGAAACCAGTGGTATTTCGGCATGAAAGCGCACATTGGCGTGGACGCCGAAAGCGGGCTGGTGCACACGGTGCGGGGCACGGCTGGCAACATCAACGACGTGGTTGAGGCCAACAGCCTGCTGCATGGCGAGGAAACCGACGCGTTTGGCGATGCGGGTTATCAGGGCGTGGAGAAGCGTCCTGACGCGCGGGCGGACGTGAACTGGCACGTGGCGATGAAGCCAGGCAAACGTCGCGTTCTGGACCAAAGCAAACCGCTTGGCGCGCTCGTCGATCAAGTCGAGCGAATCAAGGCGGGCATCCGGGCCAAGGTCGAGCATCCGTTCCGGGTCATCAAGCGGCAGTTCGGCTACACCAAGGTCCGCTATCGAGGGCTGAGGAAGAACACCGCGCAAGTCATGACCTTGTTCGCGCTGTCCAACTTGTGGATGGCGCGCGGCAAACTGCTGGCTGCTGAGGCATGAGCGCGTTTCAGGCTCATGCCGATGCCTCGCGCGTAGCCCGCGAGTGCTGCTCCGCGCGTGCCAGACAGCTTCGCCCCGGGCTGACAGGTTGGCGTCGTGGCGCATTCAGCTTCCTGTTAAACGGCCAAGCACACTCGATTCGCGTTTGTGCAGAGCATCCCTAAGCGCGTATGCTTGGGTTGCCAACCGGCAATCAATGCAGCAGGAGTTTCTCATGGCAAAAAGCCAACTACGCGGCAACCGTGAAGCGAAAAAGCCGAAGCAACCCAAGAAGCCTTCCGTACCGGCAACCCCGTTCAGCACGGATCAGTCGCGGGTTCGGAACGACGGTCTCGACAAGAGGAAGTCGTAAGCCCCCCCGGCAAGGCGCAAAATTACCGCAGGGCGATACCTCTGCATTCAACGAATGCCGACCGATGAGGGAGGCACACCATGATCCACCCTGACACAGGCCCTACTTTCCGAGGCCTGCCACTTACCGCCGAGCAAGACTCGGAGGTTCGCCACTATCGGAACAGAAAAACGAGGCTTGGCAAGCCATGGGATACCCCGGAACTACGGGGGATGCTCGAAGACATGTTGCTGCCGCCGAAGGCCGAGGATGGTGATTGGGAGGATGTTCTTCTGGGGCCGTCGGCTGCCGCGGAACGCGCGGCATCGTTCGTTGACGAGGCCATGGAACCGATTGCGGCATACGAGGATTGGAACGCCGCCATGGAAATCGAAGGGATGAAAGGCGAAGCGCGCTGATGCCGCTTACCAGGTGGAGATGGCGCTTGTCGTTGCGAGCGGCAGGCCAATCCCGGCAGCCGGGTCGGCCATTGGCTGGATTTCGATAAAGGGCCGCTTCGACTCGACCTTGCCGAATATGGCGGCAAACGGAATGTCGGCGGCATCGCGGCCGGTGCCGATGCGCAGCAGGCCGGTCGGAATGGATACCCCCGAGGGGTCGAGCAGGTACCATCCGCCCGACAGGAACACTTCGACCACCGCGTGAAAGTCCGGCGCGCCCATGGCAGGGTCCGCGCCATAGTCCACGCTGCTGGACATACGGGCGGGAATACTCAGGGCGCGGCAGATCGCGATCATCAGGTGGGAAAAATCCCGGCAAACGCCGGTACGCTCGACAATCGTATCGATCGCCGAGGTGCACTCATTGGTGGATCGCGAAAGAAAGCGCACATGGTTGCGCACCCACTCCCGAATCGCATACACGCGCGAATAGCCGGGGCGCATGCCGCCAAACTCGCGCATGGCGAACTCCATCATGCGGTCGGATTCGCAATACCGGCTCGGCGCTAGGTACGAAAGGACATCGAAGGGGAGTTCGGCGACGGGTACCTCCGTGAGTGACATACCATCGTCCAGGCGATGATCGATGTCCACCACAGCTTCATAGCGGATGGCCAGCGGGCCCTTGTTCGCACGTATCCTGAGCAGGCGGTTGCATAGTGGATCCGTGTGGCGAGCGGCGTCAACCGGTGGCGTGAGCGTCAGACGCTCGGAGACAACGGACTGTCTTGCGGTCTTCGCAGCTTCGACAATCAACAGAAAGTCTCCTGTGGGATCCAGGATCTCATAGGACAGGTTCACCGAGTACCGAAGGCGGTTCATTGCTGACCTTGTGTCGACATGGAGGCGGAGACGGTGTCGGCCGCGTGAACGGCTCTGACCATCCATTTCAGTGTAGCGCTAGAAGCGGGCGACCCGTCCGCGCTAGCGGGCACCGCAGGTGCTTGGCGCAGCGTCTGCCTGACCAATTTGTAAGCGGGTTAGGACGGTGTGCATCGCCCCCCTATACTGCTAGTTGCAGCGTTTCAGAAGCCAGGTGCTTCTGGTTCGCTTATCACTCGTTTCCGGGCCTTCCCCCTCGATGACGTCTTAGGACTGGTGACTCCTGAAGTCACTCACGGGGATCCCTGGAAAATTCATGCAAGATGCCACGCGGCGACCGCCGTTCGCCCAGTCCCTCAGTAGTCAAGTCAGTCAGTCTTTCGCCGGGATCGATGCAACCGATGTCTGGCGAGGGAGACTCTTCTCCGCAAGACCGATCGCAAAGTTGGCCTCCGCCTTTACTGCTGCTCTTCCGCGTTTCAGGCTGGCGGAGCCGTGCTCTCATCGTGATGACGATGCCGTAACGATTTCCAGAAATGCGATATGGGTGGAAATGATTACCCGCTGGCAATGGAAGATCGGTGCCCACGACGGTGACAATTTTTCAACACTGCCGTCACTATGCCAGCCTCACAAGCGATGAAGGAAGATATCGTGCCGAAAGAATCTGCAGACACCACTTACCGGGACATACATGTCATACGCCTGCTACGCGACTGCCAGGTCGGCAGGCCGCCGAAGGGAAACACCCAGCGATTCGGCGTCATGCGATTGGCAGCGTCCAGATGGCGTCAGGCAATCACGCTGCTGATTGACTGGGATCGTGCTGTCAACGAAGGATGGCCAGACCTGCGGTCACCGTCCTGCACCCGAACCAGGGCCATCAGGAGCATCGGTCGCAGTCATCAAGCAAGCATCCGCCGGCTCGCCGGAAATGGAAACTGAGATTGCGTGAGGTAACTTCATGCGTACGCTGCTGTATTTCAATCTGAGAGACAACGCCACCGCGCGACTGGCACAAGCGCGATTGGGCGATTTGTCCGGCACCCCGACACTCGTCGCAGGGCCGTGGTTTGTCCAGCGCGACAATCAGCCCGTCGATGGATTGCCGACGATCGACGTCGGTCAGACTACGTACCGCGAAGAGGCGGCGATCACTGGAATTTTCATCGGCGCGATCGTCGGCGCGCTTGTCATCTTCAGATACGGCGTTTCCGCCGGCGCCGGTGCCACCGCCGTTGCGTATGTTGGTGCTGTCACGCTTGGCGCGATGATCGGATGGTGGGTCTCCGGATTGGTCGGCGGCAAGATCAGCCGCCTTGAACTGTGGCCGCAGAATGCGCAAATCGCACCGGGCCATTTGCTGATGATCGTCAGTTGCGATTCGCGATCGAAGGAAACCCTGAGGCAGATCATCAACGAACTGGGTGGCGTTGGGGTCGACGAGCATAGTGACCTAATGCCGAGTTTCAGATGGCTATGACCGCCGCTTCGGATCGACCGTGTCGATGCGCTACCGGAAACGTACGTTACGCGGGCTGAACGAGAAGGGGAAGCCCGAACTGCCTCCAGGAAGTTTGACGGCTAAATCACAAAGTGCCCATGGTTGGATCCTGCTGCTTTGGACTCACATCAACTTTAATTCCTACTTGGTCGAGCATTACGTTGAAAAACTCACAGCTGGAAGATTGAAGACGGCTATGGATCGCGTGACGGAGTATCGAGGGTTCGATATCCATGTCGATCTCCATATGGCATCCAGGGACATGTTCGACGTCTGGTTCCAGGTTGAGGGACCCATGAGTCCGCCAGGTGTCGCAGCGATTGGTAAGCGAATCAAAGTCTTTGGCGGGCCATACTCCAGACGTTGGGCTTACCTCGTGGCGGAGCTGGCTGGGCGGGCCGCCGTAGACGTTATTCTTGGACCGGATGAATGAACGGAGGCCGAGAGCGGAGGTTAGATATGCAAAAGAGATATGGGCGCTGAACCACGTTCGGCGCCCATTCGGCCTTGAACAGGCAGTGACCGCCGGCGCTACGGCGTTGTCAACTTGCCGAACAGGGAACGAGCTGTCGGCAGCAGGCGCCATCGCTCCGAAAGCAGTTGACGAATTTTGGGCCACTTTAGTGAATTCATGCCAGGCAGCGAGGTGTTTGCGATAGAGCGAGGCACGCAGCAGATTGACCCGTATGCAGTTCCCCAACGCGCCACGCGGGGAAGGCCATCATGCGCTGCAGAAATCTAACGGTGCGTTCAAGCGACTCAGGATCGGCACCCAAAAACCCCTTGGGCCGTACCTGCGAGCGCCGATGAACTGACTGACTTGGCGAGCTACTTGATCTCCGACAGGGGCGCGTCCATCAACGGCGGAATGATTGTCGATCCATCCCTGCGGGTGTGCGCCTGCATGCCCGGAACACTCTGCGCCTGAGGCTGCGCGCAGTGCGGCGTCGCATTTCATGTTCTTTGAGGAGAATCGTTTTGCGCATACGCAGCCAAAAGGACTTTGCCTCCGGCCTGATGTTTATTCTGGTCGGTCTGGGCTTTTCCTGGGTCGCACGCGGCTATTCCATGGGAACCGCCGCCAAGATGGGCCCGGGGTATTTCCCCTTTCTGCTCGGGCTGGTACTCGCCGTCCTCGGTGCGCTGGTGCTGATCGGCTCGCTGTCGAGCAAGGGTGAGGAAGACCACCTGGCCCGCTGGGACCTGAAAACCCTGATGTGGATCCTGGGATCGGTGGTGCTGTTCGGCCTGCTGCTCAAGCCGCTCGGCATGGTGCTGTCGGTCTTCCTGCTGGTACTGGTCTCCTCGATGGCCAGCCACGAATTTAGCTGGAAGGGTGCGCTTCTCAACGGCGTGGTGCTAGTGCTGATCAGCATGGGCGCCTTCGTGTACGGCATCAATCTGCAGATGCCGGTCTGGCCGGCTTTCATTACGGGTTAAGGAGACGGCCAAAAATGGAACTATTCGAACACCTGGCTCTTGGATTCTCCACGGCGCTAACGCTGCAGAACCTTGCCTACTGCTTCCTCGGCTGCGTGCTCGGTACGCTGATCGGCGTGCTGCCGGGCATCGGGCCGCTTGCCACCATTGCGATGCTGCTGCCGGTAACCTACACGTTGCCGCCGGTGGCCGCGCTCATCATGCTGGCCGGTATTTACTACGGCGCACAGTACGGCGGCTCCACGACCGCCATCCTGGTCAATTTGCCGGGTGAATCGTCATCGGTGGTCACCACTATCGACGGCTATCAGATGGCGCGGCGAGGACGAGCGGGGGTGGCGCTGGCCACAGCAGGCCTGGGCTCCTTCTTCGCCGGTTGCGTGTCCACGCTGATCCTGGCCGCGTTCGCCACGCCGCTGTCGGAACTGGCGTTCAAGTTCGGTCCCGCCGAATACTTCTCGCTTATGTGCCTGGGCCTGATCGGCGCCGTGGTGCTGGCCTCGGGCTCACTGCCCAAGGCGGTCGCGATGATCGTGCTGGGGCTGCTGCTGGGGCTGGTCGGTACCGACGTCAACTCGGGGGCCGCGCGCTTCAACTTCGATGTGCCGGAGTTGACTGATGGCGTCGATTTCGTCGCGCTGGCCATGGGCATGTTCGGTTTCGCGGAAATCATCGCTAACCTCGAACAGAAAGAAGACCGCGAGACCTTCACCGATCACGTCACTAACCTGTGGCCCTCCAAGGCGGACTTCAGGCGCATGGCGCCAGCAGTGCTGCGCGGTACCGCGCTAGGCTCCATTCTGGGCATCCTGCCCGGCGGTGGCGCGGCGCTCGCTTCGTTCGCAGCGTACTCGCTGGAAAAGAAGACCTCGAAGTACTCGCATGAGTTCGGCAAGGGCGCCATCGAAGGCGTGGCAGGTCCGGAATCGGCCAACAACGCCGCGGCGCAGACCTCTTTCATCCCGTTGCTGACGCTGGGCATCCCGCCCAACGCCGTGATGGCGCTGATGGTGGGCGCGATGACCATCCACAACATCCAGCCAGGCCCGCAGGTCATGACCAGCAACCCGGCGCTGTTCTGGGGCCTGATCGCCTCGATGTGGATCGGCAACCTGGTGCTGATCATCCTGAACCTGCCGCTGATCGGGATCTGGGTCAAGCTGCTGCAGGTACCTTACCGCTTCCTGTACCCGGCCATCCTGGTGTTCTGCTGCATCGGCGTCTTCTCCGTCAACAACCAGACCTTCGACGTCTTTACCGCGGCTGGGTTCGGTGTGATCGGCTACCTGTTCATCAAGCTTAAGTGCGAGCCGGCACCGCTGCTGCTGGGCTTCGTGCTCGGACCGATGATGGAGGAGAACTTCCGCCGGGCGCTGTTGCTGTCGCGGGGTAGGTTCACCGTGTTCGTGACCCGTCCGCTGTCGCTCGGCCTGCTGATCGCCGCGGCTATGCTGGTGGCCGTGGTGGCGCTGCCGTCGATCAAGGCCAAGCGCGAGGAAGCGTTCCAGGAAGAGTAGTGCCCAAGCGCTAAGGACCTGCGCCGGCCTGTGGTTCGCGGGTAGGCTGGTCGCTGATCTCGGCGCGGTTGTTCACGCGCGCGCTGGCCTTGACGAACACGTGCTGGACGTTGGCCAGCTCTGGGGGATCGGCCTTCGCGGCTGGGTAGCTGCGTACCTGGTCGGTGACAATCTTGCGCGGTGCCGGGCAAGATCGCAGCCCCGCTGGAAGAAGCGTTTGGCGGCGGCCTTGTCGCGCCGCTTCTGCAGCAGGAAATCCAGTTCGATGCCATGCTCGTCGAACGCCCGCCACCGCAAGTAGAGGGTCGGCCGGGATATGCCTGCTTCCAGGTGAGTATCCAATCGGGCAGGTAGTCCTATTTCACCCGCCGCCCCAATAGCACGCAGGATCTCATTCGGACTTATCGAAGATGCCGGCTTCGAGATCTTTCCTGAAATGCTGAACCCAATCGGTTTCATAGCCGATGGGGTATTCCCTTGTAACTTGTGTCGATCGTCTGGTTACCGTGACGTAGCCCTGTAAACCGAAGTTCTCGTCGCCTTTTGGGTCAGTCGTATCCGTTTCCAGGAGTTCGAAATCATCTGCTGCCAGACCATTATGCTGCAAGGTCGCAAGAAAGTCCTGTTGTTCATCCAATTCGATCAGTCGCATCGTCGGCCCCTCACTGGTCAAAGGGGGCGAAAACCGAAACTCTCTTCCAACGATTCGAGTTTCATGTCAGCCCTCTTATGTGTATGCAGCCATGGGTGATGCCTACGACCCGCTCGGCTTACATCACGCCACCTTGACCTCAATGCGGCTCGGTTGCGCGTATTCGGCTTTCGGGATGCGCAGCTTGAGTACGCCGTGGTTGAACTCGGCGACGACCTTTTCGGCATCTAGTTCCTTGGATAGCGTGAACACGCGCCCGTAACGGGGCAGGGAAACCTCCGCGTGACTGGCTTCCATGCCTGCCGGCAGATCCAGGACGACTTCGCCCTTGATGGTCAGGATATCGCCTTGCACCTGCACGACCAGCTTGTCCTTGGGTACACCCGGCAGATCGGCGTACAGGGTGATGCCTGCGGCGTCCTCGTACACATTCACTGGCGGCATCAGGGCCGCTTCAGTGCTGCCAGTGTCAGCTTGCTTGGTGACAGCAGCATTTTCGCTCATGGCCAGATCCTCCTCGCTCACTGGATGCTGATTTGGCGCGGCTGCGCGGCTTCGACGCGCTGGATGCTGATGTGCAGCACGCCGTCGCGGTACTTGGCCTCTACGGCATTGGGATTCACGTCGTTTGGCAGGCTCACCACACGGCGGAAGCGGCCGGCGAAGCGTTCATCGATATGCACGGAGGTTTGCTCGTCCTTGTCGGGGAGATCGGACTTGCGCTCGCCGACAATGGTCAGCACGTTCTTCACTAGCTGCACGTCCATGCTGGCCGGATCGACGCCAGGGGCAAAAGCGTAGATTTCCACCGAGTGGGGTGTGCCGCCTACATTCATGGCCGGAAAACTGACCCGACCGCGAATGCTGGGAGACAGCCCGAATGGCTGCTGCAACTCGCGCTGTAGGCGTTCCAGTTCTGAGAATACGTCACGGGGAAACAACGATCGATACAACATGTTTGCCTCCATTCGCTTTCGCGCGGGCGCCATAGTCTGACGCCCCCGGTTGCAATGGTAAGGCTTCGCCTGGGGATTTCAAGTTCTTGATTTGACTGATATTCGCCATCATTCTGGAGGTGACCCGCTTTTTCGGACAGTGCCTATCTTGAGTAAGCAGGAGGTGCACCATGCCGAAAACGCGCCCACCGTACAGTGCGGTCTTCCGTCAGCAAATGGTTGACTTGGTCCATGCAGGTCGCCGTCCGGAGGATCTGGCCAAGGAGTTCGAACCCACGGCCCAGACGATCTACAACTGGGTTGCCCAAGCGGATCGCGATGCCGGCGTTCGTCAGGACGGCCTGACCACGGCGGAGCGCCAGGAACTCACGCGGCTGCGCCGTGAGAACCGGCAACTCAAAATGGAGAGGGAGATACTTGCAAAAGCCGCGGCCTGGTTTGCCCGGGAGACCGACACGCTGCCCGACAAGGGTTCGAGTTCATGAAGGCAAATCAGGACCGCTTTCCGCTGTCCACCATGGCGCGGCTGCTTAAGGTCTCGCGCAGCGGCTTCCATGCATGGATGGAACGACGTCCGAGCGCTCATGCCGTGAGTGACAAGCTGTTGCTCGCGCAAATCCGTGAGATTCACGCCCGCTCGCGCGGTACCTATGGGATGCCACGTGTGCATGCCATGCTGCTGCGCCAAGGTATCCACGTCGGGCGCAAGCGCGTGGCGCGTCTGATGCGTGAGGCCGGCCTGCGCGGGGCTTGCCGGCCGCGCTTCATTTGCACCACCCACCGTGCGCCAGCGGGCAGACCCGCGCCCGATCTGGTGCAGCGACACTTCTCTGCCGATGCGCCAAATCAGCTGTGGGTCGCCGATGCGACATACATTCCGACCGTTGCCGGCTTTTACTATCTGGCTGTCGTGTTGGACGTGTACAGCCGGCGCATCGTAGGTTGGGCCATGGGTAGTCATCTGCGCACCGCACTGATGCTGCAAGCGCTGGACATGGCGCTGGCGCAGCGACATCCCAGCGCAGTGATTCACCATTCGGACCAGGGCTGCCAATACACGTCTGTTGCCTTCGGGCGACGTTGCCGCGAGGCCGGCGTTCAGCCTTCGATGGGCTCGGTGGGCGATGCCTACGACAACGCCATGTGCGAGTCCTTCTTCGCAACGCTCGAATGCGAGCTGCTGATGCGTTCGCGCTTCGCCACGCACGACGACGCCCGTCAGGCATTGTTCACCTGGATCGAGGGTTGGTACAACTCGCATCGCCTGCACAGCGCACTGGGATATCGGTCTCCGCAGGAGTTTGAAAAGCTTCCCGTCAATGGCATGAATCCGGCGCTACACCGGGCATACACTGCCCCATCACAAGGAGAAAACCCATCGACATAAAATTCCAATGCGAATCTGTCCGATGAAACGGGGCAACCCCATTCTTCCGAGGTGAAGAGCAGCGCGAGACCGGAAATGGGAACACGCATGGAGTTCCAGGACTACAAAACGCTGGGGGTGGCACGCGATGCCACGGCGGAGGAAATCAAGAAGGCGTTCCGCAAGCTCGCGCGCAAGTTCCATCCGGACGTTTCCAAAGAGTCGGATGCAGAACTGTGCATGAGGCAGCTCAACGAGGCCTACGCCGTGCTCTCCGACCCTGAAAAGCGCGCCGCGTACGCTCAATTGGAGCGAGGCTATCAGCCTGGCCAGGAGTTCCGTCCGCCGCCGGACTGGAACACCGGCTTCGACTTCTCCAGTTGGGGCTTCTCGCCCCAGGAAGAGGCCGATTTCAGTGACTTCTTCGCCGAGCTGTTTGGCCATGTCAGGGGCAGACACCGCGGCTTCCATGCGCACGGCGGCAGCTTCCAGTCACGCGGTGTGGATCACCACGCCAAGGTGCTGCTGGACCTGGAAGACGCCTTTACCGGCGTCACTCGTCAACTTTCGCTGCGGGTGCCAAGCATGGACGCCCAGGGCGTGGTGCAGCTCACGAGTCGGACCCTCAGCGTGAAAATTCCCAAAGGCGTGCGCGAAGGTCAGCTCATCCGTCTGGCCGGACAGGGAGCGCCGGGGATCGGCGGTTCGCCGGCAGGGGATCTTTTTCTGGGCGTGCATTTCAAACAGCATGACCAACTGAAAGTGAAGGGGCGAAATCTACACCTCACTCTGCCGGTGGCGCCATGGGAGGCGGCGCTGGAGCTGCGGCGGGCGGTCAATGCGGGGCAGAGTGTGTAGTTTTACCGGATCGAATAGCCCAGCCGGTTATCCGGGGGTACGTCCCCTCCCTGCGTCAGTGGGGTGTAGCCGCGCTCGCTGGCTTCGCTGGCACTCCAGGCGATAGAGGCGGCGGCTGATCCTCTGCTGGCTGTTGCGACATCCTAGGCGGCTCCGGCGCCGGCGGCAAGAGATGATGCGTTTGGCGCGTGGAACAACCTGCCAAGAGCAGCACGACAAGCACGGTCATCACGGCTGGACCGTTACGCACTTTTTGTTGGGACATGCAGGCGTACCTCCAGAGGCATGCGCTTCATCAAGCCTAGACTACCTCGAATTGGGGTATTTTCCCCATGGTGGGTGATTCCTTTATCGCTATTGCCAATGATTGGAAAGGCCCGTCAAACCCGGTGAGGAGGGCGGTGGGCGAATACCTGCCGGGCGCATCGGGGTCGTCTCATGCACGGAATGGGCGGTGGCGATGCGTAGTCTAACTGCTCAAAGGCGTCAGGAAGTGGCGATGAGCACATGTATCAGGAGCCTCACAATCGGTGCGGCCATGTTGCTGGCCGGGTGCGTGGTAGTTCCAGCTTATGATGGCTATGGCTATCCGGCCTACGGCACCTATTCCTACGAGCCTTACTATCCTGCTTACCCCTACGGGCCGTACTACAACTACGGCTGGTGGCCTGGCTTCTATGGAGGCGCAGTCTTCTTCGGTGGCGGTGGCCATGGCGGGAGACACCACGGCGGCAGCGGGGGGCACGGTCACTGAGCTGTGTCGCCTCGCTACTTGAGCACCGCAATCACCCGTTCATTCAGGCCCAACCGGTAGAGTGTCGCGCCCACTTGAGTCAACAAGGCCCGTTCCTTCCCCGCGATCGCCGGATCGGCCAACAGCACCGCCAAGCCGGAGCGTCTTCGACCTCCAATTCCGTCGCTTCGTCCAGCGCCAGGCGCTCGAAACGTCACCTGGGTCCATCGTGGTTCCATGCTGCTTCCTGCGCCAGTCTAGCCGACGAGGCGGTCGTCAGGCATGATACTGTGCATCCATACAGTATCAATCTGGCCGCACCATACTTCACGAACCCGATCCGCGGCCGCCTCCGCCACCGCCGGCGGTCTGCTACCGCAATGCCGAAGGGCTCAACAGGGACGGGCACGGCGAGATGCCTGCCTGGCTGCAGCGCACGGTCAATGCGGGGCAGAGCGTGGAGTTTTTCCGGATTGGATAGCTTCGACAGCGGATTGGCCTGGGGCGGTCGTCTGGTGATAGTGGATTTAGCATGGGCCCGAGGCCCACGCCAGGTAGGCGAGGGCGATGACCAGCAGGCAGGAGCGGCCAGTATCCCGTAGTACCGCGCTCTGTGGCATGGCTGCTCCGGGTGCCCCGGTAGGTGAAACAGCCAGTTCGCGTGGCGGTCAGCGCGTGCACATTCCATACTGGAAGTGATCGCCCCCGCCGGAATGCAGCGATGCTCGTGGGGACGAGTTTTCGTCTCCGCCTTCCGAAAGGAGGTATCCCATGTGCTACCGGATTCGTGATCTGGATCGCCCGCGAGAGAAAACGGCCCAGCAGCGGCATACCCCGACGAGCTTGTCGCCTCGCTCTCGCCTCAACGAGCGCTGGGCGGCGTTGATGGCGTGGCTGCGTCCGTCTCCAAAAACAACCAGCCCGGTGACGGCCACATCCTTGGAGCAGGCCGAGCCGGCTGAGGCCGCGGCGAAGCCGGTCCCTCGGCCCATTGACCAGGCTTGCACCGTCGCCAGCACCGCCCGCGAGCGGGAGGCCGAGACGGCGTAGCCCGTCACTGTGTTGCGTCACCCCATCGTCCAGACCAAGAAGGCCGAAACCGCGCCGTCGCCGATGATGAAGGAAGTGCAGCGCGAAGAAGCCCACAAGACCGCACTCCAGTCGCCCGCCGAAACCCCAGTAGCGGCCTGAGCATCAAGTAGTGTTGTGGCGCAGGCTTTCATGGCGGCCACGATCGGGCACAACGAGAGTCGTATTACTGTGGTTGGCCTGGGCTTCTCCGCACTGCGCTCACGCTTCGCACCTGGCCTGACCGCCGTGGGCTCGCAGGCGCCGCAACTGCAAGGCTCTCATCTTCCATATCGCTGATATGTAAGGCATCGGTAAGGGATCGAATCATGGCATTCATCAAACGTAGCGATAAAAAGAAGAAGCCTTTCAAAAAGGAAAGCTCGCTGTTCAAGCGCAAGCGCTATTGCCGCTTCACCGTGGCTGGCGTGGAACAGATCGACTACAAGGATCTGGACACCCTGAAGGACTTCATCGGCGACAATGCCAAGATCACGCCCGCTCGCCTGACTGGCACCAAGGCGCACTATCAGCGTCAGCTCGATACGGCCATCAAGCGCGCGCGCTTCCTCGCGCTGCTGCCCTACACGGACCTGCACAAGCACTGACTGCCCAGGCCGTTAAGGAAAATACGATGCAAGGAAGAAATTATCAGGCTGGGCTGCTTGGGTGACATCGTTCGCGTGAAGGACGGCTACGCCCGTAAGTTCTGATCCCGAACAAGAAGGCCCGCCGCGCTACGCAAACCGCCATCAGCGAGTTCGAAGTCAAGCGCGTCGAACTGGAAAAGGCTGCCGCCCAGAAGCTGGCCGCCCGTGCAGGCCGAAGGCGAGAAGCTGAACGGCCTGACCGGAAGTCCGATGTGGGCGTCTGCCAGTTCGATTCGGTCACCAACGCAGGCATCGCCGAAGCCCTGGGCACCCAAGGCTCATGGTCAAGAAGGCCCAGGTGCGCCTGCCCAACGGCCCGCTGAAGCTGGTGGGCGACCAGGTCAGCGTTGCGCTGGATACTGACGTGGCGGTCGACGTGACCGCGTCCGTCCTGGGCGAACACGTCTAAGCATTGGCATTGCCGCCGGCAAGGGCTCTCATTCCGGGGCGGTGGAGGGTGTCAGCGAGAGAAGGCAGAAGCGTTCGCTTCTGCCTTTTCTTTGGGTGCGCCCGGCAGGGCGCGCCCATGCCTGCGGCCGGGTTGGGGGCACTTGGCAGCGCGACTTCGCGGGATCGGGTGTGCATGACAGCAGCGACGCTCGTGCTTGAACCGATTTTGCAACTCAATACACCGAGGACGCCAGTAGGGAAGGGAGGGTGACTGCATCGATCGCCCGTGACACACGATGGCGCCCGAAGCGGGCGACTGAGGCCTCGTCCGCTACCGGCTCCTGCAACAGGCTTTCATCGGTAGCTTGTGTGAAACGTAAGGATACCTCTCATGGCAGGTGATTGCCGCGCCCTCAGGCTGCCATCTAGCGGCGTTTATCGTCGGTCCGTCCAGGGTCATGCGGGAATGGTCGTTATGGAACTTGTTGATGATGGGCCGGAGCTCTTCCTTGACATACTCACTGTAGCGATAAAAGAGAGGACCGAACCGACCTCTGCGCAGGTCGCTGTTGCCCAGCAACCAGTCGGTGACGGGAAAGGTGAGGTTCATGTACTTCATCCGGGCATGTTGCGCACGAATCAATTGTCGTGGACGTGACAGCAATAGTGGAAGGTCTCATAGACCAGGTACCGGGCCACCATTGTCAGAGGAGATGCTGGACGGCCCGCCGGGCGAGCCGAGCGCCGAGGTCCGCGTGCTGGCCGCGCCCGAACGGCAACTGGCGCGGTGGGCAAACTCAACGCGGGGCGCGAGATCGACGGCCACTGGCCGGTGGCCGTGGCGTCCGAAGCGGAGGCGCTGCTGTGCGGGGCCATGACAAAGCTGGGTTGGTCCGCCCGTTCGTACTTTTGAGTGCTAAAGATATCGCCCGCATCATTGCGGATCTCGACCGCGCCGCGATCCTGCAGGCCGCCAACGTGGCCGAAGCGATCAATACCGGCGCGCGCTGCGCTCCTCGTAGGATGGCGGCGGTACCGCCACTGGCGGTTCCGCCGGTGGTGGTGGATGCTCGATCGGCGGCAAGTCCGGCGGAATGCCCGGGGGCGGCGGCTCCTCGATCGGCGGCACTGTATGGGCCGGCCGGTGGCGGGACTGGGCAAGCGGCGTCAGGAAGGTGCGCATGGGATGTCTCCGCGATGGCGATCTGCCTTCATTGAAGCAAACCCGCCACCCGAGTGCCACCAGCACGCTCATGCCCCCGCATATAAACTCAGGCGGACTGCCTGCGCACGAAGAAGAGCGCGGCGCCTACCGGCACCAGCACGTTGCCGAAGACGCGGTTCTGCCGGCGCACCGCGCGCGCATTGCGGAATTGCCTCTGCATGCGCGAGGCCAGCACGGCGAGATAGCACGGTGTTCGCACTATGCTTATGCGGCGCGCATAGATGTGCTGGTGTTCGAGTCCCCGTCGATATCGGGCGGCTCGGCTCGCCGAGTTTCTTTTGAGATGAAGCGCTCGAACAGTAGTGCTTTCCGAGTCGGTCATGGCTTTCGACGCCGCGACGGCCGATGAGCCGGTCAATCCGCGCCAGGCCCGTCATCAGCCACTGGGCGAAGTCATTGAACTGCTCGCTCTTGTTCGTCGGCGCGTGAATCGTGCGACGCAGCTCCGACTCGTTCAGGTACTTCAGCAGGAACAGCGTGCGGACGACGCGGCCGAGTTCGCGGAATGCAAAGTACAGCTTGTTCTTGGCACTCGCTGAGCCCAGCCGCCGCAGGATGGTCGACGGGGTCATTGTTCCGGCTTTGATCGAGACCGCCACCCGCAGCATGTCGGGATAGCGGCGCTGAATCAGATTCCAGTCGATGGGCTGGCGGCAAAGGGACTCGATGTGAGCGCTTTTCCGGCGCTGGTCCGCCTTGAACAGCACCATTCCCTTGATATTGCGCATGCGCGGCATCAGGTTGATGCCCACCAGGTAAGACAGACCAAACACCGGCCCGCTTTGCGCCTGGGTGTCGCCATGAATGGTGACGGGTTGGATGTCGGAGCCATTGTGGATCAGCCCGTCCAGGATGTACACGGCCTCATGCACACCGCATGGAATGAAGTTGCTGAAGAGCGCGATGTACATAGCTTCGGTTCGATCCGGCAACACTTCGCGTTGAAACGGCACCTGCTGCGTGCTTTGCTCGCAAGCACCTCGCTGCGAGATTCGCTGCCTGGCACGAATTCACTGAAGTGGCCCAAAATCCATCCACTGCTTTCTGAGCAGTGGTCCGGCCGGCCACAGCCTTGCCTCGCTATCGGCAAGTTGACAACGCCGATGGCCTTGCAGACGTATGCGGGAAGTAGACTAAGCGCCATGCCGGCAGGCCGTCATGGCGCGGTTTGGCAGGCGGGGAGGGCGCCGGCTGGGCTCAGCGGCAGGCGAGGCGGCTCTGCACTTCGCGCGCGCCCAGCCTGGACATATCCTCGTTGATTTCCTCGAACACCACCTTTTGCACTTCCTTGCCAAGGTGCTCGCGCAGCATGCCGAGGAATTTCGGCGAGGCGGCGAGGCGCAGCTTGTCATAGCGCTGCTCCGTGCGTGCCTGTTCAAGATACTGGGTCAGCATGCGGGCGAACTCTTCACGCCCCTTCTCGGCCTGATCGACCCGCGTCGCCATCGAGTGCATGGGCTCACCCTTGCCGGCAAAGCGCCCCTGCGCATCGTCGCGCAGTTCGCTGTCCTTGGCCCGGCCAAGCGGATTGACAAAGTCCTGGATCTCTTCCATATCCCTTTCCATCCCATGCGCCTGGAAGATCCGCGCATGGCTGCCATCTGCGGCTAGCGTCCAGATTGTCGTCATCACTCGCTCCTTTCGTGGCGGCAGTAGCGATGTAACAAGGATAGGTTCGGGCCGGGCGATCGTCCCGGCGGCTTCGCAACGCCAAGGGGGATGTACGGTATCCCGTGCGGCCCCCCCGATGCCGCTATCCGCCGAGGATCGTGCGGGCCGCATTTCGCAGCGCCTGGTCTGAGCCGAGGGGCGCCGCTGGCTCAGTAGTTGTCCATCAGACACGCCCGATGGACAACGAGGGCATCCGTCCATGCCAGCGAGAAAATTCCTCGGTTTGCCACTTAGCCCTCACTTAGCCCCCGGTTTGGCGCGGTCTCCTGCCTGCTCCCTGTCTGGACGGCTTTCTGAGTGGCGTGGATGGCAGGGGGATGACATCGGGGGGAGGGGCGCGTTCATTCCATCTTTCTGAAAGGTAACCAGTTCAGAAGCGCACAATTGATGTCCTTGCGGGGCTTGGCTGACACGCGCACCATAGCGCCAAGAGAAGGGGATGGGGCGTTCTTTGGCCATGCTATGAGGCGAGAAGATGGATCTCCAAGGCTTCACGTACTACAGAGACCACTGGTATGAAGCGTCCGCAACATCTCCAGATGAGTCCGGACCATGGCAAGGCGAGGTGACGATCTGCACGAAAGCGACAGATGGAAAGCCGCTGAAAATCTTCGATCGCTATCCTGTCCCTGGCAGTTTCTTCAGCGAAGGGGAGGCGTGGCGGCACGCTACCGATTGGGCCAGGAAGCTGATTGACGAGCGCTGTGGCTAGCGCGCGCACTTCCGAGAGCTCGCAATGGAATACCGATACAGCGGCCGTGATATGAAAGACACAGCTTTCCTGGCCGCCCGAGGAACACGCAAATGGGTACCGAATCCCCCGCAGGCGATCTGGGCACCGCAGCGCCCAGGTTCTCGCTGCCCGCCACCGACGGCAGGACGCTTACGCTCGACGACGTGCGCGGCGAGCGTGGCGTCGTCGTGGTGTTCATGTGCAACCACTGCCCCTACGTAAAGAGCGCGCTGGCACGGCTGATCCGCGACGCGCGCGATCTCGCGCCGCTCGGCATCGGCATTGTGGGCATCAACGCGAACGACGCGCGCATCTATCCTGAGGACTCGTTCGACCGGATGGTCGCGTTCGCGGCAGACGCCGGCTTGCCGTTTCCCTATCTCTATGATGAGACGCAACAGACGGCCCGCGCATATGGTGCGGTCTGCACGCCCGAGTGCTTCGGCTTCGATGCGAACCTACGGCTGTGTTACCGGGGTCGCGTGGACGCGTCGCGCAAAGACCCGCTGGCCGGTGCGCCGCGCGACCTCTTCGAAGCGATGCGGCAGGTCGCGCAGACCGGCGAGGGTCCCGCGCAGCAACACCCGGCCTTTGGCTGTTCGATCAAGTGGAAGCTGGAAACCTGACGCCGCAGAAAGTCCAGGTGCGATACGGTCTGGCCGCTCGCGGCATTGGTGGACCGCCCGCGCAACGCATCGGTGCGGCGACGCGCGCATTCGACCTCGTGGCCGCTAAAGCGATGCGATGAACTCATTCCATGGAGTCCCTAGCAGGTGAGGTGCAGGACCGCGTTCGTGCCGCCGGGGTGCTTCTCGAGCGTCGCAATGGCCTTGGCGGTGGGCGCAATAACCAGTTTCACGTGGTGATTCTTGGCCTCCTGCTTCACCTCATCCATGACCGGCAATGCCCCGCTGCCTGTGCCAATCACTAGCCGGCTGCAGTTCCAGGGAATGTCTTCCCTGACCGACAGCGGCGTATGCCCGAAGGCCTCGTGGAATGGCTTGGATGGCCCCTTCTTGCGCTTGCGGACCTTGCCTTGGTCGATGACTACATCATGCTCGTACGTTATGCCATCAATGCGGATGGAGCCGAAGGAGAATGCCTCAAAGCGCATACGCACCTCCACAGTGGCCATGCCGAGCGACGGACCGGCACGATCCACGATTATTGTAGGTCGCCAGAACCCGCCGGACTCCGCCACTCTGCCAGATGCCGCCAGCCTGATTTGCACCTGGCATGATCGTCGCCAAGAATCATTAATGTCAGCGTCCCGTTTGCGCTAGGTTTTCGCTTGTTCTGACACTGACAGGATGGGCTGCAGCTCTATATTCGTACATGGACTCCCGCCTATGAGCAAGGGTGGTTTGCACTTTGAAGGTCACTACTGCGTCCGTACATTCGGCTTCTGACGTGTCGCGTGTGGACACGAGCCATCATGGAAATGTGCGCGCTTGCTCCTCATCGGCCTTCTGGCTTCGAAATGCAGCCGTCGGATAAATCAGGATCTGCAAGCGCCGGTCCGACCGGTTCGCCATGCTTGCCACTTCTTGCACAATCGCTAAGGAAGTGAAGCGTACTAACAACTAACAATGGCGCTGTCAACTTGGCGGTAGTGAGACAAGGCAGTGCCACGCGGGACCACTGATCAGAAAGCAGTTGACAGATTTTGGGCCACTTCAGTGAAATCACGCCAGGCAGCGAATCTCGCAGCGAGGTGTTTGCGATAGAGCGAAGCGCGCAGCAGATGCCGCTTGACGGCGAAGTGCTGGCGGATCGGACCGAAGCTCGAGAGGAAAGCCTGCGTACGATCAGCCAGCCGGAAACCGCGCATGCGCCGTTCGCGTTCGCGTGTTGGCTGGTGGCTGTTCTCGGCGCGGTTATTCACGCGAGCGCTGGCTTTGACGAACACATGTTTAACGTTCGCCAGTTCGGGAATCTCGGCTTTGGCTGCTGAGTAGCTGCGCAACTGGTCGGTGACAATCTTGCTCGGTGTCTCGGAACAAGCTGCCAGCACACTCTTGAAGAACCGTTTCGCACCAGCCTTGTCCCGGCGTTTCTGCAGCAAGATGTCGAGTTCGGCGCCATGCTGATCGACGGCACGCCACAGCTAGGTAGGGTGCCGCGCAGCGTCACGAACACCTCGTCGAGATGCCAGGTTGAGCCCGGCTTGCGGCGTGCGGATCTGACGCGATGCGCAAAGCCCGCGCCGAATTTGTCACACCAACGCCGGATCGTTTCATAGCTGACGACAACGCCACGCTCAAACAGCAATTCTTCGATATCGCGCAGGCTCAGTTGAAAGCGAAAGTACCAGCGCACCGCTTGGCTGATGACCGCCGCCGGAAATCGATGGCCGTAATAGAGCGACTTTGCGCCACCAGCCGTTCGTTCAGGCCCAACCGGTGGAGTGTTGCACCCACTAGGGTCAACAGGGTCCGTTCTTTCCCCGCGATTGCCGGATCGGCCAAAAGCACCGCCAAACCGGCAATCGCGTCGTCGACCTCCAATTCCGTTGTGTCATCCAGCGCGAGGTGCTCGAAATCTCGTATCACGTCATCTGGGTCCGTCGTGACTCCATATGGCTTTCTGTGCCAGTCTAGCCGACGACGCGGTCGTCAATGAGCGTGCGAAGCGATCCGCTAATGGCCACATGGCGGACGTGGAGGCTGGGCCGGCCCTCTTGCGAATCATGTTTGCTGGTTGCAGGCTCTGACGCTGCGCCGGCCGCGACGGCTCGAAGCGGGAAACGGGAGAGAATGGACCTCTGCAGGTCATGGTCGGTCCGGCGGCGGACCTCAGGCCGGCGCGGTCGTGCTCGCGGTGCATACGAACCAGCAGAGGTGGCCAGCTACTGCGGGCGGCAAGGGTGAACGCCGGCGTGAAGAGACGGCTGAGGGTCAGCGGAAAGCGCCAGCAGCGCGTACAGACGGCCAGCAGCAAGGACAAGGGCGAAGCGGCGGTAGGCCACCAACTGTGGCCATCCACGCTACCGGTACACCAGCACAGGGATCGCGCAATGCGTCAGCACCTTCTGCGTTTCACTGCCCACCAGCAGTCCCTCAAGGCCGCGACGTCCATGCGATGCCATGAAAATCACATCGCAGCCGTGCCGGTTGGCGGCCTCGATGATCTCTTTGTACGGCGTCGTCGTGATCGCCGTATCGGTGCTGCAGGCAACGCCAGCCGCCTGCGCGGCGGTCACGACCAGGTCGAGCCTCGCCCTTGCCTCGATCGCTGCATGCTCCTCGAACGCCTTGCGGGTCTGGTGGCCTGAGTCGGACGATGTCAGGAAGGGGTACTCATTCATGCAAGTGAACGCCGTAATCTTTGCGCCCATTGCCTTGGCAAACTCGATTGCAGCGGCAACGGCCTTCCCGGAAAGGTCAGAACCGTCGGTGGGTACCAGTACGTGCTTGAACATGGCTTCTTCCCTATGTTGTCCCAAGGTCAATTCTATCGACAGTTGCATGCTTGAGTTGGGAACCATAGTTGGTCGGCACTGCTTTCAGATGATCGGTGGCGTGCTTTTCCTGGACTGGACCTCCGTCACCCCCTTTGCCCGCTGGCTCCGCGTTAAGCAGGGCCCGGTGCCCCCCGTTCAGAGGATGAACTCATCTAGGCTATCAACCTATGATGCCAGCGGCGTCGTACCTTTAAGGGAGGGCAAAATTTGCCATGTATCGAATACACAGGTGGGCAGAACACATTGCAGCCGCAGCCCTTGCTCCGGGAGAGGCAACACGCATTCAGCGTGGCGTGCGCGACAACGTCAAACTCCGTCGGCAGTTGTGGCCGGCGACCTCCGTGCGGCCGGCTATATGGGCAGTGACACCACTGCAGGTGCAATAGCAGTCATTACGCGAGCGGATCTGGTCCACTTCTTGTCGAGCACGGCGACGACCATCAGCCCAAGCGACGGGCTCAGAATCAACGAGAAGATAAACCATACGGCGCCGGAGCGTCCCAGTGCGTTGGCAAAAAGGCCAACCGCGAAGGAGCAGGTGATCCAAGCAACAATTGCAAACATGGCGGTCCATGAGTCAAAGTGATCGCCACGCGAAACGGCGAGCCACCAGTATGGGCACTACTGCAATCAGTAGCACTTGGGGAAAGGCATTAAGGGAAAGCGCTAAATGGAGATTGCGCCAACGCGGGGGCAGACGACCGGGCTGCTACCGAGTGGCCAATAAGGCACCTACAAGGGCGATGGGCAGGCGTTGAACAATCCTCGAGGGAGGAAACCGCGGGTGCAGACTATTCGCTGGAAGCCGTAGCAAGTCGCCAGCCGACACCCAGAGCTGCGAACGAGCCGAAGCTACCGCGCTTCCTCGGTGTCAGTACTTGTCTGTCCTGCGTAACCAAATCGCTTGATGACAGATTTGCACCCGACCTGGGCCGTTAGAACGACTCCATCCAGTGCCCTCCGCTTGGGCCGGCACGCGACTGGCCATTTTCAAGAGCCGAACACCCGTGACCGACCCTGAGCCATATAAATGCGCAGTGCCGAAGGGCTGAGTCGGCCGAGATGCGGTCATCCGCTTTGTAAGTGTCGATGGCCGTATTCTGGCGATAAAAAGGGCCGACAGCGCAGACACTTCGCCCCAGGAAGGCGAAAAGAGCCACTTTGCCGCCAGTCAAGCCGGGGAGTTACTGCGCAGTCAAATCCCGACGTTAAACCCGGCACCACGGCCCTTGCATGGGACACCATTGGGCTCTAAGTTGGAGACATCCGCCCCTGTGATGGCAGGGCCGCAGTGTGCAACCGGAGACAATAATGACAACCCCGATTTCTGTCGTAAAAACAGCCTATGAAGCGTATGGGCGCGGCGACGTCAATACCATCCTCGATCTGGTGGCCGACCAGGTCGACTGGAAGATGGTAGGGCCACCTCAGATTCCCTACACGGGGCAGCGCAACAACAAAGCCGAAGTCGCCAGCTTCTTCGCGCAACTCGCACAGGCGGATGACACGGAAATCTTCGAACCACGCGAGTTTATCGAGTCAGGTGAGCATGTGGTTGTACTCGGCTTCCTACGAGGGACCACACGTCCTGAAGGTAAGCTGGTTGAAACCGAATGGCTGCACATCTTCACGGTCGTCGACGGCAAGATTCGGCGCTGGAAGGGTTTTGCCGATACGTCGCTCCGCTTTTTATAAGGTATGACTGGCAATCTTCCGCCAGCCGGCTGCCTACCTGAGATCGCATTTGGCTTTGCCATTTTCCTAGCTTCCGAGGACCCGCAACGAGAAATCGCATACGGGCTTTCGTGTCTTTCCCCCGAACACACCGGCCGATTCGTTGCGATGTATTTATGTCGCGAAATATGGCGCCAGGTGGTCGTCCGTTTGTCCTCGAAAGTCCGTTAGCTTGGCAGGAGTCGACATTCGAACGCCCGAGTGATCGCGGGACCAGCGACCCTTCATGGCCGTAGGGGGTTTTTGCCGGTCGAAGTGAGTCCGGCCGGCCTCATTGGCTCCAAAGCGAACCCATGACAAAGTAAGATATTTCCCACCCATGATGCTGCGGCCATGCACTTCAATGATGGCAGAATGGCGTGTGTCCGCTCTTCCGGTCACTGGATTGCCGCGAAGGCACGCCTCGCGAGGTTAATGACATTGTGCTGACCCTTACAGACGTCTCCAAGACATACAACGGTACTCGGCCACGCACCGTTCTCCGTGGAGTCAGTCTTGCGCTGGACGCCGGCGAATATGTCGCCGTCATGGGCGAATCGGGCGTCGGCAAGTCAACGCTGCTACACCTGATTGCCGGCCTGGATCGGCCCGACAGTGGCCACATCCAGTTCGACGGGCATGATCTGGGCACGCTGGGCGACGATGCAGCAACCTTGCTGAGGCGGCAAAAGATGGGCTTTGTGTTCCAAGCCTTTCACGTGCTGCCGAATTTGAGCGCTGCGCAGAACGTGGCTCTGCCGCTGTTATTGAATGGAATCGAGCGGGAAAACGCGGCGGCGCGCGTTGCCGAGATGCTCGCTGCGGTTGGGCTCGAGGGGCGCGAGGACAGTTTGCCGCGCGAGCTTTCCGGTGGGGAACTGCAGCGGGTTGCCATTGCGCGTGCCCTGGTGCACCGACCGATGCTGCTACTGGCAGATGAGCCGACTGGCAATCTTGATCACGATACGGCTGCGCGGGCCCTGAGCCTGCTGCGCGAACTGGTCAACGCAAACGGCACGGCCGCGATTATCGTCACGCACTCGGCGCTGGCTGCGGCGACCGCAGATCGCGTCTTGCAATTGACGCCAGGCGGATTGATGCCGCTGGGGGCACAGCCGCCCACGAACGCGGTCGCCTGAGCCATGCGAACGCCGCGCTCACTCGGCCTTGCACTGCTGCTCGGCGAATTGCACGCCCATCCCGGACGTGCCATCGTAGGCATCCTCGCCGTGGCCATCGGTGTGGCAATGGGCTATGGCGTGCATCTGGTCAACCACGCTGCGCTGGCGGAGTTTTCCCAGGCGGTGCGCTCCTTGATGGGGAGTGCTGATCTGGAGATCCGCGGGCCGCGCACGGGCTTCGACGAATCGCTCTATCCGCGTATCGCGCGCCTGCCGGAGGTGGCGGCGGCCAGCCCGGTGGTGGAGGTCGATGCGGGGGTGCCAGGGCGCACCGGTGCGCTAAAGCTGTTTGGCATTGATGTGTTCCGGGCGGCGCCCCTGGCACCCAATCTGATCGGGCGGCCGGTAGAAGAGCGCGCGGGCAAACTCGACGTTCTCGATCCCGACGCCGTGTTCCTTTCGCCGGCGGCGCTGAGCTGGCTCGATCTTAAGCCCGGGGACCCGCTCAACGTGCAAGTGGGGCTCACCCCGCTTACGCTGCGTATTGCCGGCACGCTGCCGGCGGCGGGCGAGGGCCTGCGACTGGGCGTGATGGATATCGGTGCGGCGCAATGGCGCCTCGACCGGCTTGGCCTGCTGCAGCGGATCGACGTCAAGCTAAGGCCGGGAGTGGACACCGACAACTTTGCGCAAGCGCTGGCCGCGCTGCTGCCGCCAGGCGTGGTGGCGGGTTCGCCCCAGGACAACGTGCGCCGAACATCCAGCCTGTCGCGCGCCTATCGGGTCAACCTGAACGTGCTTGCTCTGGTGGCATTGTTCACTGGCGCCTTCCTGGTGTTTACGATGCAGGCCGTATCAATGCTACGGCGGCGCTCTCAGCTGGCACTGCTGCGCGCCTTGGGGGTGACGCGCGCTGGTCTCCTGCGGCTGCTGCTGGCGGAAAGCGCGGCTCAAGGCGTATTCGGCGCGATACTCGGCCTGGCGCTTGGCTTCGCCCTCGCCGCTGCGGTGCTTGCTTATGCAGGCGGCGATCTGGGCGGTGGCTACTTTGAAGGTGTACGGCCCAAGGTCCGCTTCGATGCGCTGCCAGCACTGATCTTTTTCGCGCTCGGCCTGTCGGCGGCGGTACTCGGCAGTCTCGCGCCGGCATGGGAGGCCGCCCGCGCGCGGCCGGCGCAGGCGCTCAAGGCAGGCGATGAGGAGACAGCGCTCAAGCGGCTGCGCTCGCCGTGGGCCGGGCTTGCTGCGATGGCAGCCGGTTTTGCGTTGACCCCACTGCGGCCGGTGGCGGATCTGCCGGTCTTCGGTTATGCCGCGATCGCCCTGTTATTGGTGGGCGCAATCCTGCTGATGCCACGGCTGGCGCATCTCGTGTTCGGCTTGCTGCCTTCTTCGCAACGGGCTGTACCGCAGCTTGCCCTGACCCAACTTGCCGGAGCACCGGGCCGCGCGTCGATCGCCCTGGCCGGCATTGTCGCCAGTTTTAGCCTGATGGCCTCGATGGCGATGATGGTGACAAGCTTCCGCATCTCGGTGGACGATTGGCTTCAGAATGTCCTTCCGGCTGATCTCTATGTGCGTGCTTCGTCAGGCGGCGATAGCGCGTATTTCTCGCTTGACGACCAAGCGGCCATCGCCGGCGTTCGTGGCGTTGCGCGTGCCGAGTTTCTTCGTTCGAGCCAGATCCTGCTTGATCCCCAGCGTCCCCCCATAACGGTCATCGCCAGGCCAATCGATCCGCGCAATCCGGGCGCGCGGTTGCCGCTGACGGCCGCGCCCGTCGCGGGGCAGCCTAGTGATCCGCCTGCGGTATGGGTCAGCGAGGCGATGGTCGATCTCTATGGCTTTCGCCCGGGGCAACGTATCACGCTGCCGCTGCAGGGGCGGTCCGTCGCCTTCCTCGTAGGTGGCGTGTGGCGCGATTATGCACGCCAGTATGGTACGGTGGTGATCAGCCAGGATGTTTATCGGCTGCTCACGGACGATCGGCGCGTCACTGACGTTGCCTTGTGGCTGGAGCCGGGCACCGGCCCGGCACAGGTCAAGGAGAGGCTGCGCCAGCGCGTCGCCGGCGGTGATCACATTGTCTTCGCCGAGCCCGGCGAGATTCGTACCATCACTCTGAAAATCTTCGACCGCAGTTTTGCGGTGACCTACTTGCTGGAGGCCATCGCGGTTGCGATAGGCCTGTTCGGCATCGGCGCCAGCTTCAGCGCGCAGGGCTTGGCGCGCGCGCGCGAATTTGGCATGCTGCGTCATCTCGGCTTCATGCGTTGGCAGATCGGCGCGATGCTGGCGTTGGAGGGCGCGTTATTGGCTCTGCTTGGCGTGGTAGCCGGTCTTGCGTTGGGATGGGCTATCGCCTTGATCCTGGTTCACGTTGTCAACCCGCAGTCGTTCCACTGGACTATGAACTTGCATGTGCCTTGGGCATTTCTGGGCCAGGTGGCGAGCGCGGTGGTGGTGGCGGCCTCGCTGGCCGCGCTGGCGAGCGGTCGGCAGGCGATGTCGCGGAGCGCCGTGCGCGCGGTGCGGGAGGATTGGTGAAGCGGCGCTCATTCCTGCTGCTATTGCCGGGTTTCGGTGTGGCGGGTGTGGCGCCAGGTGCAGCGCCCGCTTATCCGCCCGTCGACGCAGGTCGAACCTTGACCTTCCCGCGCGACCACGGCGCGCACCCCGACTATCGTACCGAATGGTGGTATGCGACCGGCTGGCTGCAGACGCAGGCAGGAGCGCCGCTCGGCTTCCAGATTACGTTTTTCCGCACACGCCCGCAGTTCGATCAGGCCAACCCAAGCCGCTTCGCACCTAAGCAACTGCTGTTCGCCAATGTCGCACTGAGCGATCCCGTAGTCGGCAAGCTCCAACACGACCAACGCGCGGTGCGCAGCGGCTTTGGCCTTGCGCTTGCCGATACATCCGACACCGACGTGTACATCGACGACTGGTCGCTGCGCCGCGATATGGCGGGGCGCTACCGAGCCAGATTTCACGCACGGGATTTTGCGCTCGAGCTGTCAATGGAGCCAACCCAGCAGTTGATGCTACAGGGCGACCGGGGTTACAGCCGCAAGGGCCCTCTGGCGCGCCAGGCGAGCTACTACTACAGCCAGCCGGGACTCAAGGTGAGCGGCAGCTTGAAACAGGGCAGCCGGCAGGAAGCCGTGCGCGGTACTGCCTGGCTGGATCACGAATGGTCGTCGACCTTGCTGGCCGATGAGGCTGTCGGCTGGGACTGGCTCGGCCTCAACCTGGATGATGGCGGTGCGTTGATGGCCTTTCAGATCCGGGACAAGGCGGGGCGCAAGTTCTGGGGAGGCGGCACGCTGCGCGGCGGTGACGGCCGCGTGCAGGTACTCGCTCCTGAAAAAGTCAACTTCATGCCGGTGCGCCGTTGGCGCTCGCCGCGTACAGGCACCAGCTATCCAGTGGCCATGCGTTTGGAAGCAGGCGATCTCACGCTCGAACTGATACCGCTGATGGATGATCAGGAACTCGATAGCCGCGCCAGCACCGGCGCGGTTTATTGGGAGGGCGCGGTGACTGCGTTGCGGACGGGTAAGGCGGTGGGACGTGGCTATCTCGAATTGACCGGGTATTTCCAGCGGATCAATCTTTGACTTGAGGCACGTTCCCGGGCAAATTGAGCAGCCGGTTGGAGCACCCGCCGGCGGCACCGCTTGCAGTAAACCAGATGGCTCTGACCGACTGAGGCCGTGTGGAGACGTCTCTCGAGCCGCACAACGTGCGTCCCTTTCCTGGCTCTGCTGATCAAGCAAACACTTCGATCGCCATAGCCCAGCACGCCACATCGGATCACCCCGCGGTTTCCTCCCTCACAGCGTCGGGCCGAGCGCGCTGAAGCCGAAGCGGCATTCGTGTGCTAGTTGCTGGCAGAGTTGCGGGTGGGCGTCGCCTGAGCGAGACGGTGGTGCGGGGCGGCGCAAGGCCGGGCGCCGATCGGACATACGCTTGATGTACGAGATCACCTCGTCAGCCGACGAGAGGTCTGGATAGCGGCGGCCGACATCGCGAAGATTGTCCGGATGCGGTCCTTCCTCGATATCGCCCACGCAGGCCGGTACGAGAACCCCATTGGAAGCTGTCGATCGTCGACGCACGGATACAGCCGCTGGTATTGCAACCGGTGATGATTACGGTCTCGACGCCCTCACGGATGAAGTAAGGCACGACCGGCGGCTGATAGAAGATTGACGGGCCAGACTTGCAGACGACGATGTCTTAGTTCTTGTCGTGGCTTCTCGGACCCAGCTCCGAGCTGGGATGGTCCAGCCGGAATTGCTCTCGCACTGCCGAAATCTTCCAGTGAGGCATGTCGCGCTCGGACTTGTACGCGGTGAAGCAACTGGCGACAGGCATGTTGTGCTGGCGTGCGACGTCGAGCAGCCGTGCCGTGTTCTGCAGGCCGCGCATGACCAGTGGCACCGCCTAGTTCCGATCCTCGCGCAACATGGGCGTTTCACGGACTCGGGGCTAATGAGACGCCTGGACGGCCTGCGACCAAGATACGCCCAATCCGCTATCATAAGCCTCCCAGTTATGATGAATCCGTCTAACTGCGTATCTTCGATATAAGGAGGGCGATCGAGGCGTACCAAGGCTTTTTTGTGCTCAGCCGGGAGAATGGCTCGAAGGCAGAACAGGATGGATGGTCGGCTTTTGAAGGGTGGGGCAGCTATCGATGCCGCAAGCCTGTCACGCGTCGTCAGATGGTCGAAGAAGTTCTAGTGGGCGCAGCGCATGCACAGCGCGTTGGAGCACCCGTATCAAGTCTTCCAGTTCCTCCACAATGGTCTCGGCCTGCTCGACCAAGGTTGGATTCGTTGCTCCTGAGACGAGACTGGCACCATTGAGAACCGTATGGGCCATGCCATGTAACTGGAGTAAGTCGTCGCGAATACCTTCTGGCTCGCACAATCGGGTTCGAATCGTATCGACGAGGTCCACAATGCGCAGGATCTCGCGGGTGTCGAAACTGTCCTGCAGGCGACGTAAGGCCTCAGTGTCAATCGGGCCATAAGGGGTCTGCGTGTTAGGCATGGCGTGGTTTCCGAACGGAGAATGCTGGGGCAGCGAAAAGACTGTCGCGGATCCAGTCCTCAGGAGTCCGCTCAAGGTTTAGCTTGTAGTCGCCAAAGCGCTTGATGTTGCTGGTGAGATATGGGCTGAGGAAGCCGATATCGTCCACGTCGACCTTGATACCGTCCTTCTCCATGGCACGAAGCGCCTGCATCATGTCGGCGGTGTTCTGAAGGATCACTGCGGAGGCGATCAGATCGTTGTAGCGCAATCGCTTTTGCTGCTCGTCGGGATCGTTCACAGGCAGTACATCGCCGCCGAACGAGAACCACTTGGCAAAGCCATTGTAGGACTCGATCTTGTTGGTCGTCGCTGTGATTTCCTGGCGCAGCTCGCGGCTGCCGATCCACTCCAGCAGAAACACGGTGCGAACAACCTTGCCCAGTTCCTGGGCGGCCAGCAGGAGGCGATTCTTGCGACTATCCGATCCCAATCGGCGCAGCAGTAGGGGAGAGGATATGGTTCCGGCCTGGATCGACAACGCGACCTGCATCAGATCCTGCCAGTGAAGGGCGATCAGGTCCCAATCCACCGCGCCCGAAAAAAGGCGCTCAATATGACGATACTTGAAGGTGGGATCGGCTCGGAAAAGTTTCAGATCCTGCCAGTTACGAATCCGCGGCATCAGGTCGATGCCAAGCAGGTAGGTAAAGGCAAAAACGGCAGCTGACTGGCCCTGGGTGTCGGCATGCACCGTGTCTGCCTCCACGCTCAAGCCGGCCTTGAGCAAGCCCTCGATGACGTAGACAGCCTCCCACACGCCGGGCGGGATGAAGTGTCGGAATACGGCGATGTAGTTGTCTGCGACATGCCGGTAAGCCACCGCGCCCTTCTTGCGGTAACGGAAGTGGTAGCCCGTGAGCAGGTTATTGTCGTAGAAGTCGTATTGCGTGCCGTCAGCCGCCACGGTCTTACCGTCCCCCCAATGCTTGGGCAGGTCGAGCTGGAGATACAACTCGATCAGCTCGCGCTGCGCGGTTTCAAGCCGTTCCAGACTCATATGCCGCCGATTGACGAATGACATCATGTGCGGCGTCACCCGTTCGCCCATGTGGCGAGCTGCTTGCGTGGGTCCGAGATTGCAGCCCATCGCGAAGATCGTCAGCAAGTAGCGCTCGGCGGCGTGGCGGATCTTGGGATCGCTGCCTGAAAGCGGGCCGAAGTGGCGCGTGAAGTGGGTCCAATGCTCGATGTTGGCCAGGACGTCCAGCAGGTTGCGGTTCGGCATGTGGCGGATCAGCGTCTGCTGAAGCTCAAGCGCGCTGGCGGGGATTTCCTTGGCGACAGTCCTGCGGAGTACCGGCTCGCCGTTGCGGCCAATGGTGACGTGCTGACGCTTATCCGGAAAACTATCGTCCAGGTTCTGTGCCGTGGCGGCCAACCACTGACGTAGGTGTGCAACGAAATCCTGCGCGTTGGTCGGCATCTCCAGCTTGGCGCAGTAGTCAGGGAGGCGGCGCTCGCATTCACGCCAGGACAAAAGATGCAGCCGGTAGTCGGCATACGCGTCTGAGCCGACGACACAGAGGTCGCCAGAGCGCAATTCGCTGGCCATATGCGAAAGTACGCAGAGCTCCAGATGGCGCCGATTGATGCCTGGCGCCAGATTGTCGGAGCGATATACGAGCTTGCGCCAGCGCTCCGAGGCGAAGCTCAGATCGACGTCGGTGGCAAGCCACTCGCGGTGTAGAGCCGCATTCTTCAACACCACGGCCAGTGCGGCCAGCAGGGTGCACGACTGGCTGGTTGACTGCCACTTCAGCACTTCGGCCAGGCGCAACATTACCGAGCGGTGCGGGCGAAAATGCCGCCACAAAAGGGGCAAGTAGTTGTTCCCGCTGAAGGCGCGGACCTCGGCGCAGCTCTCGCGTAGAGGCTCCAAATCGCCTGAGGGGGCAAGAAGGCGCCGTACCTCTACGCCGATCTGAGCATCGTCCTCGCCCTCGGCGACGATCTCGACTACGCCATCGAGCAGCGCGACGAGCTTTTCCATTTGCGCGCGCCGGCGGGATTGGATTTGCTCCAATTCCTCCCGTGCCCGCTTGTGGATGGCGCTCATGCGCCGGATAAACATTTCGGCGAGATCGTCCCGTACCCGTACCCGCATTTGATTGAGCAGCGCCACCATCAGCGTATAGCGCTTCTCCGGCAAGGTCTCCTTGAGATTGGCCGCGTCCAGGCTCATGGCCTGGCTCGCCAAGGACCGCAGCTTCGAAGCCGGTACGTCCGCCACGGTCTTGGAAAAGTCGCCAATGGTGTCCAGCCAGGTCAGATGCTCGATCAGCAGAGTCAGGTGCTTGCGCGAGGGACGCAGCGCGTGGCGCTTGATGTTGTGATAAGAGGTCTGACGGGTCGCCAGGTCTCGGGTCAGCAGCCGGTCAAGCCGGTGCCGCTCGTCCTCGGACAGGCGTCGTGTGATACGGCGAAACAGGGCCGTTTGCGTGCGAGCGTGGACCTGCTCGACGATGGCGTCTAACGTGGAAAAAGATGGCAGTGGAGGTGACCCGCTTTTTCGGACAGTGCCTATCTTGAGTAAGCAGGAGGTGCACCATGCCGAAAACGCGCCCACCGTACAGTGCGGTCTTCCGTCAGCAAATGGTTGACTTGGTCCATGCAGGTCGCCGTCCGGAGGATCTGGCCAAGGAGTTCGAACCCACGGCCCAGACGATCTACAACTGGGTTGCCCAAGCGGATCGCGATGCCGGCGTTCGTCAGGACGGCCTGACCACGGCGGAGCGCCAGGAACTCACGCGGCTGCGCCGTGAGAACCGGCAACTCAAAATGGAGAGGGAGATACTTGCAAAAGCCGCGGCCTGGTTTGCCCGGGAGACCGACACGCTGCCCGACAAGGGTTCGAGTTCATGAAGGCAAATCAGGACCGCTTTCCGCTGTCCACCATGGCGCGGCTGCTTAAGGTCTCGCGCAGCGGCTTCCATGCATGGATGGAACGACGTCCGAGCGCTCATGCCGTGAGTGACAAGCTGTTGCTCGCGCAAATCCGTGAGATTCACGCCCGCTCGCGCGGTACCTATGGGATGCCACGTGTGCATGCCATGCTGCTGCGCCAAGGTATCCACGTCGGGCGCAAGCGCGTGGCGCGTCTGATGCGTGAGGCCGGCCTGCGCGGGGCTTGCCGGCCGCGCTTCATTTGCACCACCCACCGTGCGCCAGCGGGCAGACCCGCGCCCGATCTGGTGCAGCGACACTTCTCTGCCGATGCGCCAAATCAGCTGTGGGTCGCCGATGCGACATACATTCCGACCGTTGCCGGCTTTTACTATCTGGCTGTCGTGTTGGACGTGTACAGCCGGCGCATCGTAGGTTGGGCCATGGGTAGTCATCTGCGCACCGCACTGATGCTGCAAGCGCTGGACATGGCGCTGGCGCAGCGACATCCCAGCGCAGTGATTCACCATTCGGACCAGGGCTGCCAATACACGTCTGTTGCCTTCGGGCGACGTTGCCGCGAGGCCGGCGTTCAGCCTTCGATGGGCTCGGTGGGCGATGCCTACGACAACGCCATGTGCGAGTCCTTCTTCGCAACGCTCGAATGCGAGCTGCTGATGCGTTCGCGCTTCGCCACGCACGACGACGCCCGTCAGGCATTGTTCACCTGGATCGAGGGTTGGTACAACTCGCATCGCCTGCACAGCGCACTGGGATATCGGTCTCCGCAGGAGTTTGAAAAGCTTCCCGTCAATGGCATGAATCCGGCGCTACACCGGGCATACACTGCCCCATCACAAGGAGAAAACCCATCGACATAAAATTCCAATGCGAATCTGTCCGATGAAACGGGGCAACCCCACAGTTCGATCTGACGCAGGACCAGCGCATCGATCATCGCGTTGATGATATCTACCGGCTGGTCCATCGTTTCGGCGGCGTCGCGCGCCGCGCGAATAGTAACCTCGTTGGCATCGGTGCCGAGGTAGGCCTGGATCCCAAGGAACTCTCGCACGGCCCTGTAGTGCCGGAACAAGGTCGGCGACACCTTTCGGTCGTAGCCAAACTTCGTACCTGAGCTCAGGCCGGCGCTGATGCGCACCAGCTCCGTCACGCTGGCGGGAATCGTGTCAAGGTCCGGGAAGTGGTGTAGCTGCTGAAACACCTTCAGGAGCACCAGCAGACCAAGTCGGGATTCTTGCCCGCGTGTGGACCGGGTCGCCCAGTCCAGCTCTTCCGCGCTTGGTGTGTAGCAGGCCCGCAATTCCTTGAGGGAAAAGACCTTCGGGAAACGCGGGTAGGCGGTACGCTCGACGGTGGCCATACAGGATCTCGGCAATCGCTGAAAGGCCGGCCAGCCTAGCTGGGCTAGGTGACAGTTTGCTACTTATTTCCAAAAGTAATTATTATTTGTATTTATATAACCAGGAGGCTTATGATAGCCGTTTGGGCGTATCTTGGTCATAGGCCGGCAACGCACGTCGATATTGGCACGTGAGATCGAGCCAGGCCGGACGGCACACGTCCACCGCCGCGCGATACGCGTTCTATGGCACCACCCGAAAATGCTCGATTGACTGGCCCGCGCTTACGGCGCGCTGTAGCCAGTTTTGATTAAGGCGGCCGGCTGGCGCCACGTTGCCTAGTCTTTTCGCTGCTAAGCAGCGCGTAGACCGAATGTGGGGCCAGCGCCGACACTAGCGGTGTTTGTGTTTCCGTGCGGATCGATACGGTGAGATCCCACCCGCAGGGCGAATAGGGTGCCCCACTCGAAAGCGGCTAAGGCCGCTGACGGTCCTCTGCCTCCAGAGCGGGTGCCACGTGCGGCCAAGTCGAGTCGTGATTTGGTCGGGAAGACGATCGGACTAGACTCCCAAGACCGCAAGGTTCCGGTGTGAGTGCCCCCGTTATTGGTGGTCAAAACAAGCTTGCGACGACCTACCGCTCAGTCCAGACGACTCGCCTCCGCGCCCACACCCGCACCATGCGTAGAGCCGTTCCAAGACCCCTAAGCTTCCAACATAGAGGGGCGGGTTCTTCCAGTCGCTCGGCAAGAACGAAGACTGATACCGCGACCATCAGCGGCAGATGCACCTGTGATGGAACCAAGGGCAGCATCATGAGCGCCCAACACGCGGCTACGCACGACATACCGTAGGAAAGCCCATATCGCCACGCATCGCGATCGGCAGCGAGTCCAAAAGCGGCGAGCGCAGGCCGGCGATGGCAACGGTTGAGGCCCCATTGCTTGGCCGGCGATATCTGCCAGAAGGTCGCGATGCAGATAGCGACGATCAAGCCCGCCGCCTCAGAGCGGAATGCAAGGACCGCCGCCTGAGACAGGATGGATGGCAGCGGGGCCGCCAGCGTCCATGCTGCTGCGTACCCCACCAAGAAGAGTCCCATCGCACGCACCCTTCTCTTGGCAAAGCTGCGCGCACGGATGTGCTTCAGCGGCTCTGCGAGGAGAGGCCCCATCATGGCGGCAACCATGAGTGCCCAGGCACCTGCGCCGGCAACGACCTTCTCAAGAGCGAACCGCGACGGAGCAAGGGCTGCGAGCGAGCCCGCGCGAAACGCGTCGGACGAACAAACCAACCCCAGCTGAGGCTCTGTAGCGCCGAGCACCAGGATTGACGCCCAGGCTGTGGCGCTGAGCAACGCCACAGCGATTGCGCAATGGTCCGCGTGGCGCGCAACCGCCCCCATGACTGACCTCAGTTACCCTGCCTGAACACGCTCACCCGACCAACGGTCACATTCGCACTCTCCGGTACAGGATGCACTGGGACAAGTCGGACACTCAGCGCGCCGACAGGAAAGTTGCCCGCCAGGTGCATGGCGTCGATGATGTGGCTGATATCGAGCACGTAGGTAAGACCGTCTCCCGCGTGAGTGTCGTCAGCCACAGACGCGCTGCTCGCGCCGAACAACGCGATGCTGCCAGCCTGCAGTTCGGGATGCTGCGCAGGGTCAGCGCTGCTGGGCAAGTTGACGTACACCTTGAACGCCACCGCATCGTTGTTGGAGCGGACGTTCTCCAGATTCAGAAAAACACGGTCAGGAGCGCTCGGCGCTGCAGCCGCAATTGCCTGAAGGCTCGCAGCCACCTTCCCGCTGATCGATGCATCCAGCGCGACTGCGGTTTCTGCCTTTGAGCCAACAAGGCGGACAGCTTCCTTGTTGGCCCCGAGCAGTTCGGCCGTGGCTGATGCGGTCATGGTTTGGCTCCTTGCCAATGCATGGGCAGCCTCCGGCGACGCCCCGAGTCGCTCGAGACGCAGTGCCGGATGCGGCAGCCCGGTTGGGAGCGACGTGTCATCGTAAGCGTACCCTAGCTTGGCGATGTCGGTCATCTGTTCGGGCGTAAACGTCCAATCTGCCTCTTCGGACTTGGGAAGGACGAACGGATCCCTACCCGCGACTTCAGGTCCTTTGAGCCAGTTGGGAGAGGACGGATCCGCGTGGCTGGCAGAGGTTGTTCGCCAGACCTGCCACAGGCGGTCAATGTTGCAATGATGCAGCCAAAAGATGGGGTCGAGTCCAGCGGTGTCGGGCAAGGACATCAGGCCCTCGACACCCGACTGCGGGCTCGCACCGCCCACCAGCCCATGCACCCAATCGTGCGGCTGGCTTTCGATGCCTCCATGTGTCTTTCCCCCATGCATGAACCCAGTAACCACGCCGCCGAAGCCTGGGCTGATGCCGGTAGGCGGTCCTGCGAATTGAGAGTCACCCAATGCTGCTAGGGATGCTCTGCACAATTAGCCGGCGGATGTGCTTGCAATGAATCGTCGAGCCAGCGAGCATGTAGCGCATGAAGCAAACTGACCTTGGACTGAACTTGTCGACCAAGCGCACCCGCAAGCGCGAATTTCTGGACGAGATGAACCGCGTGGTGCCGTGGGCCGATCTGGTGATGCTGATCGCTCCGTACGCCCCGGAGGGCAAGCGCGGCCGTCCCCCGTTCGCGGTCGAGGCAATGCTGCGCATCCACTTTCTTCAACAATGGTTCGGCCTGTCGGACCCGGCGATGGAAGAAGCGCTGCACGACGTGCCGCTGTATCGGGAGTTCGCCGGGCTGGACAACTGGACGGTGAGGCTGCCCGACGAGAGCACCATCCTGCGGTTCCGTCACCTGCTGGAGAGGCACAAGCTGGCCGCTCAGATTCTCGCGCTGGTAAACGACATCCTTCGCGACAAGGGATTGATGCTGCGCGCGGGCACGGTGGTGGACGCGACGCTGATCAGCGCACCGAGTTCGACCAAGAATGCGTCGGGCGAACGCGACCCGGAGATGCACCAGAGTAAGAAAGGAAACCAGTGGTATTTCGGCATGAAAGCGCACATTGGCGTGGACGCCGAAAGCGGGCTGGTGCACACGGTGCGGGGCACGGCTGGCAACATCAACGACGTGGTTGAGGCCAACAGCCTGCTGCATGGCGAGGAAACCGACGCGTTTGGCGATGCGGGTTATCAGGGCGTGGAGAAGCGTCCTGACGCGCGGGCGGACGTGAACTGGCACGTGGCGATGAAGCCAGGCAAACGTCGCGTTCTGGACCAAAGCAAACCGCTTGGCGCGCTCGTCGATCAAGTCGAGCGAATCAAGGCGGGCATCCGGGCCAAGGTCGAGCATCCGTTCCGGGTCATCAAGCGGCGGTTCGGCTACACCAAGGTCCGCTATCGAGGGCTGAGGAAGAACACCGCGCAAGTCATGACCTTGTTCGCGCTGTCCAACTTGTGGATGGCGCGCGGCAAACTGCTGGCTGCTGAGGCATGAGCGCGTTTCAGGCTCATGCCGATGCCTCGCGCGTAGCCCGCGAGTGCTGCTCCGCGCGTGCCAGACAGCTTCGCCCCGGGCTGACAGGTTGGCGTCGTGGCGCATTCAGCTTCCTGTTAAACGGCCAAGCACACTCGATTCGCGTTTGTGCAGAGCATCCCTAGGTTGACCTCACTCAGCTCAACGAAGACCTTCCCATCATTATTGGGCCCGTAGCGCTCGGGAACGTAGAGGGGATTGTCACCGTTGCCGTCGGGCCAGTTCGGTGAGCTGAATGCGGGGGGCAGCTTGTCCTGACCAGTTTTGAAGTAGTTCCAGTAAGGCAGAGCCCACTGGGGATCTCCCCCAAGCCGAACGACATCAGCCCGGACGACCGCTTCAAAGGCGAGAACGTAGCCGCGATGCCACGGCAAGAAGAACCAGCTCCCATGCTGGCACTGCTTCCAGTACGGCGAAAAATCGACGGGGTCACCTTTCTTCCAATAGCCCACTCGCTCCCATTTCTTCTTGTCGATTCCGTGGGTTGCTGCCCAGAAGCGCCAACTCTTCTTGTCAGTGAAGGCACGCGCCTTCATGGATTTAACTGCCCTGCCGTACCAGAGGATGGGCTCCGCCCAATCTGAGCCTAGCTCCCATACGTTCTTGCGAGTGAATGACATGCTTGTCTCCCGGCGATTGCTTATTAGCGGCAAACTAACCCGACGCGGTTCACTCTTGGAGCACTTGAAGCAACGTCGAACCTATCGGCGTACCCAAGCCAGTGCATGCATCCCAGCCCACGGTTGCCGGATAGCCTTCGATCGTTTGCTTGATGCCGTTCGTTCCCACCTTAACATCGGTGAACGCCTGCGGATTCTGGTAGAGCTTCGGGTTCACGAACCCGAGGTTCTTGCCGTAGGCCTGATTGAGCTTGGCGATGAGGCAGGCCGCAAGCGGTGTCACGGCACTCGTCCCGCCGCTCGGGGCGTCGAGGCCTTGCACGCGGGTGCGGTAGTTGTCCGCAGTCATGGCAATATCCGGACAGCCGCGCCCGGCTATCGGTTTGCCGAGAATCTTCAGTCCCGTCTGATAGTCCGGCACGCCGAAGACAGTGCTGATACCACCGCCCCCCGCCCAGCCACCGCCGCCGAACACTTGCACATCGAACCGCGTGCCGTCATTCCAGACCACGTCGACGTTGCTGTCGATTTGTGTCCCACCGCAGCACAGCACCATCGGGTCAGAAGCGGGATGGTTCACGTGAATGCCTTTGTCCCAATGCGCCGCATCCAAGTCCGCAACTCCGTGATCACCGGAGGCAGCGCAAACAGTGACACCCAACACCGCTGCCGCAGCGAAAATCTCGCTGTAGGCCTCGATACTCTGCTGCGTCAGGAAGTCATCCGGTTCGCCCCAGCTGATCGACACGACGCTTGGCGTGCGCGCGTTGTCGTGCACGGCTGCTCGAATGGCGTCCTGAAAGCCGCTGTCACTATTCGGCGCAAAATATACCGCCAGCTTGGCACCCGGGGCCGCGACGCCCGCAACCTCGATATCGAGCATCACCTCGCCATCTGCCTGACCGTGCGGCGTTGGGTGGTTCACACCGTGATCGACCGACACTGCGACGACCTCCGGCATCGGTACGCCGGCATCTGAGAAGAAGATCTTCAGGTCATTGTGGCTATAGCCTCCTCCGAGTTCGATCAGAGCGATGCACTGACCCGCACCATCCAGCTTGGTCGAACCTGATGTCGTGGGGAATTTGTAGCGGTCGGCGAACACGCTGGCGAATTCGCCAAGGCTTGTCGCCGCGGCGCTACTGGTCGGCATCGACCTCCTCGGCGCCCGGTGCTTGGGGCGCGTGTCGAATCCGAAGATACCAGTCACCAAATCCTTGAGCTCCGCGGGCAGCAAGATCTCCCCGCGGCGCCCGCGATACACCCCGCTGGCATGCTGGTACATCTGAACGTCGGCACGGAAGGCCGAAAGTGCGTCCCGCAATGTGCCCTTTAGGACTACTCGCCGCGTGCCCTCATCGCGCTCCGCCACACGGAGGTGGTGCTTGTTCGCGTACAGCTCCACCTTGTCCAGGTCGTCAGCGTTGGCGCCGTAAGTCCTCGCCAGATCTTCGCGCGACATGTAGGTTCGCTCTTTCAGCGGCTGAGCGCTGATCTTCTTGATCTCTTCCGCAAGCTCAGCAAGGTTCCCTCGAGATCTCACTTTCACCGTTAGCGCGATGATCTGATTGAGGTCAGCAGCACCGACCGGTACAGAATTAGGGAGCAATTGTCTGGTACTCCCCTTCAACAGCACCCATTGCGCCGCGGGGCCTGATGGAGCGTTTGCCATGATGAGCCTCCAGGATCCGTTGTGCCCTGAATCAAAGCGAGATGGCAGGCAGCGAGCACGTGGTATCAGGGCACGGGAAACCCACGTCGAAACAACTGCCTTTAGCGAAAATAATCAACTATCAAGCATTGTGGTGGGTCCATAGCCGCCGTCGTGAAGTCCTCCGTGTTGTTGCTTACTCTATCAGTGAGATGCCGAGCCAGTTGCACCGTCACTTCACCACGGCACCTGCGGGAGCCCGCACATCGAAGGTGGCGTCGAAGAGGATTTCACAAGCGCACTCCCCAGTCTCAACAACGTTCGCCGAGTCAACGATCCCGCCGAGTTGTCGGGCGGCTTGCACCGGGTCGCCGCCAGCCGGGCTGTTGTCCACCGACTGCGTCACCACGACAACCGCCCACTTGCCGTCGGGCTCGTTCACTGGAAGAGGGAAGGTCGCGGTGTAGTAGGTCGACGAGCCTTTCCAGCGATCAATGTCGATACGGCGCTTGTCAACGCATACCTCAGCCAGATAGCACTCTTCCTGCTTCGCGTCGAGGATCACACGGATGATCTCGGGGCCGGCCAACTGCAGCACATGGACCACTCCCGCTGCGGCAGGCGAATCGGCCTGGTCAACCTCGTTGCCGTTTGCGCTCAAGGCAGTGGCACGAACGGGCTTGCCTCGATGGAAGATCTTGAGCTCCACATGCGTGCCAGGTGGACACGCGAAGGCCAAGGGACGCGGCGGCAGACGAAGGGCCGTCACACCCGAGGGATTCCCCGGTCCCGGGTCCAGCAGCACCGAGGCATCCTCGCCGATGAACACGAACGGAGGCGCGACGATCGGGAAATTAACTACTGCCAACCCCGCCACCGGGTGCGTAAAGCCGTGCAGGCATACAGGCGCGCCGTCCATACCGACCTCGAGGCGCTCGCAAATGGCGCCAGGAAGCAGCACGCGCTGCACCAAGCGAGCCGGGTCCTTGATCGGGAAACTGTGGGCCACGACGAATCGCTCACGATTGTGATTGCCTGCAGGGGTCCACACTTCGGCGCAGATTCGAATGGTGTCGCCGCCCGCGTAGACCGTTCGATTAGTGAAGACACGCTTGCCCACGAGGACATGCTGGTTTGGTAGCGCTTGTAAAGTGGACACGTTGGTGGATCCCGCGCTCGTCATCCGTGTGTAGTCCCACTTCGTGCGCGTCGTCCAGTGACGGCCTGGAAACGGAATGCGCGGCACGTCGGCTTCGATGAGGATCTGCTCGCGGTAGGTGGTCACCGCCGCGGCGGGTACCGCACTGACACGCTGACCCCAACGACTTGGGTCTTCCGCGTCCGAGGCGGCTGCAGCGGCCCAGGCGCCGGCGGCTGCGGCCGTGAGGATGCCTGTCAACGGCGAAGGTGCCGTCCAGAAGAACAGATGCGACAGCGGTCCGCCGCACGCCAGCCACTCAACGGCACCGCCGAGGTAGTCCGTGACCGGTGTGAAGGGTTGAATGGCGTCGTGCCCGGTATCACTTCCGTAGACATGTGCGTTGGATAGCGCCATCGATGCGCCGCTTGACAAGTCGAAGCAGATGCCACCCAGCGTGCCGTAGCTCGTGGGGAAGGACATGAAGCTGCCCAGGATGGAAGTCGAGGTTCCGCCCACGAGCGGGTCTTCTTCTCTAGATCCGCGGTCACCCGTGGGGCGGTGGCTGGACGGACATGTCGTGCGACGGGCCAATGTCAGGGGCAGAACGTCGGTCCTATAGCCCTCGACCTGCGGCGCGACCGGCTCGCTACCCATTTTGCGGACATCGGCGAGCGAGGTGAGCTTGGTGCGCACGTGGTATTGCAGGACAGCCTCGAGCGTGGGCTTGCCGCCGACAAGCTTGAGTCCATAGCCCACGGAGACAATATTGGGATCGTTTGCCAGCCGCCGGGACTCGGACGCGGCAACTTGCTCCAGAGGCACTCGTTTGGCGGTCGTCGCCATGGCTACCCCCTAGGCGAAACGTATGGACATGGCCGTCAGGACGTCCTCGATTCGGCACGCGATCGCATCCGCGCCGTCCGAGCCAGCATGATTGAGGCCAATCACGGCATGACTGCCCTTCTGAAACCACAGCGAGCCGGAGTCGCCTGGGCATGACAGGGCTGCTCCAGTCTCGTCGGGGTCGAACCTGAGCTGGTTGAGGAAGTAGATGGTGCTGCCATCGTCCTCCGGTCCACGGGGCTGCACGGGGACGACGCCAGACATGAGCAGGCCGGTGCTTGTGCCGCTGCGCGCGCCGGATTTGAACGCTCGCACGGCGTCTTGCGCTGCGGGATCGCCGGGATGATCGGCGAGATTCTGGAACACGGCGGCTATCTGCGCGTTGGAGAGGAATGTCCCGGGTGTATCAATGTGGCCCCCGAGGGCTACGATAGGCATTGCAGCGGCCTCTCCCGACGCGGCGTCAAGGGCCGAGAAGATTGCTGGCGTCAGTCCGCGATTCCCGTTCAGCGTCACCACCGCAGCGTCAACCGAGCCCGGATCGGACGCAAGCGGGGAGGTTGCTGGTTGAGACTTGAGCGCGTTGAGCACCGATCGAGTCAACGTGCCGATCACCCGGTCGTCGCTACGGTTCACGAGGTCGGCGCCCCCCGATACCGCTGCGGCGATCGAGAGAATGATCGCGATGATGATGAGCAGCACCTTCCACCATGGATCCTGGAACGGGATGGGTCCAAACTGGCCGGTGAACGGTTGCAGGTAGTCCACGGCGTAGTCGATATCCGCGGGCCACACGAAGAATCCCAATCCCTGATCGTTTCCACCTGTCCAGTCTCCGCCTCCGTCGCGCCCGCCACCATCGCCTCCAGTTCCGCCTGGGCAGCAGCACGCCATCAGACGCCACAGGGCACAAAGGTCAACGTCCTTGCCATCGAGGAAGGCACGCAACCGCTCACGCACCAGTTCCAGCGTGCGCCGATCGCAGCCGACAAATGAACCGGCGCCACCACCTGTCGCGCCGCCGCCCGGCGTTCCGACGCCCTGGTCTGACGTGCCTCCCAGACCCAGTCGTCGTGCAAGGTCGACGGCGCGCTTGAAGGTATTGAGATCGATCACCATCCGTTTGATCGACGCCGTGAGCTGTCCCTCGTCGCAGCGCGACACGAACGCCGACCGCGCGGAGTCGAAGGTCGTGCGCGATACCGACATGGGAGCTCGTGCGGCTTTGTTGATCAGGGCGATGTCCTCCGCCCCCTGATCGGTCAGGACCTGAAGCTCAACCCAGTGCTTGCGCACAATGGCCTGAGACACGTCGACCTTGAAGTAGATTCGCCGCGACTGCCAGAGGCCAAGGCCGCCTGCGGCAACGCGGCCACCGACCACTGACTGCTCGAGCGCTTCCTGGTCCTTGGTGGACCAAAGGTCGATCACGACAACGCCGGCTGCGGCAAGCCACGTACGGCAGCGGTCCGTCAAGCCCACGCGTGCACTGGGCGGCCATGGAAGCGTCCAGATGTTCTGAACTTGCACGGCCATGAGATATCGCCCCAGAGTGGCCTCGAACACACCTTCGGGGATGGCTTGAAGCGTGCCGGGCATGATGGCAAAGGGGGAAACCGGTTGTGCCGCCATACCCAGCTTGTCTAGGCTAACCACCAGGTCGTTGAAGTCGCGGTCGCTGGATGGGGTGGTGTTGTCCTCTGACTCGATGACCCACGAGTAGTGTGCCCCCGCGATGGATGAGGCGCCGCGCACCCAGCTTGGCTGCCAGCCATGCTGCCCATCGTTGTGCTCGACGGTGAGCGTCCACGGGGTCTGGCCGTTGCCGAATACGTCAAGCACTGCTCCGGGATTGCCAGCCAGTGTCTGCGTACCAGCCAATGTCCCTTGAACCGAAATTCGCTCGCCCCAGCTTGCATCGCGGCCAGTTACCGTGATGCGCCAGTCGCCGACAAACATCAGTTGCGTCGCATCCGCCATTCCATCCTCCATCGCAATGCGCCGTCGCTTGTCGCCGGAAGCGTTCAACGGCCGCTTTACAGCAACGATTGTCCGTCAGGGGTCGCAGACCTCCTACCGTTCGGCACACCTCTACCGGGGATTGTGCCCGTGCGGAATTAGCGAGGCCTTTATTCCTTTATTCCCGTTCACAGGTGCCGTTCGTCCAGTCAAATGCGACAATAACTGATTTGCCAAGCAGTTTTCGGCCAGGCCATTGACCTGGCAGAGGTCCCCCAACCTGTGGGCGGAACGGCAGCGTAGGAATCCGCCATCAGATCTTGGATGCCATGCTCCATAAGCCAGCGGCGGAGCCAGAAGCCACCGCGGCCGGCCCGCCTCATAGCAACCGCAGATTGGCACGTCCGTTCCCAGCCGGAAGTGTCCTTAGGTGTTTCATAAAGGCTTCGCCAATGCTCAGAAAGGACCTCATTCGATCAAGTTCACGCCGGAATATGCTTGGCTGTCCAACTCACGGAATCCAACGTCATGGTAGGGATTTGTGGCTTCTCCATTCTGGACGAGTACACCGAGGCATGTGCATTTTTCGAACTTCGATTCTTCTACTTCCGCGATGTACTGACCGGCCCACACTGCTCCATCCTCGGCCTCAGCATAGTAGTAGAACCATCTATTACTGGTTGGATTCGCTCGTGTCTCTGTCTCGCCAGGGTCTAGATTAATCCACCCAAGGACATCCCAGATGTCTCCGCAATCGTTACAAACAAAATCTCGGCGCATGTAAGCGACGTAGACTTTTTGATTGTAAGAATTAGTGAATGTTATTTCGGATCGCCCGGTTGACATGATTCCGCCTCATTGTCGAGACTTAATAAGTTTGGTAGCAAGTGTCTCTCGCGTGATTTTTTTTTCGGTCGTCCCGACGCAACCGTTGATCACCGTCGGTTTCAGTTTCTCGTTCCAATATCCCGTTATATTCGAAGCCTTGCTTGTGATGCGCAATATTTTCGCGCGCCCCAAAACCACCATTCCCTTCGTCGCCGGATTTTGTGCGCTTTGCATTTTTCATCTTGATCTCCTCTTGGGTACATTCACCACTCTTCGTCGGCTTCAGCGATGCCGACTGGGAGAATCTATGGATATTCCTCTGCAGGAGGCTGTATCACATCCGGGTGAAGGTTTCCGGCAGCGTCGGGAGTAATGCCCATCTCGCTTCCCCAATGTTATTCGGCGAATGGGGAAATGCAAGGGACAGTAAATCCGCTTCGTTATTGCAACGAATTTTTCTCCCCCCAATCGGGTGATACCGAACACCTGGATTCGGGTGTATCCAATGCAGAAGGCCGCGAGATATCCACATACTTTTGCTTCATTGGAAAGAAGCATTATTTTTGGAGCAAAAGTATTGCAATTGTTTTCGCCAGCCTCGGCGAGATTATAAATTCTAATAATAGATTTAAATAATATTTAATTTCATTGATGTAACAAATCATATGGTCACACACCGCAGGATCGAAGTCTCCCCCCACGATGTCCGCATCGATGACGAGAAGGTACGCTGGCCTCTCAGGGATTCGGAGTCGGTTGAGTAGGCCATACTGGCCAAAAACCGTCAGCAGCAACGCCTCGCCGGATGCCCTCGCCGAGCTTGTGGCTTAACGGGGGTAGCCAAGTCGGCAGCCACATCCGGGCTAATTGCCCTAACGGCACGGCTTCTTGTAAGGTGCGCAAGTGGCATAGACCACGCCGATCGCGTCCAGGCTGCCCCCGGAACGACCGATGCACGCAAAGTCGTTTCCGAATTAGTCCGAACGATCGTGCCGGCAACCACGAAATCCTTGCCCTTCGGATCCCGATGACCGGTTGCAGCGCTGAGCCGACGTCTGAACGTCCGACCGACGGCAGGGGGGATGTCGCATGATGGCCGGCTACTGCCGTCGCGCTTCTGCCATCTCTGGCGAGTCACGGTTTGCCGCAGCGCGAGGGGCGGGATGGACGTGAAGCGCCGGCTCTGCCGTGACCCCGTCGATAAGGCAGGATAACGGGGCCTTGCCGCTTGTCGCAGGGCGAGCAGGCAGCGCCCGAAGTGCATAATAGGGCGCATCGCATCGGATCTGAGGACGCCTTATGGGGACGTGCTCTATACTGCTCGGTTAGGCCTCCTTGCTGCCCTGCCATGGCTTCCTTACTTCTGCCGCCCGACTACATCGGTTGGCTCGCTTCGCTCAAATCTCGCATCGGGCGCGCCCAGCAACGCGCGGCTCTGGCGGTCAACAAGGCCTTGGTCGCCCTGTACTGGGATATTGGCAAGGAAATCCTTGAGCGGCAGTCGAGTCAGGGGTGGGGCGCCAAAGTAATCGAACGGCTGGCGCAAGACTTGCGGCACGCATTCCCCGACATGAGCGGGCTGTCGCGCTCCAACCTGATGGCAATGCGCGCATTCGCGGAGGCGTGGCCGGATGAAGCAATTGTCCAACAGCTTGTTGGACAATTGCCTTGGGGACACAACCAGGTGCTGTTGCAAAAGCTCAAGTCGGTTGAGCAGCGCGAGTGGTATGCACAGCAGGCACTGGCGCATGGCTGGTCCCGAGCGGTGCTACTTGCGCAGATCGAAACCCGGCTGATCGACCGCGCAGCGCAGGCGCCGAATAACTTCGCTGCTCAGTTGCCATCGCCACAGTCTGATTTGGCAAGGGATACGCTCAAGGATCCCTACGTCTTCGATTTTTTGAGCTTGCGTGCCGATGCGACCGAACGAGACCTGGAGGCGGCGCTGGTCGATCATATAACTCGTTTCCTTCTCGAGCTCGGGGCCGGCTTCGCCTATGTCGGCCGACAGGTTCACCTCGAAGTTGGAGGCGATGACTTCTATCTTGATCTACTGTTCTATCACCTCAAGCTGCGCTGCTATATCGTCATTGAACTAAAAACTGGCGCCTTTAAACCTGAGTATGCTGGTCAAATCAGTTTCTATCTGTCGGCAGTTGACGCACAGATGAAAAGCGAGGCGGATCATCCGACCATTGGGCTGCTCCTATGCCAAGAGCACAATCGGCTGGTAGTGGAATATGCGCTACGTGGCATGGGCAATCCGATCGGCGTAGCCCAGTACCAATTCGTTGCGGAACTCCCCGCCGAGTTGCAGGAAAGCCTGCCGAGCGTCGAAACATTGACGCAGGAATTGGAGCTAGACGTCCGGTCGGAGGAGGGCGATTCAGAGTGAGACTGCCTCCCCCGTTCAGGTGGAACGTCATAACGCCCGCACACCGATTTTGAAGTGGGTTGCTGGGCGAGTGATGTTGAATGGAAAGGGCGGACGCCTGTTGGCGCCGCTAGCCCCTCAGTCACCCGTCGACGTCCGGGACACTCGCAACGGCTGCAAAGTCGAAATGCGCGGCGGCAGCTGTACAGGCGCTGGAACTGCAACAGGCGCTGCGCTCCTCTGCGTTGCTCGCCCGCTTGGCCACGCGGGCGGAAGTGATCGCGCTCGGGCTGGAGATTTATCTCAGATTTGTTGCCGGAATGGAGGCGACCATCACCGTTGCTGAGAGCCAGGGGCGTCTTGTCGCGTAGGAAGATACTCGGCAATTCATGTTGCCCGTACTTGGCCGCCAGCAGTAAAGTGAGGAGGGCACGACGCCTGTCAAGAGGAAAGGCACCCCAGCAATGCCCTGTCAGATCGAGATGCGGTCAAAGTCGGACACCGCACGCCCCCATGCGAGAGCGCATCCATCCCCTCGGCCAGGGTTGTCTAACTGGAATATGGCCCTTCATGTCTCAGCTTGATCAACGTTGCGGCCTCGTCGCCAGCACTGACATACAGCAAAGCACCACGCAATTAGGGATCAGATGAAAGTGCCAGGGCCACCAGCTGCATCGTGCCACTGACACCGGCTATAGACTGCTGAGGAAGGACGTGTTTTTCGCCAGGATAGCCCTGCACGCGAGCCCGCTGATAGCTGGCTCGCGTGGTGAGGCCTCGCGTCCCTTGCGTCTTGTTCTGCTTCTCAAGCTTGGCCGCAAGATTGACCGTATCACCGATCACCGTGTACTCAAGGCGATTACCATGCCCGAGTATGCCGAACAGCACAGGGCCACTTGCCATGCCGGCGCCCACGTCAGGTGCAGGCTGACCGCTAGACTGTCGCCCGACCCGCCATTGGTCAACCGCTTCCAAGATGGCGTCGATCGCACGCAAGGCATTTGCCGCATGGCAATCGTCGGCAGTGACGGCGCCAAAGCTGGCAAGGATGCCGTCGCCCATGAACTTGTCGATGCTACCGCCATGCGCTTTGACAATCGGCACAACTAGGCTCTGGTATTCGCCCAGCAATTGGATAAGTGCGGACGGATGCAGCACGGCAGATGCCTGGGTGAACCCGCGCATATCGAGGAACACGACCGACGCCTCGCGCAACTCGGCGTGGCCGGCCATGACGTTAGCTTCGGAATGGGTGATGCGATGGACCACGGAATCATCAAAGAACAGCGACAGGTCCGCGACTGCCTGCTGGCCCCTGACGGCCTTGACCACAAAGCCGCGCGCCCTAGCCAGGGCCAATGCCAGCACGGCACTGACGATCAGGATCGAAAGCAGCTTGTCGAACTCCGCTCCGTAGTGGATCTGCATCGATCGCAATGCGGTGACATAGTCCCAGGTGACAGGGTTGCCGCTCGCGTGTGCCAGCGCGTAGTGCAGCAAAAAGAGCCAGCCCAACGTCGCCGTGAGGCCTGACAGCGCCACCCAGAGCGGTTCGAAGCGCAACGCGCGCAAGGCGATTAAGCTGAAGACATAAGCGAATTCGGTGGTTTTCAAGTACATCTGGGCTGGCTGCTCATACTGCAGGTGATAGGCCCAGATGACGAAGATCAGGACCGCCATTTCGGCCACCACGCTCAGTCCCACCATCCAGTTGGCCAGTTGCCGGGTCATGGCAAGATAGAGCCGGACCAACGCCAGCACTGCGAACAGCGAGATGCCGAGAGGTACCGCGCGTATGGGCGCATCGGGTGAGAAGCCCGGGGGCGTTCCAAGATAGAGGACCGCGAACAGGACCAGCACCAGCAGTTGCAGCAATGTCACCAGCAACTCGCTCAGATACTGTTCACGCTCCAACTCCCGCCGTACTCGTGGCGGCAACTGCATGCCCTGGCCCAACGCGGCGAGCTTCGCTGCTAGCCACGCAGCGATTTTCTGGGCCATGCTTGCCGCAATACGTTCGGACTTCTGCCGGTGCGGAGCCGACAGTGTCTGTCTTCCCTCTTTCATCGCGCTGTCCCGCCGCCACCGCTCAAGGCGCCACAGACCCGAGGCTGCCACCCGCGATCCGGGCGCAGGTGCCGGCGGGCAGCATCAGCCATTCATCGCCGGCGGCGTCGTGACGGGCGCGGCCCGCGCAAGCGTGCAGCGCGGTGCCGCAGTCGTTCCTGCCTGCCCTGGCTACGCCGAAGCATCGTTCACGGTCCAGGGCAAAGTGTGCCGGGGAACTGGCCAGCAGATGCGTGTTTTGCTTGACTGCAAGCCCGACGGCGGCGAGCGCGGTTGCGATTACCAGCGCGTTTCCGATACGGTGGCTCATGCTTCCTCCTTCGGTGTGTCAGCAGTGCAATACAAGGACTCCTAGCCCTGCCTATGGTTGCCGGGCGCCTGGTGTCGCATCGGCCTGGCCAAGCCGATGCTGAAGCCATTGCGCGAGCGCGATGGTGACGCACATCATCCCGAAGGCCACCCATGCATACGGCCACAACAGGGGCATGCCGACGAGCAACAGTCCATCGTTGCCGCCCGGAATCAGCATGCTGCCCCAGCCCATGATGGCACCACCCGTGAAGCACCGGAGACACTGCGCAATGGAAGTCGCGGGACCTTCGCGGCGGCCAGCACTCATCCCGCCGAGGATGGCACCGGCGAGCAGCCCCAGCGACAGCAATGCCCGTGGCGGCAGCATGGCAGCGCTACCACGTGCGAGTTCGGCCAGCACGTCGGTGTATGACCATGCGCCTGCCAGCAACAGGAGCAGCAAGAAGCTGAGACCGATCACCGTGGTGGCGTGGTGCGGTGACCAGATCCGGGCGCTGCGTGCGTACCACCTTTGCTTCAGGGTTGCAGGAGCATCATGATGTCGCTCCGGCTGCCAAAGACGGAGCAGCCGCCACGCGACGAACAGAAGGAAAAGCGCTGTCAGCAGCGGCGCGGCACCCCATACAGGCGAGACGGTCGCGAGCATCGGGCGCTCAGCTTGCGGCCACAACGCAAGCAGCCCCACGCAGCCAACGTAGTATCCGAGAGGCGTGGCGGCGTAAGCCCATTGCCCGCTGCCCAGCCGCGCGATGGCGCCAAATACGCATGCGCCATTGACGAAGGCGCCCAGCCCGAGCAGGGCGCCTCCCACGATGGTCAGGCTATCGACTGGATAGCCGGACGGCATGACTGGAAGCCAATGCAATTGTTTCGCGATCAGCAATCCGCCACACACGAACAGCGACGCTTCTGCCATGGCGAGAAGACGCCTGGCACTGCGCGATGACGTGATCTCGCTGACTGCGGCGACAGCGCAGGTTGCGCCGCGCTGGATGGAAAATCCCATCACGGCCGCGCAAAGCAGGGCGCCGGCAAAGGAGAGACTCAGCAGCATGAGTTTCATGGGCGTTTCCTACTCGAGCATGCGCAGAATGTCGTCCCCAGACCGGCTTACATGGTATGCGGGTCCATCTTCATCTCCTTCGGAAAGAGATCGGACGACAGCAAGACTGCGGGGCCGCTGCCTTCATTCTTCCACCAGTGGGAAGTCCCGTTCCTCTCCGCGGTCACGTCCCCCGCGCGGTGTACGATCGGGACCGCGCAGTTGCTCGCATATTCCACGATCTCGCCGGAGACGATATAGATGATTGCCGGACGGTTGTTGTGGCTGTGCCAAGGCACGATGCCACCGGGCTGCACGTCGAGCTGGCGCAAGCGCAACAGACGTCCCGCTACGGCTGCCGGCTCCTTCGAAAGATCGGTCGAGGCGCGCACCGTGTCGGTAACGCCCTTGGCTTCTGTCGCGCCAGGCCGCTGCCCCTGGCCATCCGCCACGCGCTTGTCGGCGGGGCACTGGCCGGCGTAGGCCATCACTGAGGCGAGGGACAGGGTGGCGGTGACGATCGCGCCGCGCACGACGCGATGCCAGACGGGTACGGCTTGCTTGGTAGTAGTCATGATTCTGATCTCCGTGGGTTGAGAAATCCGCGCCGACCGCTTCGGTGGCGCTACGTGGTGGATCAAAGAAATTCCTGATGCAGGTCGACGCTGCACCGTTCCCCGATTGCGCCGTAGTTCTGCTGCAACCAGCGTCCGGCCTCGTCCCTGCCCTGATCGCGCAGGTAGCAAAGGAAGTCCCAGTCGGCATTGAGCTTGCTCGAGACGCCTAGCGCCATCATGGTCTGGTCGGAGCGGATCGAGTGGATCAGCATCTCCTTCATCTCCCCCTGGTTGACCTTGCCATCCTGGATGAGCCTGGTGACGAAGCTGATGGCCCGCAGTTCGCGGATCAACGAGGAGTTGAAGCTGACCTCGTTGATCCGGTTAAGGATCTCCGCAGCGGTCTTCGGTACACCCTTGCGCACGATGGGGTTGATGTGGACGATTACCACGTCTCGCGCGCCACAGTTGTAGATCAGCGGAAAGATGGCTGGGTTGCCGACATAGCCGCCGTCCCAGTAGTGCTCGCCGTCGATTTCCACCGCCTGGAACAGGAACGGCAGGCAGGCCGAAGCCAGCACCGCCTTCAAAGAAATGTCGTCGCGCGAGAAAACCCGTACCTTGCCGGTCTCGACATTGGTCGCGCACAGGTAAAGGTGGATCGGGCAGTGCTGATTTAGCGCGTCGAAATCGACATGCCGGGCCAGGATGTCGCGCAGCGGGTTAAAGTTGAGCGGGTTGAACTGGTAGGGCGAAAGCACGCGCAGTATCATGTCGGTCAGCAGGTACATCGGCGAGTAGTCGAGCCCGTAGCCGTTGTGCAGCAAGTTCTCCCATGGCAGCTTGCGAAACGGACTGCTGGCGCGCGCGGCGATGGCAACGTCCCGCCAGAAGTCGTGCAGCGCGGTGCGGGCGCATGGCGGCCCGCCCTGGAGCAGGCCGTATGCGAGCACCGCGGCGTTCATCGCGCCGGCGCTGGTGGCACTGACCCCCTCGATTGCAAGCCGGCCATCTTCGAGCAGGCGGTCCAGCACACCCCATGCAAACGCTCCATGGGCACCCCCGCCTTGCAGTGCAAGCGTGACTGGCTTCACGGCCTGGCCAGCTTCGCTGGCATCTCCCATTCCAGGATTGGTCGACATGTCTCGCACCTCAGTGTTGAGTCCAGCCGCCGTCCATTGCGAGCGCAGTGGCGGTCATCGAGGCTGAATTGTCTGAGGCCAGAAACACGGCCAGGGCGGCCAGTTCGTCGATCCGCACGAACTCCTTGCGCGCCTGATGCACGAGCAGGACATCGCGCACGACATCGGTAGGCGAGATCTGGTGTGCGCGCGCTTGGTCAGCGATCTGCTGTTCCACCAGCGGCGTCTTGACATAGCCGGGGCAGATCGTATTGCTTGTAACGCCATACTCGGCCGTCTCCAGCGCCACAACTTTGGACAGCCCGATCAGCCCGTGCTTGGCGGCGACATAGGGCGCCTTGAAGGGCGACGCCACCAGGCCATGGGCGGAAGCGATATTGATGATACGGCCCCAGCGCCTGGCCTTCATGCCCGGCAGGACGGCCTTGATCAAGTGGAACGCCGACGACAGGTTGATGGCAACGATGGCGTCCCACTTGTCTTCCGGCATCTCTTCTGTCGGGGCGACATGCTGGATACCCGCGTTGTTCACGATGACATCAACTTTGCCGAACTCGGATACAGCCAGCTCGGCCATTTCACGAACCTGGCGAGGCTGGCTCATATCGGCCGGCGAATAGCGTATGCGCACGCCATGCTCGCGCTCCAGTTCTGCGCGCGTGGCTTCAATCTGCCCGGCATCGCCGAAGCCGTTCAGTAGGACATCGGCGCCATGGGCGGCAAAGGCGCGCGCAATACCAAGCCCGATACCGCTGCTGGAGCCGGTGACGATGGCGGATTTTCCTTCAAGCATGTTGATCTCCTGTTGGGGTTGGGGCGGCGGGAGTGGCGTAGGGCGCCCGCGGTATCCCGGAAAAGTCATGCGTTGCGATGCGGGTTGCCGATGCGCCCGACGCTACGGGGCGGTCGGGTGGCAGCGCTTCGGGTGGCGATTCGTCTGCCTCGCTGGTGCGTGTAAAGCGCAGATGGGTAATGTCAGTCGGGAAGAACATGGACCAGCTCCACTCGGCCCAGAGTCGCAGTTTGCGGCCGAGCGTCGGCATGCGCATCAGGTAGAGCGCACGCCAGGCTAGCCATGCCGGCAAGCCTGAGAAGCTGAAGCCATAGACGTGTGCAACGCCCTTCATATGCCCGATGCTGGCCATCGCGCCCTTGCTCTGGTACGAAAAGGGCTTGCATTCACGCTGATCCAGGTGGCCGGCAAGGTTATGGGCAAGCTGGCGCGCCTGGGCGACGGCAAACTGCGCGGTGGGTAGCGAATCCGCATCGGTGGCGGCGTTGGCCACTCGTGCGCAATCGCCGATGGCCCACAGTCCGGGCATGCCGCGCACCGACATATCCGGGTTGGTCTCGATTCGTCCGCGCTGAGTGGCCAAGCCGAGATTGCGCTCGAGGGTGGCGACCAGCGGATTCGGCTTGGTGCCGACGGTGCAGATCACCGTTGATCCCTCGATCGTTTCGCCGTTTGCCAGCACCACGGTGTCGGCTTCGAAGCGGGCGGCCCGGGTGCCGAGCTTGAGCCGGATGCCGCGCGTGGTCATCTGGCGTGCCGCAGCCAGGCCAAGCGAGGCGGGCAGCTCCGGAAGCAGTTGTCCGGTGTCATGGAGCAGCGTCACCGCCAGCTCGTCGTGCTTCACGCGCGGATAGAAGCGCCGAATGCTGCAAAGACAATCGGCGAGTTCCCCGGCAACCTCCACACCCGAGAAGCCCCCGCCCACCACCATGAAATGGCCAAGCCGGCGGCGCAGGACCGGGTCCGACTCCAGTTCCATGCGGGCCAAATGGCGTAGCACGCGGTTTCGGATAAACAGGGCATCGCCCACAAGCTTCAAGGGCAGGGCGTGTTCGGCCATGCCTGGTACCAGGTCGAGATTCGCCCGGGTGCCGAAGGCAAACACCAGATGGTCGAAGGGAATCTCGCGCAGGCCCGCCAGGGTCGTGCACAACAGTTTGCCCTGTGCGTAGTTGACGTCCTGCACGGTGCCCATGATGAACTGCGTGCGCCTTAGCATCTGGCGAATCGGCACGGTCACGTGTTCGGGGAAGACCGAGGCACCCACCACCTCGGCCAGCATCGGGTTGAAAGTGGTGTAGCTTTCGTCGCTGACGAGGATCAGCCGGTGAGCCATCGGCAGCAGCTTCTCCAACGTCTGAGCCAGCGTGGTGCCGGCGAATCCACCACCGACGATGACGATGTTGTTCTCTGCAAGCATGAGGATTCCTTTCGCCCTGGCATGGCGCCCCGGGGCTTTCGAGCTAGTGGCTACCCCTGCCGCGCAGCAGGAAGCGGTCGATCAGGTGGTCCAGCGATAGCCGTCCGGGGCCGTGCAGCAGCGTGACCAGCAGCAGGAGCCCCCAGTACTGGTGGTCCTTCAGGCCAACTTCGCCCAATCCCGGATACGAGATCACCGCGACAATGTTGAAGACGAACAACGCTAGCGCGGCTGCACGCGTACCGAGGCCGAGCACGAGGAACACCGGCAGGCACAGCTCCGCGGCGGTACCGAGATAGGCGGCCAGGGTAGGGCTCAACAGGGGGACGGCGTACTCGCTTTCAAACAGTGCAAGCGTGGTGGGCCAGCTGGCGAGCTTGGTCAGACCGGACTGGAAGAACACCAGGCCGATCAGGACGCGAATGCCCAGATCGAGCGCGGGAGCCAGCATTTCCAGCAGGCGGATCGCCGCTTGCCCGGCGGCAATGACACGCGAAGGCTTTGCGCCGGCCACAGGCAGTGGCGCGGACGACAAGGGGGTGGTGCATTTCATTTGGGCTACCTCGCGAAGCGGTCAGGGAGTTGGGGCGCGCCGGGCAGCCGTGACGCGGCCACGTATCACGGCGCTCCGTTGCAGGCTCGGGTACCGCTCAGGCCGCGTGGGCCGCCTTGGCGGCCGGGCTGAGCTCGCCGCTCTTGCCACCTGGCTTGGCAAACTCGGACGTCTGCAACCGGCCTCCGGCGATCTTTTCGCAGGTGCCCGCGGGAACCAGAATCCAGGCTTCCGCGTCGCGGTCCATTTTGGTCGTGGCGGCACAGGAGCTCTTGCTGGTGCCGCAGTCGTTCTTGCCGGCTTTGGCAATGCCCGCGCATTTTTCATTGCTGCCTGCCGCTGCCATGGCCTGGGAGGTCGCGCCGGCAATGCCAAGCGCCAGCATGCCTGCAATAGCGCCGCGGATGATTTGATCGCTGTTCATGATGCACACTCCGTATTCGGTTGGGTTCAGGACAGGAGAAATACCTGTCTCTGGACTGCAGTATGGAAAGGCGAGCTCACGCTTGTTTCGCTCAATTTTCAAATTTTCTTCACGAGCGCGCGGGTGCTGGCGGGCCGCAGCCATGGTGACGTCGGCGATGGGCTTTCCATCCACGAAATGCGTTCTAGAATGGTTCAGTGGCTCCCACGCCGCAAACCGGGCGGCAAGGACGGTCATGCCGGTATCCCGCGGGTTTCAAGATGAGGTAAAGCCATGTCGCGCCAGGTTCTGGTGATCGAGGACGACGCAGATATCGCCGAACTGGTACGGCTGCAGGTGAGCGGCCTGTCTTGCGACGTGAAGGTGGTCAACCATGGCAGGGCGGGACTGGAAGAGGCACTGAGCCGTCCCTATGACCTGGTCATCCTGGACCTGATGCTGCCGGGTGCCGATGGGCTGGAAATCTGCCGGCGTCTGCGCGCGGAAGCGCGCTATACCCCCATCCTCATGCTCACGGCACGCTCGACTGAACTGGACCGGGTGCTGGGACTGGAGATGGGCGCCGATGACTACCTGACCAAGCCCTTCAGCGTCCTGGAACTGACCGCACGGGTCAAGGCGATCTTCCGGCTGGTCGACACCCTGGCCAACCCGCCATCGGGTGGCCCCAGGGCAGTGCAGGTCAAAGCCCTGCACATCGATATCGACAAGCGGGAAGTGAGCGTGCGCGGCGCACCCATCTGCCTCACCGCCAAGGAGTTCCAACTGCTCCTCTACTTTGCCAGCAATCCGGGGCGCGTCTTCAGCCGCGCCCAGTTGCTGGATCAGGTCTGGGGCTATAGCCATAGCGGCTACGAGCACACGGTAAGTTCGCACATCAACCGGCTGCGCGCCAAGATCGAGCTCGACCCCAACGAGCCAGAGTACATCCAGACCGTCTGGGGCGTGGGCTACAAGTTCAGCAACGCGTAACGGGGGGCAAGGGACAGAAGGGGGGGAAAGGGGGCTGCATGTTGCAAACGCTGTACGGGAGACTGGCGGTGGTGCTGATGGCGGTGTTCATTGCCATCGGCGCGCTGATGATCCTTGCCTCCCAGAAGATGATTGAGACGCAGCGCCTGATCGAACTGGCGACCGACCTCATCATCGGTACGGTGGCCTTTAGCCTGGTGGCGGCGCTGATCGTATTTCGGTTGTTGACGGTCCGCCTGCGCGTGCTGTCGGAGGCGATCGAGACATTCCGGGCGGGCGATTTCTCCACGCCGGTGCGACTGGTGCAAGACGGCCGCGCGGACGACGAGATCCAGAAGCTCAGCACGGCCTTCGAGGAAATGTCCGAGCGTATCGTCACCCAGTTCGCCCAGCTCTCACAGGTCGACCAGCAGCGGCGCGAACTGCTCGCCAATGTCTCCCACGATCTGCGTACGCCCCTCGCATCGATGCAGGGTTACCTGGAAATGCTGCTGCTGAAGGCCGAAGAGCTGACGCCCGATGACCGCAATCGCTACCTGCAGGTAGCCACCAGGCATTGCGAGCGGCTTGGCAAGCTGGTGCAGGACCTGTTTGATCTGACCAAGCTGGAAGCGCGGGAGGTCCAGCCGCGACTGGAGAGCTTCCCGTTGTCGGAACTGGCGCAGGACGTGGTCCAGAAATTCACCCTGGCGGCAAACAAGCGCGGACTGGCCCTGCTGGCGACCTCGGGTCCCGGGTGCCCGCCAGTAAGCGCCGATATCGGCATGATCGAGCGCGTGCTGGAAAACCTGATCGAGAACGCCATGCGTTACACCCCTGCCGGCGGAGAAATCAGCGTCGATGTCCAGACCGCCGGCGAGCGCGTCGAACTGACTGTGCGCGATACCGGCCAGGGCATAGATGCGAGCCGGGTACAGGGTGTGTTCGACCGCTATTACCGGGTGGAGCGGACGGAGTCTGACAATGGCAGCAACGTCGGCCTCGGGCTGGCCATCAGCCGGCGCATCGTCCAGCTGCACGGCGGCGAGATCCGTGTGCGCAGCGCGCTCGGCAAGGGCACTGCCTTTACGATCGACCTGGCGCGAGGATAGGGCAGGCGGCGCGGGCGTCGAAGTCAATGATGGTCGCGTCCAGGATGCGTCGCTGGATGAAGTCGGCCAGCGCGAAGTCGGGCGCAGCCTGCAGCGCCCCCTGATATGCCGGCTCGAGCGCGGCGCCGCGATCCAGTGCTTCGAGCATGGTGTATTCGGCGACCGCCAGGGACTGCACTTCGACCTCAAAGCCGCTGCGCCTGACCAGCAGCCAGTCGCCGCCGATGTCGGCGTCGATCTCGGTATCCACCGCCGTATCCGGCTGGTTGGCCTGCCAGATATGCAGCACAGGAAACGGCGACGCAAGCAGGCGGCAGGCTGGATTCAGCATCAGGCGCAGGCCTGCGGCCTCGGCCTCGGCGAGCGCGCCCAGACGCTCCAGCGCGAGCGGCCCGGCATCTGCCGCATGGAACACCTCGTGCATGAGCCATTCGAGCCTTGCCACATCGGGCAAGTAGCGCAAGCCCGCGGCCGGCTCGAATCGCGCGAGGAAGTCGGGAAAACTCTTGCCAAAGCGCTGGATGTCGCCGCTGGTGGATGGGCAGGCCCGGATATACCGGCCCGCCGTGGCATCGAAGAAGGGCTCGCCCACCAAGCGCTCGATCACGGGGAAAACGGCGCGCAGGGCCTCGCTCAAGTTGTGGCGCACGTTGCTGGCATAGATGCCGAGGCACCGCTGCGCGCCAGCGGCGCCGCCGACGACGTGGCCGGACAGTGCGGCCACGTCCTGCTCGAGCACCGCGCGGGCAAAGCAAGCCTGGATTTCAAGCACTGAAGGCATTGTCGGTCTCCAGCATCTGGTCGGCCCTGCGGGCTTCTTCGAGAAGTACCTCGAACGGGGGAATCTCGGTATCCCACTCGATCAGGGTGGGAACCGGGCCAAAGCGGGCGAGCGCATGCTGATAGAGGCTCCACACCGGCTCCGCCACGCGTTGGCCATGGGTGTCGATCAGCATGTCGTCGCTTTGATCAAAGCCGGCCAGGTGGACCTCGTTCACGGCTCCCACGGGAATCGCATCGATATAGGCCGATGCATCGGTGCCGTGGTTGACGGCGTTGACGTAGATGTTGTTGACGTCAAGGAGGATGCCGCAACCGGTTCGCGCCACCAACTCCGCGATGAATTCAGGCTCGGGAATCGTCGAGTGGGTGAACCGGAGATAGCTGGTGATGTTTTCGACCAGCAACTGCTGTTGCAGGTAGTCCTGTACTTCCGCCACGTGCCCGCACACGAGGGCGAGCGATTCCTCGGTGTAGGGCAGGGGCAGCAGGTCGTTAAGGTAGTGGTCTCCGATGCGGCCCCAGCTCAGGTGTTCGGATACCAGCCCTGGCTGGAAGCGCCGGATCAGGGCAGCCAGACGCTGGAGGTGTGTGCGATCTGGCCGGTCCGTAGCGCCCAGGCACAGGCCGACCCCGTGCAGGCTCAGCGGGTAAGTGGCCCGCACCTGCGCGAGGTAGTGCAAGGGCTGACCGCCATCACCGAAGTAATTTTCACTATGGACTTCGAACCAGCCTGTGGACGGGGTTTCCGACACGACTTGCCGATAGTGTGGCGCGCGCAATCCGATCCCGGCTCGCGGCGGGACAGCGGCTCCCGGATTCGGATGGAGACTGGTGGTTGGCATTGGAGCTCCTGTCGGTGGCGATTGCGCTCAATGTCACTCTGGCCGACAAAGGTCACGAAACTCTCACGCGGCGTTCAATTAAGTCTGCTGATCAGCACCATGCGCAGGCACTGGCATGTTTGCGCGGCACTGGTTGGTGGCGGAATCGTGGGCTATGTTAGGAAGGGCTTGCGTCGGCATGTCACGCCGTGTGGCGTAGACGTGGCATGCCTTGATACGAGTCTGTACGGGCAAGGGCGGTACCGGGAAGGGATATCAAGATGGGCCTGAGAGGAAAGCTGCTGCTGCCGCCGGCATTGATCAGCGTGGTGCTGATTGGCTACCTCTTGCTTGGTTGGGTGCCTGGCGCAGGCCCACCCGGCACGCGCACGGGCATCGCGCTGGTCGCGGCAATCGGGCTGGCGCTGTTGCTTGGCGTCGTCGCACTTGCCATTCAAGTTTTTCTGGGACGTCCGCTCGGCGCCCTGTTGCGCAACTGTGCCGCGTCCGAGGCCACACGCGAAGATAGCGCCGGCCTCGGCACACCTGATGAATTCCATCAGATTCGCCAACTCGTCACGGACCTGCGTGCCCGTGTCGCGTCCGCGCAAAGCGAACTCGCATTGTCGGTGGAGCAGCGCCGACAGCAAGAAATCGCGCTGCGCTCCAGCGAAGAGCGCTACGCGCTGGCCATGCGCAGCGCCGATGACGGACTGTGGGAATGGAATTTCCAGACCAACCAAATCCACCTGTCGCAACGCTGGAAGGCCATGCTCGGCTTTGAGGAAGAGGAAATCCCGGACAGCCTGCAGGCCTGGAGGGAACGGGTGCATCCCGCCGATTTGCAAGCCGTCGAGCAAGCCTTGGCAAGGCATATCGAAGGGGCCAGCCCGCGTTATCAGCAGCAGTGCCGGCTGCTGCACAAGGATGGGCATTACCGGTGGGTCAATTCCCTGGGCAGCGCCATTCGCCATGCCAACGGCAAGGCTTTGCGGCTAGTCGGCCTGGACACCGATGTGACCCGGATCAAGCGAGTCGAGGACATTCTCAGGCACATCGTCGAAGGCACCGCCGGCACCTGTGGCGACGAATTCTTTCGTGCTCTGGTGCGCCACTTCGCCGCTGCCCTGGATGTTCCCTGCGCCTTTGTCACGGAGTGCACGGGGTGGCCACCGCGACGGGTCCACACACTGGCCTTCTGGTTCAAGGACGACTTTCGCGAAAACGTCGAATATGACCTCGCCGGTACACCCTGCGAAGCCGTTTTCGAGCAGGGCGCGCCGGTGTTCTATCCGGAAGGCATTGGCGCTCTGTTTCCGCGGGAGCAGGGCTTCGAATGCTATTACGGCTTGCCGATCCAGGACAGCCAAGGCAAGGTGATCGGGCATATGGCCTTCCTCAATATTCGAAAAATGAAAGAGGAAGAAGTCTTGATGGACTATGTCTACCGCATCTTCACCGCGCGCGCTGCCGCCGAGATAGAGCGCAAGGCCGTTCTCGAGCACCTGACCCGTGCGCAGGCGGCGCCGGGTGCCAGATAGCACCGCGCGGGCTACGCGCGAGCGCCGCTTGACGGCCACGCCATCTGTCGCCACCTGACGCGGCCATGGGTGGCGCCACAAGACCAGCCCGTCCTTCCGATGCTGCATTTCCGACCGCACACGATCGAGCATGACGTCTCGCGTCGCAAGACAGCGCAAGCGATTTGCTGGTGGCAAAACTGTGCGACGGAAGTGGGCTTTAGCCATCAGAGCGCGACGCGGCTAGCTTTATCGCTCCTGCATGGAAAGGGCGTAGCAACACTCAGTGGTGCGCCGTGATGAAAATTTGATCTTTGACGGATCAATGCGTGAGTTCTCTTGCGCACACTACAGCCAAGGACAAGCACTCAGCCTGTCTGAGCAAACCTTGCGGCGTCCCGGCTCAGCCCCGCAGCGCACAAGTCATAGTGAACGGAACCCTGTAACCACCTGAAAAGGAGTGGAAAATGCTGAAGAACGTCTTATTGCTCGTTGCGGCGAGTGCCGCGCTCGGTGCTGGAGTAGCCCATGCAGGCATCGGGATGCGGGACGTCTACACCGATGGCGCTGTGAAGGAGCAGGAGCCCTACACCAATGGTGGCAGAGCAAGCACCGATCGGTGGGATGTGTTTACGGACGGCGCGAGAATCACCAACCGCGATGGATATATCGAAGGGCGCTCAGAAAAGTAAGTGCCGACGGCTTGAAGAAGCCACCAAGTGATGGGCGCGACCTCTGTGCGACCATTTTAGCCCCCCGAGAGAATTTCTTTGCGGGGGCTTCTTATGGCGGTACACCGGGTCCTATAAGGCGCGCTTGACGACGCCGTCGCCACCTGGTGAGTGCTCGAAAATTTTTGTGAACCGCAGCGATGCTTTCCGACTCGGCTAGCCCTTGCATCGGGTTCGTCGAACCGGCCGCTAACCAGCTGAGCAGCAAGCCATTCGTCAAACGCCAACAGCTGTCAAACGTCAACAGCTGGCCTAGTGACCGCTTCACGCTCACGCACCGCGACAAATCCGGACGGCGGTGCTCAATGACCAACCCCGCTCATTCTGAACGGTGGTATTACTTCATAGGCGTCAGCCCTTGGCTAGGTGCGTTCACAAGCCGAGGCGGTAGCGGTCGCCGAGCCGGCGCAGCGCACGAAGCGGCTGCGACACCGATCATCATTAACCTCGACAACAAGGCCTGGATTGAACCCCGTGTCGGTCGCGACGACGCCATGAACGACCAGCGGGTCTACGACACTGAACCAGCTTATGGCATCGGATCGACACGTAGCCGATTAGGCGACCGGAAAGGTCATGTTCAAAGGTAAGAGCGATCGTTGAGGCCTGTTGCAAGCAGCGCATGGGTTGGCGGCCTATTCCACCAGAATGACAGCAAGGAACTAAGCACGCGCAGTATGCGCATGGGGTGGATGGCACATTGGCGGACCTGCTCGCTGCGGGCTTCGCCATACAGGCACCAGGTACAGAAATGCTCGCAGTTGTTACTAAGCAGCCGATAGCGGTTCTCTCCCAGGCGAGAGCGTGCCCGCCTAACCACCTCCTCGCTAGTAAAACGTGGAAGCAACCCGGTTCTTACCTCGACGTCATTGCCCGCGCCGAAGTGTTCCAGGCTCAGTTCTTCCACCGGCCCGGTGTGCAGCCCACGGCAAAGGCCCGCATAGTGCAACACGCGACCGTTGCCAACATAAATGCCGTGGTGGCAATAGCCGCGACGCGGCGTGACCAAGTGCGCGCCGATCGGCGGCTCGCGCGCCGCTTCGCACTGCGCGACCGACGCCTGCCAGCCCGTCTCGCTACCATGCGTCGCTTGCTCCTTAGCGCTTTTCCATCCTTGTACAACGCGCCCGCATGCCAATGGAGCTTGGAGGCAAGCTGTCAAAGCGGGACGAATGCAAAACCGTGCGCAATTGCGAGATTTGTTCAAATTCGCTTTGTCCATCGGCGCCAAGATGCACGGTGGAGCGTCATGGCCGCCCTTGGCTAAGGAGGCTGATGTCTCACTGAGTCGGCAGTCTTTCCTATAGGCCTTGGCGACGCCATCAAATTGCTCGCTATCGCTTGGCGCTGCAATGGCAGCCTCGGCGATATCCAGCGACAGCTTGGCTGCACGTGCACCGCTATTGATCTGTTTTCTCTTCATGATCTATACCCCGACGTGTGAATGGACAGGAGGGGTAGCTGTCTCTGCGCTGAAGTATGAGAAACAGGGCTCACACTTGCGTCGCACAATCCTCAAATTTTCTTCACGACGACCACGGCCCGCGGAACCTTCAGAGTGGGCGCTTCTGGCGGTTGCAGCGCAGTGGCACTTGGAGACTGCGCCAGAATGCAGATCAGCCGTCGACATTCGCCGGGGCGGGGGCAGCGCAACTATCCAGATCAGGATCTGAAGCAGGCGTTAGGGGCCGCCGGTGCGCTTGGCCTGATTATTGCCGACAGGCGATCCTCATCGCGCACCGGCACGACCTCATTGCGTTGTGCGAGCAGCGCATGTCGGACTATGCGAAGGCATAGGAGACGGGCCGTCTTCGGCGGCCGGTAGAGGGGGCTGGGTCGAGGTCCCCGGAAAGCTCGGCCCGTCAATGAGTCTGCATTATTGGCGGCTGACTCTACGATGAAGCCATGGAGGGCCTCCCGCCTGGCACGCGCAGGGAAGACATTCCGGATGACTGGCGCAGCCCCGGAATTCGACGTCGGCAAGGGAGACTTTGCAATCATGGTACGGTGACAGCCGACTACATTGGATCCCCCACAGCGCGGATATCCGCTGCAAGCCTGGGAGCAGGCGGACCGATCCGAAACCCCACAGTTGGTGGCGTTCCTGACCTTACCTCATAGCACACGAATTCTTACAGTTGCTATCTGTATCCAGCGGTATCCTCCCGGAAGTTTATCTATCCCCAGCAGAGAGAAAGTTGATGAGCCGCCCAGCCGTACTGACCCTTGCCGCCGCTTCGTTGCTGAGCGGTTGTGCCATTGCCCCATATGATGACGGGTACTACGGTGGCCAGGCTGCACCCTATTACGGTGGATATGCTGTACCCAGTTATGGTGGGGCGTACTTCAATTGGAGCAATGGCGGCTACTATGGCGGTAGTAGGGAATGGGACCGAGACCGCCACAACCGGGACGGGGGTGACCGCCGAGGCTGGGACCGGGGCGGGAACCAAGGCGAACGGCGAGGCTGGAGCTCTGGCAATCGAGGGGAAAGCCGTGACGGGAACAACGGCAACCGAGCAGAGGGCCGGGGCTGGGGGCGAGGTCAGGAGCGCGGCCAAGCCCAAAGGGACAACCACGGTGGTGACCGTGGCGAGAATCGTGGCCGGGGGCGTGGCGGCGATCGAGATGGCGGTTGAGTTGGCCCAACCTTGGTTCAAGATCAGAAGCAACTCCGAGCTCTTGCGCCAACCCTCCTTTACCGAATCGCCCTGAGCCGGGAATTCACCGCATTCACGTCGAATCCAGCCGGGTCGAAGATACCGCCGACCCAGGTTCGGTAGTCCAGATGTTCTTCATTTTCAGGGTCCGCTAACGCTTCCCGGAACCGGTCATACCCGGACACGCCTCCGACATCTTCAGGAGGGCAAGCGTTCTCACCAGCCAAGCACACCGGCAGTGTCAGAGCCAGGTCGGGCACGCCAATAGCCTCGACCACGATACGATGTTGCCAATTGTCTCCGAAGTCGTATTGGTATTCGAATTCGGTATCGGAGCCCAGCACTTTGCTCAGCCGCACGGCCTTCTCGGGCAGAGCGTGGTCGTCCGGAAATTCGTCGTCCAGTACACCGTATGACGTGCCGCCAATGTTAAACAGATGTAGGTCACTGTCTTCCCAGCCCATGACCGCCTGGATGATCTTATGGAGCTTCGGGAGTTGAATATTGACTGGCACGACGATGCGACGCCAGACCAAAGGTTTCACGTCAAGCAGTTCTATCCGTAGGATGGAAGCAGTCTTCGGCATGGGGCTGGACGGGTAGACCATGGATCGGGCGCCCATTGTATCGAAGAGGGGTGGCCGGGATTCTTAATCATGCTCCGTAGCAGATAACTGCGAATCCCGGTCGGCCCTCACACTGCGACGCAGGCCCGGCTCGAAGCGGGATGCAAGGAACTCGAAGCGAGTCGGCGCCAGTTGGAGGCATTGCGTACCCAATTCTCGACCGAGCTGGAGCCGGCCGGCGAGCAGGTGACGCTCGCGCAGGAGCGGGCCGAGGCCAGCGAGCGGCGCAGCTTGCGCGAGCCGGACCAGGGGCGCACGGTCCGCCAGAAGAGCGAGCGCACCGCCGTAGAGTTGCGTGGCGAATTGGTGGCGGCACGTAGCGAGGCCCGCGACGCCGCCGTGGCGCAAGCCGAGACCCGTGCCCGGCTCGATGCCCAGGTCGCGGCGTTGGCAGATCTGCTCGCGGCGGCGCAAAGGCTGCAGCTCGTTTTGAAAAGCAGGCCGCCAAGGACAAGGCGGCTGCAAAGAAGGCTAAGGCCACCGGCGCAAAGAAGGCAACGGCTGGCAAGGTGGCTGCGAAGAAGCTCGCTGAAAAAAAGGCGGTGCCCGAAAAAAAGGTCGCCGCGAAGAAGGCGGCTCCGGAAAAGGCAGTGAAAGCCGTCACGAAAAAGCGGGCTCCGGCAAAGAAGGCGGTTGCGCCGGTAGCCTCGCCTGAATCGGCGGCCTGATTTATTGCCTCGGCTGGCACGCGATGGTGCCACCCAGTTGATAGGCCGAAGATGCGGGCGCATTTCTCTACATTGCGCCCCGCATCGACTGGGAAAGTAAATGCTGCGCGTGGTGCCGACAGCGATTCCTCTCGTGGTTTTATTGGGCCTCTAGCTCATGCCTGGTTAGAGCAGCGGACCTTTCCGCTTCTTCTGCAGACCTATAGAACAGCGGCGGTGGAAAACTGTTCGCAAGAGGTCGCCTTCGGGTAACATCTCGCGCTCCACGCAAGGGCCGGAAGCTTAAGTGGTATAAGCCGTCGACTCATAATCGACTGATAGTGGGTTCGAGTCCCACCCGGCCCACCAATAATAGTGGTTCTCGGCATGCGAGGGATAGAGTGGGATACAACGCCGCCGTCGAGTACCCGCGCTTCCCGACAGCGGACTGTTCATTGTCGAAAGGACAGACCGCACCAGCTTACTCTGTCCAATGTGCATCCACCTCTCTCATCAAGTGCCCCGCGAGAATATAGTCCCCCAACCTCGCCGCCTTTGCCTCCAGGCACTCTAGCTCATCTGCCGGCAAGTCGTTGAGCTCAAACTGACAGTACAGATTCCGCTGCCGGAACGTTGTCTTTGGTCGCAATAGGCCGGCAACGAGCGCAGCCGGCGAGCGTACGACAATGTTTTCGTGCCCGCGATACTCGACGCATATCCCAACCTTCTGGCCGAGCCTGCCGAGTTCAACTGCATCCTGCCAACCTGACTCGTAGTCCAACTCGACCACCGTTACTCCCTCTGTTTCCAGGAGCTTCAGTGCCTCCCCTCTGGTTCCAGCTCGAGCTGTCGCCATTCTGTCCTCCGCGGCTTCCCTCGGCGGCCGTCGGCGTATTTGCCAGCCGCAAATATGGCGTGTGGCTATTTGTGCACTTCTTCGGCCATGGTCCTATATTGCACGGCAACATTGTAAGGGGCAGCTTCGTTTGCTGGATGCAGCCCTTCGCGCAGATAGGAATCCTTGCATAAGGCTGGGAAGACGCTGGGGGGCTATGTACCGCGAAGCGTGGTATCCGGGCAGGGCCCATCGACGGCTGTTGATGCGCGGTGCTCAGAGCTACCGATGCGGCTTCTCCGAAGGGGTCGCTATATGGTCGATATTTTATGACGTCGGGGCTCGCCGACTGCGTGGCGGAGTTCGCGGTATTCGATGATTCCTTCGCTGCATGCAGGGCACTGCATTGCCCTCAGCACAATAGTCTTGTTTGGCTCAGGAGCTTCTATCTCTAGCGTCGCTGCGGTCACGGGGCATTGCATGATGGCGGAGGGGGGTTGTAGCCAGGCGCGGATAGTCAAGAAAGCCTTTTGCGCCGCGGACTCGGCAAATTCAAGGCGTTTATGGCTTGGGGCCGGGCGTGCTCGCCATGCTTTGCAAGCCAATCATGGCACCGGACTCATCAGTGATTCGCGCGAGTTCGCGATAGGCATTTGCCTGAACGCGCTCCGGTAGGGGGACGAACTTTGCCCGTCGGGCCAAGTCGTCTCCGCGCAAGTATCCCCAAGTGACAAAGCGAAGCGCTGCTAGAGTTTGCTTTGCAGATTTACTGATTTCGGGCACGGCCACGAACGTGCCCATCGTAATGGGCCATGTGTCTCGGCCCGGGCGATTGACAAGACTACTGGAAAAATCGCCCTTTCTGTTCCAGTCGCTATTCAACACAGCCTCGCGGAAGCTGCTGACCTGAGCGGTAACGAAATTCCCTGCAGCGTTGCGTAACTGCACGGGGCTCAGGCCGGCGTCGAGCACGTAGTTGTAGTCGATGTAAGCGATGGTTCCAGGGGTGCTTCGGACCGCTCGGACGACCTCGTCGCTTCCTTTTGCAGTGAGAAAACCGACCGGCCAGGAGAGGGAAGACTTCGTGCCGAAGGCAATCTTCCAATCGTCGCTGACATTGCTCAAATAGTCCGTGAAGTGAAAAGTCGTGCCTGAACCGTCAGCGCGTACCACCGGTCGAATCTTCAGCTTTGGAAGCGAGATACCAGGATTCAGCGCTTGAATTTCGGTAGCATCCCACGCGTCAAGTTTCCCTAGGAATATCTTGGCCAGCACGTCGCCGGTAAGCCGCAATTGGCCCTGGGCAACAGAAGGAAGATTGACAACCGGAACAGCCGCAGTTACCACGGTTGGCACCAGTACCAAATGGACACGCTTTGCTTCCGACGCCGAAAGTGGCACATCCGACGCCCCAAAATCGATGCCTCCATCGCGTACGCGCTTCATGCCCTCGCTCGAGCCCACCGCTTCGTACGCGATATTTACGCCTGTGGACGCTTTGTAGGATTCCGCCCAAATCTGGTAGACGGGTGCCGCGGCGGTTGAGCCTGCCCCACGAACCTGCGCGCTCGCAAGAGGAGAGATAAATGGCATCAGAGCGGCAAGGGCGAGTGCAGCTTTATATGGCATGGACGGTAGGAGGAAGTTTTGGCCCGATTGTACTTGTTTACGCTTGAAGCCATGCGCTGCCGGCGCAGGAGGCGAGGGAGGCAAGAACGCGAACGTAGCCATTTGCGCGAGCCACGGATGAGGTAATTGGCCGCACGTGCAGGCCATGCGTGGATGGGGAAGGTTATCGGCCGGGACCCGGGCCATACGTTAATACAGACAGTCATTTCGATTGAACGGATTACAAAGTTCCGTCTGAGGGTACCAACGACTATCTTGCCGACCGACTTGAGAATGCGTATAAATTAAACGTGCCTGAAAAATTGGAGACAAGAATGGCAACGTATCAGGAATTGTTGGCGCAGAAGCAAGCGTTGGAAGCCAAAATCGAAGAGGTGCGTTCGACTGAGGTCGCGGGCGTCATCGAACAGATTCGCGAGCTGATGGCTCGATATGGTCTGTCGCCGGAAGACGTGGCGCCGCGTCGTCGTCGGGGCCGGCCCGCAAGTACAGCGACCGCGGCCACCGAGAAAGCACCGCTGCCGCCGAAGTACATGGATCCCAAAACCGGCAAGACCTGGTCGGGACGTGGCCGGACGCCGGCGTGGCTGGGCAAGCGGCCCGAGCGTTTCCTTATCCAGCAGGAATGATCGATTGCACGCGTGTCGTCCCTTGAACGACGACGTCTCAATCGACTCTTCACGAGACTGTACGTGTCAATGTGACCGGGCAGGCGACAGCCCTATCTGCGGGTTGCCGTAGAACCTGACTTTGACGGTGGAGAGGATGAGCCGGCGGGAACGATGTTGGTCCGCTGTGAGGCGATGCATACTCGCCCGCAAAATCGGCAAGTTTCCAAAAAAGCCATGGATCCTGCCGAGGCGTCACGCCCCCTATGCAGGGAGTCCTGAAAAGACCAACCAGTCTGCAGTTGACGTTTCGTGTATCTCGCGATGGCAGGGAGTTGCCCTACATTAACTTCTGACCCGATGTCGCTGAATTCGGGTGGCATTACATCGAATTGACCTTAAACTATCGTCTCTCAGACCTCGACTAGAAAGGAAACTCATATGGCATCCTATAAGGAACTCATGTCCCAGAAGCAGGCCCTCGAAGCCCAACTGGAAGAGGTACGCGCGAATGAAGTAGCAGGCGTCATCGAGAAGATTCAGACCCTGATGGCGGAGTATGGCTTGACTGTCGAAGACATCTCCAAGCGCCGTCGCGGCCGTCCAGCAGGTAGCGGTGCAAGCAAGCCGAAGTCCGAACTGCCCCCCAAGTACCGCGACCCCAAGACAGGGAAGACTTGGTCCGGCCGTGGTCGCCAACCGGCCTGGCTTGGTAAGAACCCAAAGAGATTCCTGATTGCAGAAGAAGCCTAAACTTCGGCTTCTGCACCCCGCGAGAGAATAAATTTCGCCCCTGCCCGCAATGCAGGGGTTTTGTTTTTTTAGCACTGCTGCCATGTCCTTTGAAGCGATTCATGCCGAGATCATGCTTGCCCGGCCATACCTGATTCCTCGCGAGCGCACAGAGAAAGGGATAAGGAATGGGTATTCTTATTGGCTGCGGGTTCCGCCCAGCAAGGAGCTGAGAGTCATCCGTCTTTCGCAAGAGGGTAGTGGCTACGAGCTCGTGCGTTCGGCCAGCGAGGGCAAAACACGAGGGACGGTACGACAGCGCTTCTCCGGCTCAGTAGCCGAGCTTTTGGCCATCATCGATGAGCAGGTGGAAATTATCCGGAAACACGAATTAGTCAGTTTCCCCGGTTAGTACCGACGCAGCGGTTCGGCCAAGGGCTCATCCCTCCGCATTGTTCAGCCATTGCCGCATCGACGTGCTGTGACTAACGCTGATCGCCGCGGCCAAAGAATCAGTCATTCCACCGACCAGGTCACCGCAGCGGTGTTGCATCGATCTTTGGCACTGCAGCAATAGCTGCCCGACCTATAGTGAAACTCTGGTACGCTCCCCGCACCCGGCTAGGTACCGGGGCCGCAGACCCTGCCCAGCGTACTTTCTTGGAGACCTCCATGCTCTACCGGTTCATGGAGTATCAGCGCGCAATGTTCGCGCCATTCGCTGTGTGGGCAGCGAACGCGGCGAGCGCGTTTTCCGATCATGGGAACCCCCTGTCGCAGATACCGGGCGCTCCCGCCTTTGCCGCAGGTTACGAAATGCTGTACCGTCTGGGACAAGCCCCCAACAAGCCGGAATTTGGTATCGCAGCCGTCGAGCAAAAAGGCTGCGTCATTCCCGTGGTCGAGCAAGTCGTCCTGGAGAGGGCATTTTGCCGCCTTTTGCGCTTCGCACCTGATCCGGTTGCACTTGGCGCCGCCGCGTCGCATCCAAGACCTGCTGTGCTGGTCTGTGCACCGCTGGCTGGGCATCACGCCGTCATGCTTCGCGAGGTCATCGAAACCTTATTGGCCGAGCATATCGTCTATGTGACGGACTGGTCTGATGCGCGCTGTGTGCCCCTGGTGGCTGGGCCATTTCACTTGGATGACTATGTCACCGAACTGCAGGCGTTTATCCGTCAGATTGGCGCGGAAGATCCGCTGCACGTGATTGCCATCTGTCAGGCCACCGTGCCAGCCCTGGCGGCTATTTCCCTGTTGGCCAGCGCGGATGAGCCGACTCCCAGGAGCCTGGTCCTCATGGGCGGGCCGATTGATGCGCGTCGCAGCCCCACCGCGGTGGGAAAATTGGCCGCAGACCACTCCCTCATGTGGTTTCAACAGAATTTGATCTATACAGTGCCCGATCGCTACGCCGGTGCCGGTCGCAAGGTGTGCCCGAACTTCCTGCAGCTTGCCGGCTTGATGGCAGCACAGCCAGGTCTTTTGATGACGTCGCACTGGAACTACTATTTGGAGCTCGCGCTAGGCGACTACGAGCGTGCTGAAGCCCTCCGGCGCGTTTGCGATGCGCATCATGCTGTGCTCGACATGGCGGCCGAGTTCTACCTGGATACCATCCAGATCGTGTTTCAGGAATTCCGTCTGGCACGCGGCAATTGGTTCGTGAACGGCCAGCCTGTGCGTCCGCAAGACATCCGCGCTACTACACTACTGACCATAGAAGGCGACCGCGACGCCATTTCCGGCTGCGGGCAGACTCAGGCAGCGCACGGTCTGTGCCGAGGCATTGCAGCACGCGACAAGCGGCACGTGACGGCGCGCCGGTGCGGCCACTATGATCTTTTCTCTGGCCCCCGGTGGCACTCCGAGATGTACCCTGGCATCCGCGCCCTGACTCGACAAGATACCTAGCCGCAGTGCCCGCGCCGATCATGCAAACACCACAGTTGGCATCATCTGCAAGCGGTAGTCGCAAGAATTCGATGTCGGCCGTCCACGATGACGTTGCTCCACTGGGCCTAGCAATATCGCTGTCCCAACGAAGCAATGGTGATCGGCGGCATTCGGCGTTAGCCATCCTTCACGACAAATAGGTCTCAACGTGATAGGGGCCTCTCGATACCTCATACAACTCGTCTCGAGTCATGGAGGTGGTGCCAAGAACGAGGATCGCGCCGCCCGCCGCACGAGCCGTGTTACGAAATGCGGCGCAGGGCTTCAAGCATAGAAGCCCCTTGACTCGTCAAGCGAGGGTGGGCACTACCGCTACCATGGCCATGCTCCATCGTCACCAGTTTGTGGATCAGCAATCCGTCCAGTTGTTCTGGTTCGAGATCGTCGATGTCTTGGGCATCGCCAAGCAGTAACAGCGCGGCGATTTCATGCGGACTGAGCATGTCAGGCTCCTTTGTCTGGATCGGAAAAAGGAACTACGACTGCAGGTCTGTGGATGGAGTTCCACGGGGGATTGTAGGAACGGGGCTGAGTGAACTCGGTGCGAGGACGCGCTGAATACGCGCACACCGAGCGTTCACGCTAAACCGTTTTGTCAGCAGAATCAAGCTCTACACGTGCTGCGATGCAGCGGAGCAATGCCGAGACACATCGGATTGTTGGTTGATGTGACCGTGGGCCAGTCACGATCACAGTGGCCTTTCACCGGCGTTAAAGGCATTCAAGCTGCCGGACCAGCCACGCGGAGCTGTGTCCGATAGTCCGCCAGCGATTGCTGCTGGGCGTCAAGCCGTCCGGTGACCTTGGCTAGCTCGTCCACTTGCTGCTGTACCGCGGAGCGTAGGGCATCGCGCTTGGCATCCGCGCGGGTCTGATCGACGCGGGCTTGATTCCGCCCGGCACCCGCACATCGGGGAAGATCTCGATTCTTGCTACACCGCACGCCGCTGCGGTGCCACCTCAAGCACGCTGTCTTGATACAGGTCGATCGGAAAGCTCATGATGCCCCGGAAATTCACATGCGCGAAATGCGCAGGCCCCATGCGGCGCAGCCACTCGTCTTCAATCCGTTGCCCTTTGCGGCGCCAAGCCGCCCTTGAACCGATCAGTGGCGAAGCTCGCCAAGGAAACGGGTGTCACGACAGTGAGCCTGCGCACCTGGCGCCACGAGGCTCGAGAACAAGGAAAGGTTGTGCCAGGCAACGGCAAGCAGAGTGACAAATGGTCCAGCGCGGACAAGTTCCGGGTGGTGCTCGAAACAGCGCCTCTGAGTGAAGCGGAGTTGTCCGAATACTGCCGCAGGAAGGGCATTCAACCCGAGCAGATCCGGCAGTGGCGTGCTGCCTGCGAGCAGGCCAATGCGCCTGAGCGGGTCAGGTTGAGCCTGGCGCAGCGCCGCGAGGAACAAGCCGCCAAGAAGCAGATCCGGGACCTGGAGCGCGAACTCAAGCGCAAGGATGCGGCACTGGCTGAGACCGCGGCGCTGCTGGTTCTCAGAAAAAAAGCCGAGGCGATCTGGGGAAGGGACGAGGAGGACTGATCAACGTCTCGGATCGCCGCGAAGCCATTGCGTTGATCGATGAAGCGGTGGGCAGCGGTGCGCGCCAGTCCAACGCCTGCAAGGAACTGGGCTTGAACGAGCGCACCTTGCAGCGCTGGCGCCATACGCCGGAGGATGGCCGCCCGGGCGCGCAGCGCCCGGTGCCGGCCAACAAGCTCAGCGAGGGTGAGCGGCAGGCCGCGCTGGCCGTCGCTAACAGCCCCGGCTACGAGAGTCTGACGCCGCACCAGATCGTGCCGAAGCTGGCCGACGAGGGGCGCTACCTGGCCTTGGAATCGACGTTTTACCGCGTGCTTAAGGCCGAAGGTCAAGCGCACCGGCGCGGGCGCACCCACAACGCCAAGTCCCGTGCGCCGACCACGTACCGTGCCGATGACCGCAACCAGGTGTGGTGCTGGGATATCACGTGGATGCCCACCACGGTGAAGGGCCGCTTCTTCTACTGGTACATGATGCAGGACATCTACAGCCGCAAGCTGGTGGTCAATGAAGTGCATGAAAGCGAGTCGGAGGAACATGCCAAGCGGCTGCTCGAACTGGGCCGTCTGCGCGAGCAGACGGCTGGCCGGCCGCTGGTGCTGCACTCGGACAATGGCAGCGTCATGAAGGGGCTGAGTATGCGCGCTGCGATGCACGAATTGGGCGTGGTGCCCTCATACAGTCGTCCGCGCGTGAGCAACGACAACGCTTACGCCGAAGCGTTGTTCCGCACGGCCAAGTACTGTCCGCTATGGCCTGAGCGGCCGTTCGACACGTTGGAGCAGGCGCGCGACTGGGTATATCGGTTCGTGCGTTGGTACAACGAGGAACACCGCCACAGCGGGCTGAAATACGTCACGCCGAACCAGCGGCACAGTGGAGAAGCGAAGCCCCTGCTGGCGCGACGCATGATGGTGTATCAGGCCGCCCGTGCCCGGCATCCGCAGCGCTGGTCGGGAGGGATCCGGGATTGGGAGTTGGATCCTGCGGTCTATCTAAACCCGGAACGGGCCGAGCAGGAACCTAAGGAGTACAAAAAGGCAGCATAGCGGCGGACGCGACAACTACCTTGACACACACCGGCGCCTTGTAAAGAAAGGCTTTGCGGGGAAACCGTAAGATTCTGCACAAAAAGGACGACTACCCCTGGATGAGCAACCTTTGTTGCCGATTTGCACTCCTTATCGAATCTCTCGCCTGCTCCCGATGCGTCCCCGAAGCCCGTGCGTTGGGCTGTCAAGGACAGGCTGACTGCGGCCGTGACTTTTCGTCAGCGGTGCGCTACGAATGCAGTTCCACCACGTCTGCATCGGCGACCGGGTAATCGGCGCCCACCTGCTGGCCGCTGAACTTGCCACTCCCCCAAATGCGCGCGAACTTGAACGTGCTTGCGAGATCGGGATGCACCCGCATGGCGACATCCAGCACGGTGTCGCCGCGGCGCATCGTAAAGGGCCGATTCTGGTCGATGGGTTTCCCGGGCGCCTTGGTGTAGACGCGCACGATCCCCAGAGCCCTGAAGAGGAACGGGCCGATTTCGGCCAGCCCTCGCCCGCTGGTCGCGGAGGTTGTGAGCGCCGGAAAGCGTACGCCGAGCAGATCTTCGAGGACGGCCGCGTCTTCCGGGTTGGCAAGATCCGTCTTGTTGGCCAGCAGCAGCGTAGGGAGGTACACACTGAATGAATCAGCTGGCGCTAATTCCGCCGTCGCCGGCCAGCGCTCCGTCAGGATGATTTTTCCCGCGGCAAGCTGCCGCAGAATCCGCTCCAACTGTTCCGTGCAGTCTGGCGCGCTCAGGTCGACCACGAGCAGTGCGCCGTCTGTCGACCGCAACAGGCTGGTGAGCTCAGGCTGCAGGAATTCGACTGAAACGGGCGGCAGGTCGACCAGTTGAAAAGCGATGTCCTCGAATGGCAACATGCCGGGAATCGGTAGTCTGGTCGGGCGGGGGTAGGGCCCGACCCCGTTGTGCGATCCTGTGAGCCTCGCGTGCAGGCTGGATTTTCCCGCGCCGGGCGGGCCGATCAGACAGAGCTGGGCCGCGCCGTCGGGATGCACCGCATGTGACGGCCCTCTGTGACCAGCCTTCCCGTGGCTGGCAGATTCCTGGGTGAGTTCCCTGATCCGTGACTTGATATCGGCTTGCAGACGCTCCGTGCCCTTGTGCTTCGGGATGGCACGGAGCATCTCCTTCAGGCATTCGAGCTGCTCACGCGGCTGGCGTGCCAGCCGATAGGCTTGCTCGGCCCGCTTGTACTCGGGGGAAAGGTTTGCTGGCATGGGACATGCACGTGCAATAGCCAGGTCGGCCCTGGCAAGTACAAGATACGCTGAAGTCACGATTTTTGCTTCCCTCGCCTTACCCGCTCCAGGTATTTGCCTGAAGCGACCTCGATTCGCACCGTGGCACCGTGGATGAGACGCCGTTGAAGCTATCCGACCCGGAAAAACTCCGCGCTCTGCCCCGCATTGACCGCCCGCGCAGCCAGGCCGGCATCTCACCCTGCCCGTCCCACGTGAGCCCCTCGGCGTTGCGGTAGCAGACCGCGGGAGGCGGGTGGCGGTGGCGGATCGAAGCACCCCGCCGCCGCCAGCTCCTCCATGGTCAGCCCGTAGTCGGCCATCTGCGTCTGGATCCAGCGCATCGCGTCCACCCGCTCATTTTTCACCGTCATCGTTGCCGTCATTCGGGTTGAGAAGGGCTGCGGGCGTGTCAGTCCAGGAGGCAAATTGACAGTTTCGCGATGGGCAAAACCCCCGCCGAACTTGTCACACCGGCGGCGAATCGCCTTGTGGCTGGCAATAACTCCGCGCTCGAACGGCAGCTCCTCGATGTCGGGGTGATCGTGCTTTCCGTGTAAATTGATACGGGTGGGATGCGAGACTTCCTATGCCATCAACGACTTACGGCACAGGAAAGAACAGCACTGCGAGGGCTATTACAAGTCATTGATGTAGCGAAACATTTCCTCTTCAACGGTATCAATTTGCACGCGAAGATTAGCCCTAGCAGGGCGACTTCGGGCTCGCGCAGTCTCTCGCCATCGGCAATCACGCACAAGCCGTGGCCGTCCGGCCCCGTCAGCGTGCGATGCGGCAGCAGCCCAAGCAGGTCAGTGTTCCGCAGCAATTCGGCAATCGGGACCCCAGAGCCCGTCCATTCCACCGAGACGCGCGGCGGCGGCAGGCCGAGTTCGGCGAACTGGTGGCCCAACACTTGATAAAGGCTCGACGAGGTCTGCGGCGCTCGTTGGCAAGGTCGGCCAATGTCCTGAAGGTCGGTCTCCGCGGGTCGACAAGGCTGAGCGGGCGATCGTCGGCCACGGCGCTGATGGACGTCATCAACGCCAGGCTGGATATCAGCGGACGCAGAAACGGCCGATGCATTGGGGCATCTCCATGGCGGCTGTTCGTACGATCAGTGCGAAATCATGCCTGCGCTAGTTGATTACAGAGGCGTTCGATCTCGTTGACGACCGGCCACGCCTCGGTCTGTCCATCGGGGATGGTCGGGCTTCATAGCGCAATTTACGCCGGTGCGCCTGCCGCGGTCGAAGCCTTCCGTAGTGCCCGGGATGCCATAGTTGCCACAGCCCGCCGTGGTGATGTGTGCTTGCGCGCTGCCGCTCACCGGGTTACCGTGGTGTCGGCGGCCGGCATATGGGTCGCGACCTGGTCGAGCACCACTTCCGGCTCGTCGGCCTCAATGTCCGACTCGTCATCAAGCCTGCGGTGCATCCGCTCGATATCGAGGTCGCCGGTCCATTTCGCCACTACCACCGTGGCCACGCCGTTGCCGATGAGGTTGGTCAGGGCACGCGCCTCCGACATGAAGCGGTCAATGCCGAGGATCAGGGCCAGCCCCGCCACAGGAACATGCCCCACCGCCGAAAGCGTGGCCGCCAGCACGATGAAGCCACTCCCGGTGACACCGGCGGCGCCCTTGGAGGTCAGTAGCAGCACGGCGAGCAGGGTGAGTTGTTGCATCAGGGTCATGTCGGTGTTGGTCGCCTGGGCGATGAACACCGCCGCCATGGTCAGGTAGATGGAGGTGCCATCCAGATTGAAGGAGTAGCCAGTCGGGATCACCAGTCCGACGACGGACTTGCGGGCGCCCAGGTTCTCCAGCTTGGCCATCATCCGCGGCAACACGGATTCCGACGACGACGTGCCCAGCACGATCAGCAGTTCCTCCTTGATGTACTTGATGAACTTCCAGATCGAGAAGCCATGCAGCCGCGCGATGGTGCCTAGCACGACGAAGATGAAAAGCAGGCAGGTGGTGTAGAAGGTCGCCATCAACTGGCCAAGCTGCAGCAGCGAGCTCACGCCGTACTTTCCGATGGTGAAGGCCATGGCGCCGAAGGCGCCAATCGGCGCGACCTTCATTATGTAGCCGACGATGGTGAACAGCACGTGCGAAAACTTCTCGATAAAATCGAACACCAGCGTGCCGCGGCCACCGAACCTGTGCAGCGCGAAACCGAACATCACCGCGAACAGCAGCACCTGGAGGATCTCACCCTTGGCAAAGGCATCCACCACCGTGTTCGGGATCACGTGCAGCAGGAAATCGACCGTGCCTTGCATCTTGCCGGGCTCGGTGTAGGCGGCGATGCCCTTCGTGTCGAGGGTGGATGCGTCGACGTTCATGCCGGCGCCGGGCTTGACGATGTTGATGATCAACAGGCCGACCAACAGCGCAATGCTGCTCACGATCTCAAAGTACAGCAGCGCCAGCCCGCCGGTCTTGCCAACCTTCTTCATGTCCTCCATGCCGGCGATGCCCACCACGACCGTGCAGAAGATGATCGGCGCGATGATCATCTTGATCAGCTTGATGAAGCCATCACCCAACGGCTTCATCGCCTCGCCGGCCAGCGGATAGAAATGGCCGAGGATGACGCCGATGACAATTGCGGTGATGACCTGGAAGTAGAGTGATCTGTAGAATGGCTTCGGGTGATTGTCTTTTTCCATTGTCGTCTCCATTGCTGGTTCACTGTCGGCATCCTGACGCCCGGCCGGGTCAATCGAGTGTACGTGCCTGAGCGCGCTGCGCGTTGGCATCAACCGACTCCTCCGTTGTCTTGCTGGCGATGCGGCGAACGGTCGGGGACGATGTCAGTATATGCACGGGGCGCACGGCGCCAAGAAGGATGCCGCCCACCGTGATGCCCCAGAAGGGAGACTTCATGCGGGCGATGGTCTCGATCAGCGCGCCGGTGTCCTGCGGCTGGGCTCGTCGCTCCAATGTTCAGATCCTCACCGAAAATCCAGAGCACCAGCAAGCCAAGGAAGATTGCCGCCATGATGATCTCCTTGGCGGAGATCGGACCCATGGCTGCTAGCTCTCTCCGGGCCAAGGCCGTCGCATCGGGTGTTTGGCGAATGCGCGGCGGGGCAATCCACAGCATGGCTATTGGAATGATGGCCAGACACAGCAAACCGGGGACAGACGCTGCCACCGCCCAGTCGAGCCAACTGATTGAGACGCCTTGGTCTGCGGCAAGCTTGACCGCAAGGGGATTACCCGCCATCGCCGTGATGAACATGCCCGCGGTGATGATGTTCGCGTGGAAGGCGCAGAGGATCAGATAGCTTCCCACCTTGCCGCGGGATGCCGGGTCATCGGCATGGCTGCCGAGGACTTCCGCTATCGATCGGGTAATCGGGGGCGTGCCAGGATAAAGCCGGAAATGACACATATACCCAGAAGTAATAAAGATCCCGGCCTTTATGTCTTCGAGCCGGCCTACGGGCGTCGGCTGGGTCGGGTTTCTGCCGGCGATTGCCAACAGCATCGTGCGGTATCTTGTGGACATGTTCCGCCGCATCCGGTCCAGAGAAAGTTCGTTACATCGCTGCCGTTCGCCCAACTGGATCAGGTTGAGAAGGCATCACCTGTTATTTCCCGCCGACGAAGCGCGCCGGCCGCGCTGCCTGACTCCAACCTAGCGTGATGACCAGGCAGCGCCGCAGGCTTGGTCTTCTGGCATCGACAACATATTCTGGTCAGTTTGAGCGAGCTCCACGCGACCTCGCAAAGCGCTTTCCGAACAAGTCCGCCTATCCCGATTGGGAGCCCCTTGCCATGGCCAGCATCGAACGAACTGCCTATCCTCGGTTTCCGCGTACCCTCACGCTGAAGGATCTGCAGACCTCGTTCACCCCGCGCCCAGAGGAAATTGAGTGGGCGCAAGGCTTCGCACGCACCGCTGAGCGGCGCCTCGCGCTTCTGGTCAACCTGAAGTGTTTCCAGTTCCTGCGCCATTTTCCGGCTGTGGAGGCGGTACCCGCCGAATTCATCGAGCACGTGTCGGCCTGGTTGGGCATGCCGCCGGTTCAGCGCATTACTTATCCCGCCGCGCATACCGTGCTCTATCGGCATCACAAGGTGATCCGCTCCTTGTTGGGTATCAAGCCGTACACCGATGCCCAGACGCGCCTCGTCGCGATACGACTTGCCGAGGAAGCCGCCGGCGTGGACATCTCTTGAGCGCCACCACCACCCGTTCGTTCAGGCCCAACCGGTAGAGTGTTGCACCCACTTGGGTCAACAACGCCCGTTCTTTCCCCGCGATCGCAGGATCGGCCAACAGCACGTAATAAGCGTCGGCCAAAGGTTTCGCTCAAGCATCAACGGACGGTTTGTCCCACTCGTGTAGACTGCGCCTGTGTTCCAACAGATCGACTACCTCGACCCCGCTCTTCCTCCTGGGTCTGGCGAGTGTCAATGCCCGCGTTCGACGCGACCCCTCCAACGCTCGATGGTTTTGGTTTTGGCCGGCTTGTAGCAGACTCGAGCGAGTACTCGATCGCGCCGCGAGAGGAAGAGCAGATAAAATGAGATGAGTTTCTGGAACGCCACCTGATTGAAGCGGAAATCGAACTGTTGGTTGATTGCCCGATCGGCGACGCCGCTCCGGACGAGGCAATCGATGTCTCGACGAATTCCCGACCCAGCGAATATGACATCGCGACACGCGCGCTTGCCGTTAATGGCTGGTGTGTCGTGTCGAGCTTTTTGTCAAAGGCCCAGACGCAGGCCTTATCGACCGAATGCATGGCCATGGACGACGCGCAGCTACTTACACCGGCCCGTGTAGGGGCCAATCGCGCTACCACGCTTTTGCGCGGCGATAGCACACGCTGGTTCCAACCCGACGCGCTGAGCGCGGCGCAGCAGGCGTTCGCCGATCGCATCGAAGCGCTACGGAATGCGCTCAACCGCGACCTGTTTCTCGGCCTGATCGACAGCGAATCACACTACGCGGTATATCGGCCAGGCGCCGCATATGCGCGCCACCTCGACTGCCTGCGTAACAACGTCAGCCGTGTGATTTCCGCTGTGTTCTACCTCAACGAAGCTTGGCAGGAGGCCGAGGGCGGTGCACTGCGGCTCTACCTTGCCGATCAGTCATATCACGACGTCTTTCCGCGCGCCGGAACGCTGCTGCTGTTTCTCTCGGCACAATTTGAACACGAGGTGCTGCCCGCCACGCGCGATCGTATGAGCATTGCATGCTGGATGAGGCAGCGGGTGTAACCCGAGGCGAGTGCGCAGCTGCGATTAACGATCCATCATCACGCCCTGGCCGCACGGTGCCGATGGCATACGTGCGAAGCCAATGCCGAGTCGCGACATTGCACAACTGCCGATAATTACGGGGCAGGAACCGTCTACCACGGAAGCTTGCCGTGTACTGAGTTGCGACTATCGACCCCAAATGTCCGTTGCCGTGAACGAGGCGACGTTCGAGTGTCCGTTGAATGCATTGGACGAATGGACGAATGGCTGAATGTGGCCGGCTACGACCTAATGTCGATGGCCAGCGAACTGTTCGGGATGCGCACGTTGTGCAGTACCCCTGGAATGCGTGGGGCCGCTGCTGGGGGCGTTCTCAAGAATCCTTAGTCCCGACCTCGCACCGGTCGGGATCAGAGCACCGCCTTGCCGCTTAATCGGCCCCCGGTTTGGCGCGGTCTCCCTTTATAAAACCATGGCACGGCAATTGATTTTTAATCCGCGCCCGGATAGGAGAGCCTGACCCATGTCTGATGATGACGTTCTGATTGGCTGCCTGATGGAAGATGCTTGGCTGACTCTGGAGCAAGTGGCGGTAGCCTGCATGGTAGAACCAGATTGGCTCAGACGGCATGTAGATGAGGGCTTGTTCCCCCATGCCGTAAGTGTCGCTGGCGTCTGGCGGTTTTCCAGCGCCAGCCTGCTACGGGCGCGATGGCCACTGAACACGCGCGGGCGGACGGGATCCGCTGGATCCAGGCCCAGATGGCCGAGTACGGGCTGACGATGGAAGAATTGGCGGGGTTATCCGGGGGTACGTCCCCTCCCTGCGTCAGCGGGGTGTAGCCGCGCTCGCTGGCTTCGCTGGCACTCCAGGCGATAGAGGCGGCGGCTGATCCTCTGCTGGCTGTTGCGACATCCTAGGCGGCTCCGGCGCCGGCGGCAAGAGATGATGCGTTTGGCGCGTGGAACAACCTGCCAAGAGCAGCACGACAAGCACGGTCATCTCGGCTGGACTGTTACGCACTTTTTGTTGGGACATGTAGGCGTACCTCCAGAGGCATGCGCTTCATCAAGCCTAGACTACCTCGAATTGGGGTATTTCCCCATGGTGGGTGATTCCTTTACCGCTATTGCCGATGATTGGAAAGGCCCGTCAAACCCGGTGAGGAGCGCGGCGGGCGAATACCTGCCGGGCGCATCGGGGTCGTCTCGTGCACGGAATGGGCGGTGGCGATGCGTAGTCTAACTGCTCAAAGGGTCAGGAAGTGGCGATGAGCACATGTATCAGGAGCCTCACAATCGGTGCGGCCATGTTGCTGGCCGGGTGCGTGGTAGTGCCAGCTTATGATGGCTATGGCTATCCGGCCTACGGCACCTATTCCTACGAGCCTTACTATCCCGCTTACCCCTACGGGGCGTACTACAACTACGGCTGGTGGCCTGGCTTCTATGGAGGCGCAGTCTTCTTCGGTGGTGGTGGCCATGGCGGGACACACCACGGCGGCAGCGGGGGGCACGGTCACTGAGCTGTGTCGCCTCGCTACTTGAGCGCCGCAATCCCCCGTTCATTCAGGCCCAACCGGTAGAGTGTCGCGCCCACTTGAGTCAACAAGGCCCGTTCCTTCCCCGCGATCGCCGGATCGGCCAACAGCACCGCCAAGCCGGAGCGTCGTCGACCTCCTATTCCGTCGCTTCGTCCAGCGCCAGGCGCTCGAAATCTCGTATCACGTCACCTGGGCCCATCGTGGTTCCATGCGGCTTCCTGCGCAAGTCTAGCCGACGAGGCGGTCGTCAGGCATGAGACTGTGCATCCATACAGTATCAATCTGGCCGCACCATACTTCCCGAACCCGCTAAGGGCCGGGCGTGTCAGCGGCGCCCCTCAGCCCTGGATGGCAGCAATGATGGCAACGAAAAATGAGCGGGCGAACGCGATCCGCTGGATCCAGGCCCGGATGGCCGAGTATGGGCTGACGATAGAGGAACTGGCGGCGGCGGGGTGCTTTGATCCGCGGCCGCCTCCGCCACCGCCGGTCTGGCACCGCAACGCCGAGGGGCTCACCAGGGACGGGCACGGCGAGATGCCCGCCTGGCTGCAGCGCGCGGTCAATGCGGGGCAGAGCGTGGAGTTTTCCGGATTGGATAGCTTCGACAGCGGATTGGCCTGGGGCGGTCGTCTGGTGATAGTGGATTTAGCATGGGCCCGAGGCCCACGCCAGGTAGGCGAGGGCGATGACCAGCAGGCAGGAGCGGCCAGTATCCCGTAGTACCGCGCTCTGTGGCATGGCTGCTCCGGGTGCCCCGGTAGGTGAAACAGCCAGTTCGCGTGGCGGTCAGCGCGTGCACATTCCATACTGGAAGTGATCGCCCCCGCCGGAATGCAGCGATGCTCGTGGGGACGAGTTTTCGTCTCCGCCTTCCGAAAGGAGGTATCCCATGTGCTACCGGATTCGTGATCTGGATCGCCCGCGAGAGAAAACGGCCCAGCAGCGGCATACCCCGACGAGCTTGTCGCCTCGCTCTCGCCTCAACGAGCGCTGGGCGGCGTTGATGGCGTGGCTGCGTCCGTCTCCAAAAACAACCAGCCCGGTGACGGCCACATCCTTGGAGCAGGCCGAGCCGGCTGAGGCCGCGGCGAAGCCGGTCCCTCGGCCCATTGACCAGGCTTGCACCGTCGCCAGCACCGCCCGCGAGCGGGAGGCCGAGACGGCGTAGCCCGTCACTGTGTTGCGTCACCCCATCGTCCAGACCAAGAAGGCCGAAACCGCGCCGTCGCCGATGATGAAGGAAGTGCAGCGCGAAGAAGCCCACAAGACCGCACTCCAGTCGCCCGCCGAAACCCCAGTAGCGGCCTGAGCATCAAGCAGTCTTTGGCGCAGGCTTTCATGGCGGCCACGATCGGGCACAATGAGAGTCGTATTACTGTAGTTGGCCTGGGCTTCCCTCACGCTTCGCACCTAACCTGACCGCCGCGGGCTCGCAGGCGCCGCAACGGCAAGGCTCTCATCCTCCATATCGCTGATATGGAAGGCATCGGTAAGGGATCGAATCATGGCATTCATCAAACGTAGCGGTGTGTGTCAAGGTAGTTGTCGCGTCCGCCGCTATGCTGCCTTTTTGTACTCCGTAGGTTCCTGCTCGGCCCGTTCCGGGTTTAGATAGACCACGGGATCCAACTCCCAATTCCGGATCCCTCGCGACCAGCGCTGCGGATGCCGGGCACGGGCGGCCTGATACACCATCATGCGTCGTGCCAGCAGGGGCTTCGCTTCTCCACTGTGCCGCTGGTTCGGCGTGACGTATTTCAGCCCGCTGTGGCGGTGTTCCTCGTTGTACCAACGCACGAACCGATATACCCAGTCGCGCGCCTGCTCCAACGTGTCGAACGGCCGCTCAGGCCATAGCGGACAGTACTTGGCCGTGCGGAACAACGCTTCGGCGTAAGCGTTGTCGTTGCTCACGCGCGGACGACTGTATGAGGGCACCACGCCCAATTCGTGCATCGCAGCGCGCATACTCAGCCCCTTCATGACGCTGCCATTGTCCGAGTGCAGCACCAGCGGCCGGCCAGCCGTTTGCTCGCGCAGACAGCCCAGTTCGAGCAGCCGCTTGGCATGTTCCTCCGACTCGCTTTCATGCACTTCATTGACCACCAGCTTGCGGCTGTAGATGTCCTGCATCATGTACCAGTAGAAGAAGCGGCCCTTCACCGTGGTGGGCATCCACGTGATATCCCAGCACCACACCTGGTTGCGGTCATCGGCACGGTGCGTGGTCGGCGCACGGGACTTGGCGTTGTGGGTGCGCCCGCGCCGGTGCGCTTGGCCTTCGGCCTTAAGCACGCGGTAAAACGTCGATTCCGAGGCCAGGTAGCGCCCCTCGTCGGCCAGCTTTGGCACGATCTGGTGCGGCGTCAGACTCTCGTAGCCGGGACTGTTAGCGGCGGCCAGCACGGCCTGCCGCTCGCCCTCGCTGAGCTTGTTGGCCGGCACCGGGCGCTGCGCGCCCGGGCGGCCATCCTCCGGCGTATGGCGCCAGCGCTGCAAGGTGCGCTCGTTCAAGCCCAGTTCCTTGCAGGCGTTGGACTGGCGCGCACCGCCGCCCACCGCTTCATCGATCAACGCAATGGCTTCGCGGCGATCCGAGACGTTGATCAGTCCTCCTCGTCCCTTCCCCAGATCGCCTCGGCTTTTTTTCTGAGAACCAGCAGCGCCGCGGTCTCAGCCAGTGCCGCATCCTTGCGCTTGAGTTCGCGCTCCAGGTCCCGAATCTGCTTCTTGGCGGCTTGTTCCTCGCGGCGCTGCGCCAGGCTCAACCTGACCCGCTCAGGCGCATTGGCCTGCTCGCAGGCAGCACGCCACTGCCGGATCTGCTCGGGTTGAATGCCCTTCCTGCGGCAGTATTCGGACAACTCCGCTTCACTCAGAGGCGCTGTTTCGAGCACCACCCGGAACTTGTCCGCGCTGGACCATTTGTCACTCTGCTTGCCGTTGCCTGGCACAACTTTTCCTTGTTCTCGAGCCTCGTGGCGCCAAGTGCGCAGGCTCACTGTCGTGACACCCGTTTCCTTGGCTAGCTCCGCCACTGATCGGTTCAAGGGCGGCATCATCTGCTCGACCACCAACTCCTTGAACTCGTCCGAATAGCGCTTCATTACCCAAAACCGCTTCCGCCCTCCATTGTCCTTCATCGAAAGGCGGCGAGGCGACAACTATCCTGACATGGAGGGGTAGCGATAAAAAGAAGAAGCCTTTCAAAAAGGAAAGCTCACTGTTCAAGCGCAAGCGCTATTGCCGCTTCACCGTGGCTGGCGTGGAACAGATCGACTACAAGGATCTGGACACCCTGAAGGACTTCATCGGCGACAATGCCAAGATCACGCCCGCTCGCCTGACTGGCACCAAGGCGCACTATCAGCGTCAGCTCGATACGGCCATCAAGCGCGCGCGCTTCCTCGCGCTGCTGCCCTACACGGACCTGCACAAGCACTGATTGCCCAGGCCGTTAAGGAAAATACGATGCAAGGAAAAAATTATCAGCCTGGGCTGCTTGGGTGACATCGTTCGCGTGAAGGACGGCTACGTCCGCTTCTGATCCCGAACAAGAAGGCCCGCTGCGCTACGAAACCGCCATCAGCGAGTTCGAAGTCAAGCGCGTCGAACTGGAAAAGGCTGCCGCCCAAAAGCTGGCCGCCCGTGCGGGCCGAAGGCGAGAAGCTGAACGGCCTGACCGGAAGTCCGGTGTGGGCGTCTGCCAGTTCGATTCAGTCATCAACGCAGGCATCGCCGAAGCCCTGGGCACCCAAGGCTCATGGTCAAGAAGGCCCAGGTGCGCCTGCAAAGCTGGGTTGGTCCGCCCGTTCGTACTTTTGAGTGCTAAAGATCGCCGGCATCATTGCGGATCTCGACCGCGCCGCGATCCTGCAGGCCGCCAATGTGGCCGAAGCGATTCAATAGCGGCGCGCGCTGCGCTCCTCGTAGGATGGCGGCGGTACCGCCACTGGCGGTTCCGCCGGTGGCGGTGGATGTTCGATCGGCGGCAAGTCCGGCGGAATGCCCGGGGGCGGCGGGTCCTCGATCGGCGGCACTGTATGGGCCGGCCGGTGGCGGGACTGGGCAAGCGGGGTCAGGAAGGTGCGCATGGGACGTCTCCGCGATGGCGATCTGCCTTCATTGAAGCAAACCCGCCACCCGAGTGCCACCAGCACGCTCAAGCCCCAGCATATAAACTCAGGCGGACTGCCTGCGCACGAAGAAGAGCGCGGCGCCTAGCGGGACCAGCACTTTGCCGAAGACGCGGTTCTGCCGGCGCACCGCGCGCGCTTTGCGGAATTGCCTCTGCATGCGCGAGGCCAGCACGGCGAGATAGCACGGTGTCCGCACTATGCTTACACTGAAGTGGCCCAAAATCCGTCCACTGCTTTCTGAGCAGTGGTCCGGCGGGCCACAGCCTTGACGCGCTATCGGCAAGTTGACAACGCCGATGGCCTTGCAGACCTACGTGGGAAGTAGACTAAGCGCCATGCCGGCAGGCCGCCATGGCGCGGCTTGGCAGGCGGGGAGGGCGCCGGCCGGGCTCAGCGGCAGGCGAGGCGGCTCTGTACTTCGCGCGCGCCCAGCCTGGACATATCCTCGTTGATTTCCTCGAACACCACCTTTTGCACTTCCTTGCCAAGGTGCTCGCGCAGCATGCCGAGGAATTTCGGCGAGGCGGCGAGGCGCAGCTTGTCATAGCGCTGCTCCGTGCGTGCCTGTTCAAGATACTGGGTCAGCATGCGGGCGAACTCTTCACGCTCCTTCTCGGCCTGATCGACCCGCGTCGCCATCGAGTGCATGGGCTCACCCTTGCCGGCAAAGCGCCCCTGCGCATCGTCGCGCAGTTCGCTGTCCTTGGCCCGGCCAAGCGGATTGACAAAGTCCTGGATCTCTTCCATATCCCTTTCCATCCCATGCGCCTGGAAGATCCGCGCATGGCTGCCATCTGCGGCTAGCGTCCAGATTGTCGTCATCACTCGCTCCTTTCGTGGCGGCAGTAGCGATGTAACAAGGATAGGTTCGGGCCGGGCGATCGTCCTGGCGGCTTCACAACGCCAAGGGGGGGATGGACGGTATCCCGTGCGGCCCCCCCCGATGCCGCTATCCGCCGAGGATCGTGCGGGCCGCATTTCGCAGCGCCTGGTCTGAGCCGAGGGGCGCCGCTGGCTCAGTAGTTGTCCATCAGACACGCCCGATGGACAACGAGGGCATCCGTCCATGCCAGTGAAAAAATTCCTCGGTTTGCCACTTATCCCTCACTTAGCCCCCGGTTTGGCGCGGTCTCCTGCCTGCTCCCTGTCTGGACGGCTTTCTGAGTGGCGTGGATGGCAGGGGGATGACATCGGGGGGAGGGGCGCGTTCATTCCATCTTTCTGAAAGGTAACCAGTTCAGAAGCGCACAATTGATGTCCTTGCGGGGCTTGGCTGACACGCGCACCATAGCGCCAAGAGAAGGGGATGGGGCGTTCTTTGGCCATGCTATGAGGCGAGAAGATGGATCTCCAAGGCTTCACGTACTACAGAGACCACTGGTATGAAGCGTCCGCAACATCTCCAGATGAGTCCGGACCATGGCAAGGCGAGGTGACGATCTGCACGAAAGCGACAGATGGAAAGCCGCTGAAAATCTTCGATCGCTATCCTGTCCCTGGCAGTTTCTTCAGCGAAGGGGAGGCGTGGCGGCACGCTACCGATTGGGCCAGGAAGCTGATTGACGAGCGCTGTGGCTAGCGCGCGCACTTCCGAGAGCTCGCAATGGAATACCGATACAGCGGCCGTGACGTGAAAGACACAGCTTTCCTGGCCGCCCGAGGAGCACGCAAATGGGTACCGAATCCCCCGCAGGCGATCTGGGCACCGCAGCGCCCGGTTCTCGCTGCCCGCCACCGACGGCAGGAGGCTTACGCTCGACGACGTGCGCGGCGAGCGTGGCGTCGTCGTGGTGTTCATGTGCAACCACTGCCCCTACGTAAAGGGCGCGCTGGCACGGCTGATCCGCGACGCGCGCGATCTCGCGCCGCTCGGCATCGGCATGGTGGGCATCAACGCGAACGACGCGCGCATCTATCCTGAGGACTCGTTCGACCGGATGGTCGCGTTCGCGGCAGACGCCGGCTTGCCGTTTCCCTATCTCTATGATGAGACGCAACAGACGGCCCGCGCATATGGTGCGGTCTGCACGCCGGAGTGCTTCGGCTTCGATGCGAACCTACGGCTGTGTTACCGGGGTCGCGTGGACGCGTCGCGCAAAGACCCGCTGGCCGGTGTGCCGCGCGACCTCTTCGAAGCGATGCGGCAGGTCGCGCAGACCGGCGAGCGTCCCGCGCAGCAACACCCGGCCTTTGGCTGTTCGATCAAGTGGAAGCTGGAAACCTGACGCCGCAGAAAGTCCAGGTGCGATGCGGGCTGGCCGCTCGCGGCATCGGTGGACCGCCCGCGCAACGCATCGGTGCGGCGACGCGCGCATTCGACCTCGTGGCCGCTAAAGCGATGCGATGAACTCATTCCACGGAGTCCCTTGCAGGGTTTCTGTACCTGCTAGCCGCGCAAGGCGCGGCTAGTGCGCTGAATCAGAAGAATTGGCGGTGATACGCCGTGTCGGATCGGCGTAGATCCACTTCAATGGCTTGGGGTCCTTGTTGTACTGGCGGATATAGCGCATGAGCTTCTTGTCGAGGTCTTTGACCGAAGTGAAGACGCCAACGACACCAGGCCGGCCAGCCCCTGCGCCTCATACGCCGACGTCCATCGCGAGATGAATCCGTCGTTGCAGGCAAGCTTGGAGCGAATATCAACCCGGCGCTCTCCATCGGCCCAAAGCAAGACACAGCGTGCGCGTCGTGCAAGGGCCGCATTACCGTGGCGCTTGCGCATTACGGCATCCAGGTCGCTACGTTGTTCGCTCGTCAGCATCGTTCTTTGCATGCCCAAGCATATGGGGACGACACATCCAATTTCAATGATTCAGTGGACTAGCAGGTGAGGTGCAGGACCGCGTTCGTGCCGCCGGGGTGCTTCTCCAGCGTCGCAATGGCCTTGGCGGTGGGCGCAATAACCAGTTTCACGTGGCGATCCTTGGCCTCCTGCTTCACCTCATCCATGACCGGCAATGCCCCGCTGCCGGTGCCAATCACCAGCCGGCTGCAGTTCCAGGGAATGTCTTCCCTGATCGACAGCGGCGTATGCCCAAAGGCCTCGCGGAATGGCTTGGATGGTCCCTTCTTGCGCTTGCGGACCTTGCCTTGGTCGATGACCACATCATGCTCGTACGTTATGCCATCAATGCAGATGGAGCCGAAGGAGAATGCCTCAAAGCGCATACGCACCTCCACAGTGGCCATGCCGAGCGACGGACCGGCACGATGCACGATTATTGTAGGTCGCCAGAACCCGCCGGACTCCGCCACTCTGCCAGATGCCGCCAGCCTGATTTGCACCTGGCATGATCGTCGCCAAGAATCATTAATGTCCCCTCAACTGTTCGCAGCAGCATTAGCCATGCCAGAGACCAGGATCACGGCGCAACTGCCGATCATCGATATTGAACTCATGCACCGCGAACTCACCGAGCAGAACGCGGAGCTGATAACGGCGCAAATCAGGGCAACGCCCTCTTTCGAGGCGATGGAGCGTTGGCTGGTGCAATCCGCCGCATTCGCGCCCGGGCAGCCCTTCGCATTGCAGTTATGGACCGACATCCTGTGCCGGGCGTGGCTGCCATGGCTGGCCATGAATCCCGCGCTGGTGCTGTTCGTGCCGCGCGCCACCGAGGGCGGTTAAAGGCGTGCACAGTCTTTAGGGTCACGAACCACCATATCAGCACGCCCTGCACACGGCGTATCGAGGTACTGCCACACCCGTCATGCCATGGCTGGGTAGTAAGATGGCAGCGGAGCTTCCAGGTCGGATGCCGGACAGATGATGCCGTCGAAAACCTGGTTGAATAGGACCGGCATGCCGAACACGCGTCAGTGGGTGGTAGTGTTAATTGGAGCGGATGCCTGAAGTAGATGCTGCGTGGCTTCCATTTGGCGCCAAAAATGAGTGTCAGCACACGATACAACACGCCAACTATCAGCTAGGTAGATTGGCGCAGCGACCCGGCAGGGCCGACAAGCGCCTCTTGCCGGACCATCACTATGTTGCTGCCTTACTGGATATATTGAGTGACTGGCGCGGGCGCAAGAGACGGATGGTTCCCCACGGGCGACGTTGCCACCATCGACGCCGACGGTTACCTGCAGATCACCGACCGCAGCAAGGACGTGATCAAGTCCGGCGGTGAGTGGATCAGTTCCATCGCCATCGAGAACATCGCGATGGCGCACCCTGCGGTTGCCATGGCAGCCTGCATCGGCGTGAAGCATCCCAAGTGGGACGAACGCCCCATCGTCGCGGTAGTACGCAAGCCAGGCGCCGAGGTCACGCGCGACGAGTTGCTCCAGTTCTACGCCGGCAAGAACGTGGCCAAGTGGCAGCGGCCCGACGATGTCGTCTTTGTCGACGCGATCCCGCTGGGCGCAACCGGCAAGATGCTTAAGACCCGTCTGCGCGAACAGCTTAAGGACTACCGGCTGGCGGACACCGCGGCCTGATGCCTAGCAGGCCGCGATATCGACGAAACGCCGGTTTGCAACGTCGTCGAGCTGCTCGTGAGAACCCATGTGGCGCACTCCCGCCGCGTTCATGAGGTTTTGACTGCGGCAGCCTCAGGGACGTGGTTCCTTAATCGAAGCGGCGGAGGTCGTTGAGCGCTGCGGGGTAAATGCCGAGCTCGGACATGCAGGTCCACCTGGCAAGAAGTCCCAGCGCTCGCTGGATCAGAACGATATGTTGGAAGCGCTAAAACGCTTACAGCAGCAACCGTGGCCGCTTAACGGAACCGAGAACTGATCACATTCCCGGGAATTCAAATCCGCCTTGCTGGAATGACAGCCTTACCCTGAGCTGGACTCTATCGTGTCAGGCCAGCACCACCGCCCTACAGGAACCCCAAAAGACTAAACAAACAAGCCGAAAGACACTGGACAACCGGACATTTGAACTTTTCTGGAGCCCGGACATTTCAACTTTGCCTGGACATGCAGCGGGTTGCTGGGAAGGTGATCGGGGAGGGCGGACGTCTGGCGGCACCGCCAGCCCCTCAGTAGGCCGTCGACCCGATGGCCCCCGGAAGGGGCGTGACCGCGATGATGGACTAGGTCCTTCATGCCTCGCGCGAGCAGAGCACCGGCATTGGCCAGGTCAACCAGGCGATCGCGCAGATGGACCAGGTCACGCAGCAGAACGCGGCGCTGGTGGAAGAGGCTGCAGCCGCCGCACAGTCGCCGCAGTAACAGGCGCAGCATATGCAGCGCGCGATGGCGGTGTTCAGGACGGAGGCCGCCGGCTGAAAGGGCATGCCCGGTGTCTGCGGGCATCGGGCATGCCAGACCCCGGGGGGATGGTCAATGGTCGTTCAGCCTGCCGGCCGCGGCGCCCTGAGAAGCGACCCGTCGGCGCGCAGCGTCTCGCCCTTGCGCTCGACAATCATGCCGTAGGCGTGCGGTTGCCGGTGCAGGTCGAAGTTGAAGGTGGTCCGCTTGTACAGCGCGCAGAAATCGAGATCGCAGCGGGCGATGGCCACCTCATCGCTTTTGGTAATGCAACTGGCAACCACTTCGCCCGATGGCGCAATGATGCAGCTGCCGCCGATGCTGTCTACGCCTTCCTCGACTCCGGCCTTGGCCACGCCGACCACCCACGTGCCGTTCTGGTAGGCGCCAGCCTGCATCGAAAGCCGGTTGTGGAACAGCGACAGGTCGTCGTGCGCCGGGGCCGGCGCGTTGTGGACCGGCGTGTTGTAGCCGATCAGCACCATCTCCACGCCTTGCAGGCCCATGACCCGATACGTTTCTGCCCAGCGCCGGTCGTTGCAGATCGCCATGCCGATCTTGCCGCCAAAGGCCTCGGTAACGCCGAACCTGTCTCCGGGCGTGAAGTAGCGCTTTTCTAGATGCTGGAAGCGGCGCCACGGCTCGTGCTCGCGGTGCCCTGGCAGATGTACCTTGCGGTACTTGCCAACGATGGCACCTGTGCGGTCGACCAGGATCGAAGTGTTGTAGCGGACGTCGCGGCAGTTCTCGCTGGCCAGCTCCGCATAGCCGAGGTAGAAACCGACGCCGAGCCGGCGAGACAGATCGAACAGCGGCATCGTGTCGGCGCCCGGCATCTCGCACTCGAAGAAGCTGTTGATCTCTTCGTCGCTTTCCATGTACCACCGGGGGAAGAACGTGGTCAGCGCAAGCTCGGGATAGACAATCAGGTGGGCGCCGCAGGCATGGGCTTCGCGCATCATCTCGCATAGCCGGGCAACCACCTGTGCGCGCGTATCGGCACGTGCGATTGGGCCGAGCTGACCAAGGGCGACATGTACGAATCGGGACAAGGTTGACTCCTGGAATTCGGGGGAAGAAGGGTTGGGGGCGTGGATATGTTGTCGAAGGGCAGGGGTGGCACGCAGGCTCAGGGGCGATTGGCAAGGCTGACGACGACACGCATCAGCAGCTGTGCGCCCCGGACCAGGTCATCCGGCTCAGTGAACTCGCGCTCGTTATGGCTCAGGCCGCCTACGCTGGGAACGAAGATCATGCCGGACGGGCAAGCGCGCGCCAGCATCTGGGCGTCGTGGCCCGCGCCGCTGGGCATGCGCAGGCTTGACAGGCCGAGTGTGTCGCTGTGCTGCTGGACGAGGTCGATCACCCGGGTATCGAATGCCACCGGCTCGAAGCGCGCCAGCGAGCGGTGGCGCAGCGCGACGCCTTGCGCGGCGCACGCGTGCCGTGCGAAATCGAGTACCTCTGCCTCGGCCCGCGCGAGTGCCGCGCCGTCGGTGTTGCGCAGGTCGACGGTAAATGTGGCACGATTCGGGATCACGTTGACGAGGTTCGGCTCGAAGCGGATGGCGCCGACCGTGCCGATCTGGCGGCCGCCGTAGCGCAGCGCCAGATCGTGCACGAAGGTGGCGATGCGCGCGGCGCAGTAGCCGGCGTCATGCCGCAACGCCATGGGCGTGGTCCCGGCGTGGTTGGAGACCCCTTCCAGCACGAACTCCGTCCAGCTGATCCCTTGCACGCCTTCGACCACGCCGATCTGCACGCCCATGCGGTCCAGCACCGGGCCTTGTTCGATATGCAGTTCGACGAAGCTGTCGACCTCGGGCCGGCCGACCGGTGCATGGCCGCGGTAGCCGATGCGCTCCAACTCCGCGCCGACGGTGCTCCCGTCGATCCCGACGGCGGCCAGCGCCTCGTCGAGCGGCATGCCGCCCACATAGACCAGCGAGCCCATCATGTCCGGCTGGAACCGGGCCCCTTCCTCGTTGGTGAAGAATGCCACCGCCACCGGCCGGCGCAGCCGCATCCCGGCATCCCGCAATGCAGCGACCACCTCCAGTCCGGCCATGACGCCATAGTTGCCGTCGTAGCGTCCGCCTGTGCGGACCGTATCGATGTGCGAGCCCACCATGACCGGCGGCAGGTCTTCCCGGCCGGCATAGCGCGCGATGCCGTTGCCGATCGCATCGATGGTGACTGTCATGCCGAGCTCCCGCATCTGCGCGACAGTCCAGTCGCGGCCGGCCCGGTCGGCGTCGGTGAGCGCGAGCCGGCACACTCCGCCGCCGTCGATGCCGCCGTGCGCATTCAGCGCGTCGAGCCGGTGCAGCAACCGCGTGCCATCGATCTCTGGAAACACGTCGTTATCCGGTACCGGGCGGGTGTCCGGGCAGGTGCCGGCCGTCATGCCCGGGCTCCGTTGCGCACGGCGTCCGCGCTGCGCCCCACCAGTCTTGCATAGAGCTCCGCATCGGTGTCCGCCTCGCTGCCGATAAACAGCAGGCGGCTGTCGGCGCCCAGTCCGAGCGCCGAGCGCGCCTGGGGATCCTGCATTGCCGCGATCGCGGCGGCCAGGCCGGCGACGGCCGACTCGCCGGCGACGATGGTGGGATCGCCGGCGGCCGGATTGGCAAGCAGGCGCATCGTTGCAACAGCGGCCGTGTCGTCGATGGTGCAGTACGCATCGGCGCCCTGGGCCAGTATCTCCCACGCCAGCAGCGAAACTTCCCCGCAGGCCAGGCCCGCCATCAGCGTGTCGAGTTCGCCGGTCACCGCCGTCACGCGGCCGGCGCGCGCGCTGCGGGACAGACAATCGGCCGCCTGCGGCTCGACAACCACGAACACCGGGCGCCTGGCCATATCGCGCTCCCAGAAATAGCCGCAGACCGCGGCGGCGAAGCCGCCCACGCCGGCTTGGACAAAGACGTGCGTTGGCCACTCGGTCAGCGCGCCTACCGCTTCGTCGATCATGACCTGGTAGCCCTGCATGACATCGCGCGGGACATCCATGTAGCCCGGATACGAGGTGTCGGAGATCACGTGCCAGCCGTATTCCCCGGCATCGCGATCCGCCTGCCGGACGGCATCGTCGTAGTTGCCGGTCGTGCGCGCCACGGTGGCGCCAAACTGCTCGATCGCAGCCTTGCGTCCCTCGCTGACGGTGGCGTGAATGTAGATCACGCAGTTGGCGCCGAACTGGCGCGCGCCCCATGCGACCGAACGCCCGTGATTGCCATCCGTGGCACAGGTGACCGTATAGTCGGCGCACAGCTTGCGCAGATCCGGCGCGCCAAGGTCGGCCGGGCTCAGGTCGCGGCCGACCCGCTTGCCGATCTCGCGTGCGAGCAGCCGGCCCACGGCATAGGCGCCACCCAGCGCCTTGAAGCTGCCCAACCCGAAGCGCGTGCCCTCATCCTTGTAATGGACCGCACCGACGCCCAGCATCGTGGCCAGCGCCGGCAGCGCGTGAAGCGGCGTGACCTGGTAGCCGTCCCAGGCGGTAATGGCCTGCTGCGCGGCGGCCAGTGCGGCTGCCCCGAGGATGGTTTCGCGTACGCCCCCATAGGGTTCGCTGCGCGAGCGCGCGGGATTGACGAAGAGATCGAGCTTGAGTTGCGGTAGCGTTGGCATGGAACTTCCGGTGCTTGTGAGAATGGATCGTGGAGCAGGAGCCGACGGTGTGGGCGTGTGCAGCTTATGACTCCAGGTCGAGGTCGTCGAGCAGTTCATGCGCACGTTCGATCCGCGCCATCCGGGCACGCGAAGGGGTGCGCGCGCGCCCGGCCATCGCGGTCGCGAGATAGTTGACGAGGCTGACCGCGGCAACATACGAGTCGAATATCTGGTCGCCGTGGTGCGAGCAGCGCAGCACGGCGGTCGCGTGGGTGGACAACGCGGATACCGGCGTGTCGCTGAGCAGGATCACCTTGGCGCCCGCTTCGGCGGCCAGCGTGACAACAGGCGCAAGCCAGCGGACGCGGCGCCGGAAGTCGACGGCGAGCAGTACGTCCTTCCCGTCGACTTCCGCGATCAGCTCAGCATCCTTGCCGGCCTGCTCGTTGAGCAGATAGACCTCCGGTCGTACCTGGGACAGTAAGGCATTGGCATAGAAGGCCAGCATGAAGCTGTTGCGGTAGCCGACGACCCAGACGCGGCGCGCATCGGCGAGTTCGCTCAGCGTGACGTCGAGCGCGCGTTCGCTGACCTGCCCAAGCAGGTCGGTGAGCCGGCTGGCGTCGCCCTGGACATGTGCCTGCAGCCCGGCCAGCGCAGGCATTCCCACCCCCGCGCGCGCGCCATGCATGAGATCGGAGCGATCCATCTTGGCAAGCGGCGACTGGCTGGCGCGCTGATCGCGCAGTTCCTGCCGGAACGCACCGAAATCGGCGTAGCCGAGCCGCCGGAAAAACCGCGCGGCGCTTGCTTTGGACACGCGGGCAAGCTCCGCCAGTTCCGTTGCTGAGTACCCGAGCAGTTCGGATTTGCGTGTGAGCAGTACGTCGGCGAGCTTCTTGTCGGCGCCGGAGAACTCGTTGTAGCGCTGGGCGATCTGCGCCTCAAGCGTGTCGTAAACGGTCATGTCGGAATGATGCATGGCAATGACGGGGATGACGCCGCACCAGTTTGGCGTCATCTCGCACAATGATGAAACCACAGTTTCTTTTTGTGGTGCGTATGAAATAGAAATTTCATGATTGCTGCTGGCCTATGCAAGCGCGATGCCAACGCCTCTCCGAAGCGGTCCAAGGCCACGTAATGAACTGATTTGAAAGGGGTTCTTGTCCTCGTGTCGGGTGCATCCGGCATCCTGTGCGCTCGTGGCATGCGTCTTGCGCTTTGCCTTGCTCCGACCCGACTGAAGAGAAAGGTGTTTTATGAAACGCAGACAGTTCACCGCCGTTGCCACGATCCTTGCCACCGCCATCATGTTTGCCGTGGCGCCGGCCAGGGCTGACGATTCCCTCAACGCGGTGATGGCGAAGAAGTCGATCGCAATCGGCATTCCGGTCGACTTTGCACCGTATGGGTTCATGGGCCCGGACCTGAAGCCGCAGGGCCTCGATGTGGCGGTCGCGCAGATGATTGCCGACAAGATGGGCGTCAAGGCGGAACTGGTGCCGGTCAGCACGCCGAACCGCATTCCATTCCTGCAGACCAGGAAGATCGACCTGATCGTGTCGGCACTGGGCAAGAACGCCGAGCGTGCCAAGGTGATCGACTTCACCGTTGCCTACGCGCCGTTCTACCAGGCAGTGTTCGGTCCGAAGAGCCTGAGCATCAAGAGTTTCGCCGACCTAGGCGGCAAGACCATTGCCGTGACGCGTGGCACTATCCAGGACGACGTGCTGCAGCAGGTGGCGCCGCCCACGCTGAAGATCCAGCGATTCGAGGATGACAATTCCACGGTGGCCGCGTTCGTGTCGCAGCAGACTCAGCTGGTTGCCACCGGGGCCGCGGTGGCCGCCGCCGCGATCCAGAAATATCCGAAGGTGGATGCGGAATACAAGCTGCTGCTGAAGGACTCGCCGAACTTTATCGGCGTGCGCAAGGGCGATGCCGCGCTGCTGAACAAGGTCAACGAGATTCTGCGCCAGGCCAAGGCCGATGGCACGCTGGGCAACTACGCGCAGCGCTGGCTTGGCCGCGGCACAGGCGAGTTGCCGGAGTAACCCATCGGTCAGGCACCAGTCCGCGGCGGCATGTGCTGCCGCGGGTCCCACCATCGGCTTCGTCAGGCTGTTTCGCATGATTTCCTTCGACTTCTGGCCCGTCCTTTCCCAGTGGCAGTTCCTGCTGCAAGGCCTCTGGCTGACTGTCTTGCTGACAGCATTCTCGGCGGCCGCCGGTACCTTGCTCGGTACCGGCTGCGCCTGGGCGCGCCTGCACGCGCCGGTATGGATCCGCGTAATCGTCGGTGGCTACGTCGAGGTGATTCGCAACACGCCTTACATCATCCAGTTGTTCTTCGTCTTCTTTGGCCTGCCGTCGATTGGCGTGCGGCTTGCGCCGGAGGTCGCATGCGTGCTGTCGATGACACTGAACCTGGGTGCCTACGCCTGCGAGATCGTACGCGCCGGCCTTGCGTCGACACCGCGCGGCCAGATCGAGGCCGCACAGAGCCTGGCGCTCGATCGCTGGCAGATCTTCACGCGCGTGGTGCTGCCGCCCGCGCTCAAGCGCGTCTGGCCCGCGCTCGTCGGCCAAGTCATCATCGTGATGCTGGGCTCGTCGGTGTGCAGCCAGATCTCGGCGGAGGAGGTGTCCTATGCCGCGAACCTGATCGCCAGCCGCACTTTCCGGAACTTCGAGTCATATATCGTCGTCACTGCCGCGTACCTTGCACTGGCGGTGCTGGTGCGCCAGGCCCTGAACTGGGTCGGGCCGCGGTTCGTGTTTGGCCGCTGAGAGAGGAGGAGGCCATGATCGAGTTTTCCTTGTGGGACATCTTCCGCAACCTGTTACTGGCGCTGCGCTGGACGGTCGGTCTATCGCTGATTGCCTTTGCGGGCGGCGGTATTGTTGGGTTTCTGCTACTGGTGGCGCGTATCGCAGAAGTGCCTGGCGCCCGGCGCGGCATTGCCCTGTACGTTCAGCTGTTCCAGGGCACGCCGCTGCTGATGCAGCTTTTCCTGACCTATTTTGGGCTGGCCCTGATCGGCATCGAGACCTCGGCGCTGCTTGCTGCTGCGCTGTGCCTGACGTTCTACGCCAGTGCTTACCTGACGGAGATCTGGCGCGGGTGCGTTGACGCGCTTCCACGCGGGCAGTGGGAGGCATCGGCCAGTCTTGCCATGAACCTGCGCGAGCAATTGCGCTACGTGATCCTTCCGCAGGCGGCGCGCATTGCGGTGGCGCCGACGGTGGGATTCATGGTGCAGGTCATCAAGGGAACGGCGCTGGCCTCAGTCATCGGCTTCGTCGAGGTGACCAAGGCCGGGCAAATGATCTCGAACGCGACCTTCCAGCCCTTTCTGGTCTACAGCTGCGTCGCGCTGATGTATTTCGCCCTGTGCTTTCCCATGTCGGTCTGGAGCCGCAGGCTCGAACGCCGGCTGCAGCCTCACGCCTGAGCTGGCGGGACAACCGTTGCCGGACCTCTCGCGGACCCAAAATCGCCAACCAGCCCCAATCAATCATCCATGTCCAAGTCACACGCGACTCCCGAGCATTTTGCCCTCGTCAATATCGAGGGGCTGCGCAAGCAGTACGGCGACAATGAAGTCCTGAAAGGTATTGACCTCAGGATCGGCCGACGCGAAGTCGTCTGCATCATCGGACGCAGCGGATCCGGCAAGAGTACGCTGCTGCGCTGCCTGAACGGGCTCGAGCATTTTCAGCAAGGCAAGTTGTCGATCGACGGCCAAGCGCTGCGCCACGGCGACGCGACGGCTATGCGCGAACTGCGCCATAGCGTCGGCATGATCTTCCAGAATTTCAACCTGTTTCCGCATCTGACCGCTTGCCAGAACGTGATGCTCGCGCCGACCCTCGTCAAGGGGGTGCCGAAGGCGGAGGCATACCGGCGGGCTCAGGCCTTGCTGCGGCGCGTCGGCCTGGGTGAAAAGGGCGAAAGCTATCCCGACCAGCTCAGCGGCGGGCAGCAGCAGCGGGTCGCGATTGCACGCGCGTTGGCCATGGATCCCTCGGTGCTGCTGTGCGACGAGATCACGTCCGCACTGGACCCGGAACTCGTGGGCGAGGTGCTAAGCGTTGTCGAGTCGCTCGCCGCCGACGGCATGACGCTGATCATGGTCACGCACGAGATGAACTTTGCGCGCAAGGTCAGTGACCGCATTGTCTTTATGCATCAGGGCAAGGTGCACGAGACCGGTACGCCGGAGCAGATCTTCAGCCAGCCGCGAACGCCCGAACTGCAGCAGTTCCTGTCAGCCATGCATGGCTGACAGGACAGCGCCAGCACCAGTCGGATTCAGCCCAGTTCCTGCCCCACCATCATCCGGTGGCCATCCGGCGTGGCCAGTGCCATCTCACGCATTCCCCAGGGCTTGTCGGCGGGTGGCTGCACAATGATGGCTCCGCGCGATGCCGGTTCGGCATGCAGCGCGTCGATGTCGTCCACGTGGAATTAGGGGTGCTTTCGGCGCGAACTGACACGGTTTCAACAAGAAAGCCGTTCTGTATCAACAAGTTGCGCAGAGAGCCTTTTGTGGAAAAGTCGTTGTGTGCAAATTGTTGATTTCAAAGAGGATTTCGTGCGCCGGCGTATCATTTTGCAGCGAAAGCACGATCACCCCTGACTGGCGACTGGAACCCAGTCTAGGAACGGCCTGCCGATTCAGGAACACGAAAGCCGTCCCTTGCTTGTGCAGATTTGCACGACCATGATGGAAAGCAGTTGCAACTATTCTTGCTCCGGCCATGAAGCTGAACCAGGTGAGTTGGGATGATTTGCGCGTGTTCCTCGCGGTAGCGCGCGCCGGGAATCTGCCAAGGCCGCGGGCGTGCTCGGCATCGATCACGCCATCGTCGGCCGCCGCATCGCAGCGCTGAGCGGTGCGCTGGCTCGATGACGTCATCGCCACGCCGGCCATCGGCTTTCACTCCACCAGCATGCTCTCGCAGATGTTCGCCGCCGCGGCCGGCGCCGGCATCGTCAGTTGCCGGCCTTGCCCGGGCTGAGCGGCTCGGTCCCCGGCTGATCCTACCCGGCGAAATCCATGTGCAGCGCAATGCATGGTTGAGCTCGCACCGGTATCTGCGGAGTGTGCCGCGCATACGACGGGTCGCAGCCTTCCTGGCCGAGGTCATTGGCCGCGACTATCCGGTACCGTCGGCAGATGACGAATGACGGGCCGCCGGCGCCTGCGTCAGACGATGTCGACGACGACCTTGGTTCGCGCTGTACCGCCAGTGACCAGCTCGTAGGCGGCTTCCGCCGAACCCAGATCGAAGCGGCGCGGGTCAACCACCGGCCTCAGCTTGCCAGCCTCGGCCAGCCGGGCGGCCTCGCGCAGCATCTCGCCGTGGTGCGCGCGCAGCTTGCCGGTCAGCAGGGGGTAAAGCGTGAATACGCCGGAATAGGTGGCCTCGCGGAACGACAGCGGTGCCAGCGCATGCGTACCCCAGCCGAGCGCGCTGACGACGTGGCCGAAGTGCTTCACCGCCGCGAATGACGCATCGAGCGTCGCGCCGCCAACTGTATCGACCACCAGGTCGAAGCCTTCGCCCTGCGTATGGGCCGCGACATAGTCCTCCACGGACTGCGCGCGGTAGTCGATCGGCGTGGCGCCGAGTTGCCGAACCAGCTCCAGGTCTTTTTCGCTGGCGGTGGCGAAGACGTGCGCGCCGAGCGCATGCGCCAGTTGCACAGCCACGTGGCCAACGCCGCCAGCACCACCCTGCACGAGTACCGTCTTCCCGGCTTGCAGGTGCGCGCGATCCACGATTCCCGCGTAGGCTGTGATGAAAGCGAGCGGCAACGCGGCCGCTTCGCGCATCGACAGACTGGCGGGCTTGTGCGCCAGTAGGTCCGCATCGACTGCCGCGTACTGGGCCAGTGATCCCTGGATGCCGCCGACGCCACCGGTCATGCCATACACCTCGTCTCCCGGCCGGAAGGTGGTGATGCCGTCGCCGACGGCATCGACCGTGCCCGCCATGTCGATGCCCAGCACCAGCGGCGGCGGGTGTTCCGCATGCGCCGCGCTGCCAGAACGGATTTTGGTATCGAGCGGATTCAGTCCGCTTGCCACTATGCGTACCAGCACCTGACCGGCAGCGGGTTCGGGACGCGGGACGGTAGTGAGTTCGAGGGGGCCGTTGTGTTGCTTCAGCACCAGCGCCTGCATGGACATATTGTGATCTCCTTTCTCCCCCGGGACGTGGGATGGGCGTAACGATGGAATCATCATTGTTCATGCGGAATCGCATGTAAATTGACAATACTGAATAGTCGGCAATCAAAAATGCATGAAGAAAGCCCAGATTGGAGCGACCTGCGCATCTTCCTGGCCATCGCGCGTGCGGGAACCCTAGGCGCGGCGGCGAGGAAGGTCGGCCTGACCCAGCCGACGATGGGGCGGCGCCTGCGTACGCTGGAGGCGTCGGTCGGCCACATGCTGTTCCATCGCACCAGCGACGGATTCATCCTGACCGAAGAGGGGAACGCGGTACTCGCCTACGCGGAAAGGATGGAGGAAGAGGCACTTGGCCTGACGCGCGCCCTGGCTGGAACGGACAATGCGCTGACCGGCCTGCTGCGTGTGACGTCGTCGGACTGGTTCGGGATCCATGTGCTGACCCCGGTCTTTGCGCGTTTCCTGGCGCAGCACCCACGCGTGTCAGTGGAACTCGTGACGGATTCCCGGCAGTACAGCCTCGCCCGTCGCGAGACCGACCTGGCGTTCCGCATCACGCCGTTCGAGGAGCCCGATGTCATTCAGCGCAAGCTGATGCACATGGAGTATGCGCTGTACGGTCATGTTGACGTCGAGACGCCACGTGCACGGGATTGCGATGGTATTGCACTCATCAGCATGGACAGTGCTTTTGGCGAGTTGCCCGATGTAGCGTGGACCACACGGATGTTGCCCGGGGCGCGCATTGCGTTCCGCAGCAACAACAGGGGCGTGCAGGCGCGCATGTGTGCTGAACGCGGAGGCTTTGCCGTACTGCCTTGCCCGCTTGGCGATGCCACGCCGGGGTTGCGGCGCATCGACCTGGGCGACGCGCCGCCGGGCCGCGATGTTTGGCTAGGATGCCATCGGGACCTGCGGCGGCTGGCGCGGCTGCGCGCGCTCATGGCGTTGACGGTCGAGTGCCTCGGGGGGCGATGAGCGGGCATGCCAGCCCACGGAGTCGGCCTGTTGGGGCTGCGGGGTATCAGGAAGCCTTGCTGCGTTGATCTCGGTGATGGCGCCGGTATGCGCCCGGCTCAACGCAGAAATGCTGCGTGAACGCACGCCCGAACGCGGCCTGCGAGGCGTAGCCGCATCGCTCGCCCACCGCGGCGGTAGACAGTTCATCCGGCCGCAACAGCCGCGCGGCGCGCTCCATGCGCAGCGTGTTGACCAGTTCCAGGGGCGTGATACCCCCCAGTTGCGCAAAGCGCCTTGCCAACGCGGCTTCCTGGTGATTTACCGGATATCCGCTAGGAGAAGGCATCACCTGTTATTTCCCGCGGACGATGCGCGACAGCCACTACCCGCCAGCCTGGTGCCGCTGCGGCGGGGTGGCTTCGATCCGCCCCCACCTCCACCACCCCGCCGCCGCCGGTGGTCTGCTACCGCAACGCGGAAGGCCTGACCTGGCAAACACCACTTGGCCCGTGCATGACTACCACGTGTCATTGCCATGCCGGCGTCGCAGGCACAATTGCTTAACGGTGGCTGGCAGCCAGCGCGACCATAGCGCCTGTGGTGGCCGCAATGGCCGCCACGGTCCCCATACTTTGCCATGGATGCTCATGGACATAGCGATCGGTCGTTGTCGCCCACTCGGAGACTTTGGCGCGGCTCTCTTCGCGCAACGCAACGAGGCGGTCCTGCAGTGCGCGCTGCCTGGCTTTGAGTACGTGGCGCTCAAGGCTAGTCCCTACCCCGGTTTCGGCTTTGACATCATGAAGAAGCGCCTGCACGTCGGCCATCAGCGTATCGACGTCGCGGACCAATGCGTCCTTGCGCACGGAGAAATCAGATTGGATGTCGTTCATCTTTCCCTCCTGTTACGAAATCATCGTGGTGCGTCGCGCACCACGACTGGCACTGTGTCAAATATAGGCCGGGGTTGACAGCCCGGCATGGCAAACGGCAAGCCACGACGAAGTATCCCGGAAGGGGGGGCCGTGGAATCCATGCGTCGGAAGTCGGTATTGGATGAGCGCGCCACCGGCATCGACGTGGGCAGCGAGAAGCTGCACATATCCATCGGAGGGGACACGCCCCGGGTCTTTGGCACCATGACCCGGGACGTGTCCTCGCTGATCGAGTGGCTGCGCGACGAAGACGTGCGCTCGGTGGCCATGGAGCCATCCTGACCGGGCGGCGCGATCCCGCTTACCTGCTCACGCTGTGCGATGTGCAAATCCGCAAGCACAAGGCCGATCGGGTCAAGGAATCGCTACGCGGGATGTGGAAGGACGAACACCTGCTTGCCTTGCGCCAGGCCTTCGAGGGCTGGCAGTTCTACCAACGCCAGATCGGCGAATGCGATCGCGCCATCGAGCAGGTGCTGCGAGAACTGGGCGGGCCGCCCCATGATGACGGCCCGATCTCACCGGCCAAGCCCGGCGGCACCCATACGCCCAGGATCGACGGCCTGCACCGCATGCTGCTGCAGCTGTGCGGCGGCAACGACCCCACGCAACTGCCGGGGCTCGCCGACTACTCGCTGCTGCTCGTGATCGGCGATGTCGGTCCTTGCGACCGTCGGTGCGGATGCCCAGCGCCAGATAAACCGCCTTGTTCTTGACCGTGCCTTCATCGCGGATCTTCAGTCGTAGCGCGTCAAAGTACACGATCGGATACATGGCCTCGAGCGGGCGTTGCTGCCATTGCTCGACGTCAGCCAGCACCTCGTCGGTGACTGTGGAAATCAGATTGGGCGATACCTGCAGCCCATACAACTCCAGCAGATGGCCCTGAATCTCGCGCACGCTCATGCCGCGCGCATACATGCTGACGACGTGGTCGTCGAAGCCAGGCAGCCGGCGTTGATACTTGCCGACCAATTGGGGCTCGAACGTCGCCTGCCGATCGCGCGGAATATCCAGATTCAGCTCGCCGTTGGGCGCCAGGACCGTTTTGAGGCTGGTGCCGTTGCGGTGATTACCGGTCTCGCCTTGCCCGCCTCGTTATCCAGATGGTGACTCTACTCGGCGGCCAGCATACGCTCGGCCAACTGCTGCTTGAGTTGGCCGGCCAAGCTCGATTCGCCCAGGATCGACTCGGCATCCTTGCTCTGCACCTGGGACAGCAGTTGATCGATCAGTTCATCGGGGAACAGCTTCGGTGCCTTCGGGTTCTTGCTCTGTTTGTTCACTGTTGTGTCGGTCATTGGACGTTTCCGTAATCGTCTCATGACCTCGGCACACTAAAAATCTGACAGGCTCGCCCGCCACAAGACCATGACGCTCACGGCGGACGAGTTCATCCGCCGCTTCCTGCTGCACGTGCTGCCCGACGGCGTCAAGCGCATCCGCAGCTACGGGTGGCTCGCCAACTGCCACCTGGCGGCGCGCCTGGCCACACGCCGGCGGCTGCTCGGTGTCGAGCCGCCCGCCGCTGCGTCACCCCCCATCGCAGAAGACTACCGTGACCGTTACCAGCGGCTCACCGGCAAGTCACTGCGCGATTGCCCCGTCTGCGGCAAGGGCCACATGGTCCGCATCGAAGGTGGTGTGCCTGGCATCCTTCCGCGGGCTCCACCTGACCCCAGTCATGGGGACTGACCGGCATCACCACCACCCCGAGCACGTTGGTCTTTCCTCACGCGGCCAACGCGAACCCACTCGTGCTTTGACGTCATCGCACCGTCACAATGCCGCGAAACTGCGCACTATCTGCCCATTGACCCTCGCATTCTCACTGTCTTCGTGCGTCCATCTGGCGCAATAGTGTCACTTGAATCGACTGGGCCGAGTCAGTCGGTCTCGTCCAACGGCACGGATTTGCGTCTGGAGCACTATTGCGCATTCAAGCGACTCTGACCGAGATGGTCGAGCGTCATCGCCGTCTGGGCAGCGGACCTTGTGACGGATGCGTTGACGATGGCGTGGTTCCGCAAGCCTGCACCCGGCGCGCTGTATCACTCGGACCGTGGCAGCCCAGTACGCGAGCCAGGAATTCCAGCACAAGTTGGCCTGATATGGCATGCGCTGCTCGATGAGTCGCAAGGGAAATTGTTGGGACAACGCGCCGACGGAGAGCTTCTTCAACAGTTTGAAGAACGAACGAGTTCATTCCACGCGGTATCGAACGCAGCGTGAAGCCGCTGCGGACTTGTGGATGGGAGCCGCCAAGCGGTTTGCGAAAACCTCGTTTCCGATCTATCAGTCGGGCCATTGTGCGGGGCCCGTGTCAAGGCAGAGAACTGCGTCAACGCTCTCCAGAATGGCTGTGGCCTGTCGTTTGCCAGCCCGAACATCATCACTGCACCGGTGACGCAGGTCGACTTCTCTACCCATACCATGCTCAGCAAGGTCGGCGGCATCGCGGGTGCGGCGCAAGTCTGACGGTCACCATCGCCGTAGCGGGGCCTGACCGTGCGCCTGACCCGCCGGAAATGCCCCCGCCATACCGCCTTTGTGGGGCGCGCCGTTGGCGGGGCATCTCCGACACTAGCCGACCCTTCAAAGGTAGCCCGTGTCAACGCCCGTTTTTACCTATCCCTTAACTCAGGATTCAATTTTCTGCATCACGAGATCATCCACTTGGCTGAGATGCTCCGCCCGAGCGTTGCCTATTCTTCAGATTAGTCCGAAAAGTTTCAGGCACGGCCCGGAAACTGATGGCGGCGGTCACCGATGTGTGTTCTGGTCCGACGGAAACCTCGCAGCACTTTCACGGTCCAGCGCGCGCAGCAGTCCGCCGATTGCTGCGCCGTGACCCAATGGCCTTTGGAAATGGGAGGGTGCGATGCCAGACGCCCTAGCCGGAACCATCGATGTCATCATCGACATCAACCATGACAACCACTTCAATGCCGTCAAGGCAAAGAACGCTGGGGTCAGGGCAGTTATCCACAAGGCCAGCGAGGGTGCGACCTTCCAGGATCCTACATACAGAAAGCGGCGGGATGAGGCACTGTCCGCGGGACTACTGTGGGGCGCATACCACTTCTCCAGTTCCCGGGACGCTATCGCGCAGGCGGACAATTTCCTGGCCGCCACGCAGTGGGGCGACCCGGCGGTAGATAATTCCATGACGCTCTTCTGCCTCGATTTCGAACCCAGTTCAAGCGGACCGGACATGACGCTAGATCAGGCCCACGAGTTCGTCGCCAGGGTGAAGGAGAAGACCGGACGCTGGCCCATGGTCTATGGCGGCAACATGCTCCGCGATGCCGTGCAGGCACATGGTGCGGACCCCATCCTCAAGAATTGCCCGCTCTGGTATGCCCGGTACCGAAGCCAGCCTGTTGGCATCCCGACGGACACCTGGCCGCACTTTATCCTCTGGCAGTACACCGACGGCAAGTTAGGGCCGTTACCCCATGCGTTTGCGGGGATGGATCCCAGCGATCGGGATTGCTATGCCGGAACCGAAGCGCAACTGAAGGCGGCATGGCCGTTTGCTGACTATTTCATGACAGCACCGAGGTCGACCGATCAGAATGCCTAGGTGCCAGGCGCCTTCGCACCTAGCCCAGGACAGATGAAAGCCGACGCCGCCAGTGCGGCACAACCCTGCGCGATACATATCCTGCAATGGCTTTCTACAGCCTTGCTGATAGGGGGCCTCTTTGCATGCGCGCCGAACGGCGCGTATCGCCCCCATCTCGTCGACCTCGACAAGGACACAAGCTGTCAGCGTGCAAGCGCCAATATGCACGATGACCCCAGGCAAGTGTGCGGTAGCGTGACACCGGAAAGTGTACGAGGGCTCTATGAATTGCATTTCGTCGAGTTCGACGATCAGGGCTGGCTGTTTCCGAGTACGCCCGCTTCCGCAGACGCACTGGCGACCAACCCCTCGAACCAGATCGATAACCTGATGGATCGGCTGAAGTCCCTCCTTGCCAAAGGCGAAGACCTGAGCATCGTTGTTTTTGTTCACGGTTGGAAGCACAACGCACAGGCCGCCGACGCTAATGTGGAGGAATTCCGTGCTTTGCTCGAAGCCGCAGGCGCCGAGGAACGTGACCGGGCTGGACCGGGTGGCACACCGAGAAAGGTCGTGGGCGTCTATGTGGCATGGCGAGGCAAGTCGTGGACAGTGCCCGATCCGCTACTGAGTCTTACTTTCTGGGCGCGCAAGGAGGCCGCGCGACGCGTCTCGATCGGATCGTCGCGTGAGCTGTTCGCCCGACTGCGATCCCTCCGAACTCACTACAGCCAAGCGCAGTCGGCCGGCGCGCTCCAGACGGGCGCCGCTTCCGAAAAAGCGGGCGCGCGTCCGCGCATCCGCACGCTGATGATAGGTCATAGCTTTGGTGGTCTGATCCTTTATGCCGCCATGTCCGGATCGCTGATCGAGTCGCTGGCCGCGCAGCGAGATCTGGCCGGAACGGGCAAGGGAACGGAACTGGCGGAAAGACCGGCGGACATGATATTGCTGATCAATCCGGCCTTCGAGGCATCGCGCTACGAGGCGCTCTACCGCGTGTCGCTCAGGTATCAGTCGACACGGTTTCAGCCGCCGCTGCTGGTGTCCGTCACGTCGATCAAGGACTGGGCAACTGGAATCGCATTTCCGATTGGCCGCTCGGTCAACACGCTCTTCGAGCGTGAGACCACCAGTGAACAGGGTACGGCCATGAAGAAGACCCCAGGCCACATCGATCATTACCTGACGCACCGACTCTACGCTCACGCGCCCGGCGAGGCGCCGGGCGGGGGCAACGCCATGCCTGGCGACGGCGCCCGCTGTTCAGGATGGAGGTCAGAGGCGGAGCTCAAAGATTTACACGGTGAGGAACTGGGCGAGGCAGTGCGTCAGAACAAGAAGCTCGAGGCAGAAGACGCTGCTGAGTTCTTTCGCAAGAACCTCACGCCAGGCTATCTGCTCAAGCCAAACTGGGCACGTACCTTCTGCGGCGGCAGCTTTCTGACGACGGTGGGTGGCGCTGATGGGGTCGCGGCGGCGAATGCAGTGATCTGGAACGTCGAGGTGGACGGCGATGTCATCAAGAACCACGACGACGTGATGAATCCTGTGTTTCGAGCGTTCATGCGGCAGCTATATGGGGATGTCTCCACGCATCCCTGATCACCGCGGGAACCTCCTGATGGGCTCTCTGATCCGCAACCCGTCGTTCCCGACAGGCGGCCGGCCCGCCTCGTTCCCCGAAGCGGCGCGCGGCGTGTATGCGGTGACGCGCCACCCTATGATGTGGTCGTTCGCACTCTGGGGCCTGTGCCACGTCGCAGTGTTCCCGGTGGCCAAGAACATCATAGTCGCAGCGGCTATTGTCGTCCTCGCACTCGTCGGCGCCGCATTGCAGGACCGGAAGAAGGAGCAACTGCAGCCGGATCTCTGGCCCACATGGGAGTCGAAGACGAGCTACTTGCCATTCACGGCGATTCTCGCTGGCCGTGCCCGGCTGGGCGGCTTTGGCTTGCATGCACTTCTGGGCGGCCTCGTCTTCTGGCTCGTAGCGACTTGGGCACATACCCCAGTCACCGGTCGGGCGGCGGGCATCTGGCATTGGCTGTAGCCGCAGGACGAGCTGTCACGCCATGGAGCAGTAGCGAGTCGCCAGCCGACACCGCGAGCCGCGAACGGCTGAAGCTACCGCGCTTCCTCGCTCTGTCATCCTGCTGGCCGACCATATGTCAGGCCTTATAGGTCTGTACTTGTCTGTCCTGCGTAACCGAATCGCCTTGATGACAGACTTGCCCGGCCTAGGTCATTCGAACGACTCTAGCCAGTGCCCTCCGTTTGGGCCGGCACGCGACGGCCATTTTCTAGAGCCGACCGACCGTTCCCGACCCCTTGCAGCCGGTGGAGATGTTCGCGCTGAACGGCTGGTGATCGTCGAACTCCGGCCGTTGGAACGCGTCCTGTACGATTCCGATGGTACCGGTCAATTTCTGCAGCGAATGAAGCTACTCGAATAGGGACCTGTTCTGCTGTCAGCACAGGATCTTCGGAAGCGGCGTGCTGTCCGCCGCCTTCTATAGTGCCTTTCGCCTCATCTCAAGATTTGCGCAAGCATTGATCTCGGTCGTCAATGGTGCGGTTCGGCACACGATCGTACCGGTGCTTCGTCTTCCAATTCGCTACCGGAGCGGAGGGGCGTCATCTACCGATAGATATTGACGTACCGCTTGCCGTCAGCCTGAATGACGCCGCGATACATCCCTTCGGTGTTGAACGGCATCGAAACGCGTCCCTCGGCATCGACGGCGATGAGTCCTCCACTGCCACGTTGCCTCGGAATCATCTCGTTGATGACCGTGCGCGCGGCCTCATCGGCCGTCGCATGACCGTACTTCATCCGCGCTGCGACGTCATAGGCCGCGACAGCGCGGATAAGCGCCTCTCCCGTTCCCGTCGTGGACACGGCTACGCGCGTGTCGGCAAAAGTGCCGCATCCGATGAGCGGGGAATCGCCAATGCGGCCGTGGCGCTTGTTCGTCAAGCCGCCGGTGGACGTCGCGGCGGCAAGATGACCGTTTGCATCGAGCGCGACGGCGCCGACCGTGCCGAACTTGTGCTGCGGCGACGACAGCATCGACGCTCGATCCGCCAGCTCTCAGAACTTGATGGCCCGCCTCGAGCGTTGCTCATTTAATAAATTAGCCCGACGAATTCACGAGAGCACGGATCCGCCTTCGAAAGGCCACCGATCGATGCTGACCGTTCGCTTGAATGACAGCGTGACTGCGACGGCGAAGGGCTGCAGTTGGTCCGGTCTCGGTCGGATGCCCGCCGCGAAACTGCGCGCGCCTCAGGCTCCGCCAGTCGGATCGCCATCGTCCACCACGCGTGCGGTGCGGATGAACAGTGCCCGCACCTTGTTCCAGAATTCACCGCCGAGCACGAAGACGCTGGCGACCAGCATCACGTCGCCGAGCAATTGTGCTTCCCATAGCTTCGGCCGCAGGTCTGGCCAGATCGCGTCTACGTAAGGCTCCAGCATCGCCGAGAGAAGCGGCAGGCAGAACATCGCGAGACCGAGCGCATGGCGAACCGGTCCAATAGGGTCGCCGGAAGCGGCGCGCCTCAGGTACCGGAGCACGATTGCTTTCACCCGCATGAATCCCGGCTTGCCCATCACGGCGACGCTGGCCAGCAGCATGATCTTGTTGGCCACCACGATGGCGCCGGTCAGCGTGGCAACCTGCGTGGGGGAAGCACCTGCCGTGGCCGCCACCGGCACCGCCAGCCATGCCCCATACGCCAGGACCAGAAGGCCGATGCCGGCGCGCAGGCGCCAGGTGGCGGATGCAAGAGATCCGGCCTGGGTATAAGGATCTGCCATGCTCGCGCTCCTCCTCCGGACGGCGTGCTCCACATACTATCGCGTGGTCACTCTAGAAGCTGACGCCCAGCGACAGGATCGCGACCTGCTCATGCGAGCCTGGGTTGAACCAGTAGAGACCAGCGGTGACCTTGCGCACAGTGACCTGGAAAAAGCCAGCCCCGCTGGAGATCGCGGTCGCCGCCGTAAATCCGCGTGCAGGTTGCACCCCCAGGGCGGCATGCAGCATGGTGTGACTGGCGTTCGGCCCGCCCGTGCCGCTCGCCACCGCGCCGACAAAGGTGAGCGCCATGAACAGGCCGAAACACATTTCGGAGACGCGGTCCACTACGTCCAGCACCGGCTCTCGCATCTCCGCGTCCTCCGGCTTGACCGTCGTGCATGCGCCGATTGTCGTCTTGGGTGTATTTGCCACAGAGAGCTCCCGGTAACTGCATCGATGGTCGGACAGGGCAATAGGGGGCAGCTAGCCAGCCCTCCCGGCACGAACAAGGCTCCCCGCGGGCCGACAGGACATCGCCGCGTAGCGATGCCTTCCTGAAAGGCAAGGGGTTCAGAAGCGAAACACCACGCTCATCATGGGCCCTTTAAGTGTCAGCTTTTGCACCAGGTCGCTGTCTCCGAGCTGATAGGTCAGGTAGCGGTAGGTCAGTTGCACATCTCCCCACTTTGCCGCATATGCCGCGCCTCCGGATGCTTGCATCCGTATATCTTGACGAGCCGGTTCCAATGTCGAAGTAGTAGGGCAGGTACCATCTGTCAGAGTCGCCAAGACGGATGCGCCCGCGGACACCGATTATGCCGTCGACGATATTCGCGGTCTGCGACAGGCTCCCTTCTCTCGCCAGCGTCGCGCCTTGCGCCGTGAACGTGGCCGACAGTGTCCAGTTCGCGTTCGCACTCAGGTTCAGGTACCGAAGCCCGCCGAGTGGTTCGATGGTGCCCCAGGGCACATGCAAGGCCGTATAGGCCGCGGCAAGTCCGAACAGGCCGCCGCGCAGGCTGCTGCCTGCTCCGCTTTCCACGTCGCGCGGTATGCCAACCGCGGCACCGTTCCCGGCGCCGACCGCATTGATGGTGGTCTCCTGGTGACTGAAATCCAGATACGCTGCGTCGGCCAGGATTGTCCAGTTCCCCTTGCTGGCCTCGGCTTGCCACATGAGCAGGAACTGCAAGTTCTGGAGATAGCTGTCCGGTCCCGTTCCCACATCGAGTCTGCCACCTCCGGTCGATGACGATCCGGAGAATCGCAGGGCTCCGCTCACGTTGGGTAACCAGAGATATGGACCAATCGCGAATCTCCACCCGTTCGCATCCCGCGATTCCGCGTGAGCCGAGGCGGCCGCGATCGCAAGGACGATCGTGACACCCAGACGGTTCCAGCCAGGCTTCGCGGGCCGGTGCTCGCCATTTCTCGCGTCGAGCCGGCTGACTTGTCGCGTGTTTCCCATCCTTTACGCCTCCGCTCTTCCAGTGGAGCCGGGCGCCACCCGTATCCATACGTTGTCAGTTGCTTGACCGTGAATCCACGCCTGTCCGTCCAAGCATCCGGGTGTGCCGCAGGTTGAACGGTCGCTAGTGCCGTTCCGTGATCTGTCTTATTCGTCTCTCGATGACAACCCGACGTCCGCGCTAAGTCACATTCCGCCGAATTCGCCATATGACCATAGGGCAGGGATTCCTCGAGTGCAACCGTGCCGCCGAACAGTTAGGGCGTGCAGCCTCAAGCCATCAAGCCGACGCCGGAACGTCCCGGCCGGCAGAATGGACGAATGTCGTGTTATGGCGCCCGTCTCGAACAGACCATGGATCGAAGGCATCCGCCGTCGAGCGGATCCATCTTCGGATGGCCCTGTCTCTACTAATTCATGAGGTAGGTTGCAATTACTTCACACCCGCTCTATGGTCAGAGGGCGTATGAGGCGGACGACGTCTGCTTCCTGACACGGATATCGCCTGGGAAGTGCGGATATCGGCATGTATTCATGCATGTCCATCGATCGAGGGGCGCAGCCATGTTTCCACGTAGCAAGCGGTGGGTTCGGACGCTCTGTGTGTGGGTCATCGCGGGGCTGGGTCTGGCGTCGGGCGTTGTCGGGGCTCAGGCCCCCGCGGCACCTGCTTTCAAGCCGGAGGAAATTGAAGCGCTGGTTGCGCCCATCGCGCTCTACTCCGATTCGGTGCTTTCCCAGGTGCTGATGGCTTCGACGTATCCGCTGGAGATCGTGTACGCCGCGCGCTGGGTCAAGGCCCACCCGAATCTCAAGGGTGACGACGCGGTCCAGGCGGTGCAAAACGAATCGTGGGATGTCAGCGTCAAGTCGCTGGTCGCCTTTCCGCAGATCCTCGAGCCGATGAATGACAAGATCGACTGGACCCAGAAGCTCGGTGACGCGGTCCTCGCCCAGGAAAAGGACGTGCTGGCAGCAATACAGCGACTGCGCGCGCGGGCGCGGGATTCAGGACATCTTCAGTCCAACGAGCAGCAGCGCGTGACAGTCGAACAGGCAACCACGGCCGATGCCATCACGCCAACGATTGTGCGTATAGAACCGGCCAACCCCGACGTCATCTACGTGCCCGCCTATGATCCCGCCGTCGTCTATGGCGGATGGGCGTACCCGGCATACCCCTATTACTACTGGCCCCCTTACCCCGCCTATTATCCCGGCGGCGCGTTCCTCAGTGGCTTTGCCTGGGGCATCGGCTTCGCGGCCGCCGGCGCGATCTTCGGCAACTGCAACTGGGGCGGGGGTAACATCAATATCGATATCAACCGTGGTGCCCATGTCGATCACCGTCTTGACAGCAGCAAGTTCCAGGGCGGGCGCTGGCAGCACGATGCGAGTCACCGCAAGGGTGTTGCCTACCGGGATAGTGCGTCGCGCGAAAAGTTCGGCCGCAATGTGGCTGGCGCCGACCGGCGCGGCGACTTTCGTGGCCGCGAATCCGGCGCCGGCGGCCGCACCAGCGTGGCCGATCGGGCCGGGGTTGCCAACCGTGCCGGCATCAGCGATCGGGCTGGCGTGGGTGATCGCGCCAGCGGCGCCGGCAGGGTCGGCACTTCCGACCGCGCCGGGGCTGGGAACAGGGTCGCCACATCGGATCGGGCCCGGGCCGCGGACCGGTACAGCGCCGGTTTCGGTGGCCGCGACAACGCCTTCCAGGGGGTCAACCGCAACGTTGCGCCACGCGATGTGAATCGGGGGCAGTCTAGTATCCAGTCGTCCGGCTTCAACCGGTCCGGGGGCGGTGCGCATGGATATGGCGGGGGCTATAGCGGCGGCGGGCGTGGCAGTGGCGGAGGGTTCGCCGGTGGCGGCGGACGCGGCGGCGGTGGCGGACGTGGTGGCGGTCGGCGCTAGGGAGGCACAGGCATGTACTCACCAGGGATCTCTCGCCGGAGGCAACCGAGCCTGATGGCTTACTATGCGGCCGCCGCGTTGCTGCTGGGGCTGGGGAGTGTCGCTGCCGCGCACGCGAACCAGGTTTTCGCCACGCCCGAAGCGGCGATGACTGCGTTTGGCGATGCCGTTCTCAACGATGACGAGGCGGCCATGAAGCGCCTGCTGGGCGCGAACTATCGTGACCTGATACCGCCCGTCGGTGCCGACGTCCGGTACCAGTTCCTCGCGGCCTGGGGCAAGTCGCATACAGTGAAGCAGACTGACCGCCGCGCCGAAATAGCAGTCGGCGACGATGGCTGGACGCTACCCATTCCGCTGGAAAAGTCGGGGTCGGGAAAGGGCTGGCAGTTCGACACGCGTGCCGGCGCGGAGGAAATGCGCGTGCGACGGATCGGACGAAACGAGTTGGCCGTCATTCAGACCATGCTGGCCATCCACGATGCCCAGAACGAATATGCCCAGACTCCCCATGACGGGAGCCACATGCTTGCCTATGCGTCCAAATTGTCGAGTGCCCCGGGCAGGCACGACGGACTGTACTGGCCGACCCGCCCCGGCGAGCCGGAAAGTCCGCTTGGCCCGGGTTTCAACGGCGCCGGCACGCGCCATGCCAGCAAGGACGGCTACTACGGCTATCACTACAAGCTCCTCACTTCGCAAGGCCCGCATGCGCCCGGCGGGGCGTTCGACTACCTCCTGAATGGCAAGCTGTTCGGCGGCTTTGCGGTCATTGCCTGGCCCGTCCGTTACCAGGACACAGGCGTGATGAGCTTCATGGTGAGCCACGATGGCCAGGTCTACGAGCGTGACCTGGGCGCCAATGGTGCCGCGAAAGCGGAGGCGACAAAGTCTTTTGATCCCGACCAGGGCTGGCGAAAAGTCGCTCCATGAGGCTGTGCGATGAGTCATGAGGAAGACGGCACGCCATCGGGAACGACGAGCGGCGCTTAGATGCGAAGCCACTCACCGGTCGTCGCCCCCCTTCAACGCCTCCCCGAACTTCACCCTTGTAATTTCTTATTTTTTTCTTCGAAAAGATTCACTTCTGCTCGCGAAGTCCGTCGTTCAGGAATTCAGAGTGGGGAAAGAGTGCCACGCCGCCGGGAGGCGCAGTGGGCATCGAAAGACGCGAGAGCTTCGGCCGTACTTGTTCACCGCGTCCTTTTCGAGGAGGTTCGGAGATGCTCGCAAAGATCGTCGCGATCTATCGCTATTTCATGGGTGGTGCCGTTCCGGCTGACGCCGGCCATAATCAGTACGGTCGTGCTGGTCACGCTGCTGCTGATGCCCCCGCCGGCGGGCCTGAAGGAAAACGCCTGGGATCTGGTGGTCATCTTCCTAACCACGATCGTCGCGATTATTCTCAAGGTGATGCCGATCGGTGTGATGGCGATGATGGCAATCGTGATCGCGTCATGCTGGTGCCCGGCCTTCTCTGCCTGCTGCTGATGCCGCTTGTCATTTACGTAATCAGTCCGCCCGAACTGAAGGCGACGCCCAACGCGATCGATTACGCCAAAGGCGAGCTTGCCCGCATGGGGCCGCTAAGTGGCAAGGAGCGGGTCATGATGGGTGTCTTCGCCGTGATGCCGGTTCTGTGGGCCAATCTGCCGGCGATGATCTGAGACGATGCATATACCCTCGACCCGACCGCGGTCGCCTTTCTCTGCCTGTTCGCGTTGATCATTACCGGCACGATCGACTCGGACGACGTGCTATCGGAAAAGAGCGCATGGGACACCCTGATCTGGTTCAGCGCCTTGGTCATGCTCGCGGAGCAGCTCAACAAGCTTGGCGTGATCGCATGGTTCTCCGCGGATATGCGCGATGCCATCGCCGCCAGCGGGATGGGCTGGCTCTCGATTGCCGCCGTGCTGGTGCTGGCGTTTGTGTTCTCCCACTACCTGTTCGCGAGTACGACCGCTCACCTGGCTATCTCGAATCGAATCACTGGAACCAGCGCCTGATTAAAGGCCTGCTGACAGGGCTTGCATCGTTCGATATTGCACCGGATGTCGCT